>JBLMWS010000026.1:0-12392 GCA_050257355.1 Gemmatimonas sp.
TATATGCTGGCGCTGCGCGGCGATGCCGAGGGTGCGGGCGCCGCCTTCGCCTTTCACACGCCGCTGCTTGCCGCGCGCGCCAACGGCGGTCGCATCGAAATCGACGCCGGCGGCGATACGCCGATGACACTGGAATGCAACTTGCTGGTCAATTCGGCCGGGCTTTCGGCGCCGGACGTGGCCCGCAAAATCGATGGGCTACTACAAGAGCTGGTGCCCACACCTTATCTCGCCAAGGGCAATTATTTCAGCTGCAGCGCGAAGGCGCCGTTCTCGCGCCTGATCTACCCGGTACCGGAGCCTGGCGGACTTGGCGTGCACCTGACGCTCGACATGGCGGGGCAGGCGCGCTTCGGCCCTGATGTCGAGTGGGTCGACCAAATCGACTATACCGTCGATGCGGCACGGGCGGAGCGCTTCTATCCGGCGATCCGCAAGTACTGGCCGACGCTGCCGGACCGCGCACTGATGCCGAGCTACTCGGGCATGCGGCCCAAGATCGTACCCCCGGCAATTGCCGTGCAGGATTTCGTGATTCAAGGGCCACGTGATCACGGCGTTGCTGGCCTGATCAATCTGTTCGGTATCGAATCGCCAGGTCTCACGTCATCCCTGGCGATCGCCGATTATGTCGGCGAACTCGCCAGCAGATAGCGCCGCGTATTCGCGTCGGGGCCATGACTTTCGCGGCGTCGAAGAAAGATAAAGCGCTGCCTGCGTCGGTGAGCAGGCCGGCGCCTGCTCGGGCCGATCGGCAGATATTCGCAATCCAGAGCTAATGGATGGTTTCGCCGCTTTGCTGCTTCAAGCGCTCAATCTGGTCTTTCACCATCAGCTTTCGGCGCTTCAGTTCGGCTATTGCCAGGTCGTCCGTCGAAAGGTGTAGAAGGGCTTCGTGCAACTCGTTTTCAAGAACCTTGTGCTTCCGTTCCAGTTCAACGAGATGTGCCTGAATTGCCATTCGAAACCTCCTCGGTAGGATGAAACCTCAAGATTCGATCGCGGCGCCGGAGTTTACACCAGCCGGGGCAGCTGTCGATGGCTATCAGAATCAGTGGTGTCATTTTTAACGGTCATGTGTAACGAAGCGTGAGCAAGGAACCGGATGCCCCTTCCGTTTCTGCTAGTCACAGGCTTGGCTCGTCGTAGCGCCCTGCGCAACGTTTGCCGGCTTGCGGAGAAACGCCGGAGGGTCGATATTTCCCACAGGCTTTCCACAGCCTTTCGCTATCTCATCGCGTTTTCCAGCTATCGTGCATCATGACCAACGAAGATGAGCGCGAACTCCAGGCCGAGCTCGCCCGATTGCAACAAGAGCATCGCGATCTCGATGCGGCCATCGATGCTCTGCATCAGTCGCCCGCGCCGGATTTGTTGCGACTGCAACGCATGAAGAAGCGCAAGCTGTTGTTGCGCGATCGCATCGCCTTCATCGAAGATCAGATCACACCCGACATCATTGCGTAGGCATTCGCGCCGGCCAGGGAAGGCAAGGGCGCTCGGAGATCCATCCAGACCACGAATCCTGTTCGCACATCGGCAGGTCGGTACTTCCCGCTTGACTCAATCGGAACAAACAGAGAACATGCCTTGCAACGAACGACGAGGATCGCTCTGATGTCCGTATCACCTTTCGACAACAGTCATTACGAACAGGCCTGCGATCAGGCGATCGCCATGTGCGACGGCAATTTGCGCAGCACCATCAAGGCACTGATCATGGCCAACGAATATCTGGAAGCCGAGTTGGCGGAATTGCAGGCGGCCATTACATCCGGCTGCATGCCGAAGATGCTTTCGGGCCCGGCAAGCAGCGCGGCGTGAGTTACGAGCGGGGCGCAGCAATGTCCGACGTGACCTCTTGTGCGACAACGCTGTCCACTAGGACGACGGGCGCTCTAATTCGCTGAAAGAGTGAGCGCTTTCCTGATATCACCGGGTCGTGAGGCAGCTCCGTATCGGGGAACCCCCGCCAATGATGCATCGGTAAGTGGGCCGAAGCGGCAATTCTGCAGCCCCTGCCCTCGGCTGACCGGTTCTTCGCCCCGGCGGAGCTCGGCGGACGCCATGGGTGAGGCCGCCGTCGTTGGATCGAGGGGTTGAAGCGGAGCAACCGCGTGTCGGCTCGGTCACGCCCGCGCCGCGGCTCCGCGAAATCAGGTGATCGCGGCTTTCTTCCCGCTACCGCTGTGCCATAGTGGGATAGACACACGCTTGTTGTAACGGACATCAGAAATGCCCGCCGGCTCCTCCTCCCGCTCCGCCATGGAGATCGACCTGAACAAATTGTCTTCGCCGCGGATCTTCCTGGTGCGCATGTTGGTGTTTCTGGTGCTGTGCGCGCTGGTCGCGGTGGTCCTTTACAAGCAGATCGTCCTCGCTTTTTTCGCCAATCCCGGCCTTAACGCGCTGATTGGCGTCGTGCTCTTCGTCGGCACCATCCTGTCGTTTCGTCAGGTGATCAGGCTTTATCCTGAGGTCGCCTGGGTCAACAACTTCCGTATCGCCGATCCGGGGCTCGCGATGGATCGCCACCCCACCCTGCTCGCGCCGATGGCGGCCATTCTTGGCGGCGGCGGGGAGCGCACGGGGCGGATCACGATTTCGCAGCAGACCATGCGGCATCTGCTCGATTCCATCGCCACCCGCCTCGACGAGGCGCGTGATATTTCCCGCTATATGACGGGCCTGCTGGTGTTCCTCGGACTTTTGGGCACGTTCTGGGGCCTGATCGAGACGGTAGGGTCGGTCGGCAAGATCATCGACGGGCTGAAGGTCGGGGGCGATGCCGGCGCGCTATTCGATACCTTGAAAGAAGGGTTGGCCGCACCGCTGGGCGGCATGGGGATTTCGTTCTCGTCATCCTTGTTCGGACTTGCCGGCTCCCTCATCCTCGGCTTTCTCGACTTGCAATCGAGCCAGGCGCAGAACCGCTTCTACACCGACCTGGAGGATTGGCTTGCCACGACGGTGCGCCAATATGGCAGCGACGGGGCAACCGGCGGTGATATCGCCGGCGCGCTGGACCGGTTGCGGACTGCGGTGGAGGAAGGTGGAGGTGGGGGCGGCGGGCGCCACACCACCGCGGCGATGGCGAACCTCGCCGAAGCCATCCAGGGCCTGGTTGCGCACATGCGCACCGAACAACAAATGATCCGGGAATGGGCCGACGGCCAGGGCGAACAGAACCGCGAAATCAAACGGCTTTTGGAACGGCTCGCGCGTCAACCCGAGAAGAGTTAGGCGGAGAACAGGATGGCGCTTGCACGTGCCCGGCGCGAAAGCGGATTCAACTATTGGCCCGGCTTTGTCGATGCGCTCTCGACGCTGGTGCTGTCGATCGTATTCCTGCTGTCGGTATTCCTGGTCGTGCAATTCTTCCTTTCTCAGGAGGTCACCGGCAAGGACAAGGCGCTACAGGAGCTCAATGCGAAGATCGCGCAATTGAGCGAACAGCTGTCGCTGGAAAAGCTCGGCAAGCTCGATCTCAACGACCAGATCACGCAGCTCAAGGCCGGCCTTGCCTCGGCAGAAGCCGAGCGCGACCGTGTCAAAGGGCTCTATGAGGGCTTGGCCAATGCCGGCAACAGCGCGGAGGGCCGCGCGACCGAGCTCAACAAGGCCCTGGAATCTGAAAAACAGGTGTCGGCGCGAGCCTTGGCGCAGATCGAGGTCCTCAACCAGCAGATCAGCGCGCTGCGGCGGCAATTGGCGGCGCTGGAGGACGCGCTCGATGCGTCCGAGAAGCGCGACAAGGAATCGCAGACCAAGATCGCCGATCTCGGCCAGCGGCTGAACGTCGCGCTGGCGCAGCGTGTGCAGGAATTGTCGCGCTACCGCTCGGAGTTTTTCGGCCGGTTGCGGACGATCCTCGGCAACCGTCCCGATATACGCATTGTCGGCGACCGTTTCGTGTTCCAGTCGGAAATCTTCTTTGATACCGGACAGGCGACATTGCTGCCCGAGGGGCGGGCCGAGCTCGACAAAGTCGCGGACGGGTTGAAGGATCTCGAAAAGCAGATTCCGAGCGAGATTCCCTGGGTCTTGAGGGTCGACGGCCATACCGACGTGCGCCCGATCAACAGCCCGATCTTCAAGTCGAACTGGGAGCTGTCCTCGGCGCGCGCGATTTCGGTGGTGCAGTATCTGATCTCCCTCGGCGTGTCGCCGCAGCACCTGGTCGCTGCCGGTTTTGCCGAATACCAGCCGCTTGATCCCGGCAACACCGAGGAAGCCTATCGTCGCAACCGCCGCATCGAATTGAAGCTGACGGAACGGTAAGCGATCAGCTTCGCCCTATCGCGCCGACGACGAACGCTACGCCCCCTCGAATTGCAGACGCGCGAGCCGTGCATAAAGTCCGTTCGCCGCGACCAGCGAGGCATGGGTGCCCCGCTCGACGATACGGCCCTGCTCCATCACGAGGATACGGTCGCAAGACAGTACGGTCGCGAGCCGATGCGCGATCACGAGCGTCGTGCGGTGGCGCATCAATTCCTCCAACGCCGTTTGCACCAGGGTTTCGCTCTCGGCATCGAGCGACGAGGTTGCCTCGTCCAGCAACAACAGCGGCGCGTCGCGCAGGATGGCGCGCGCAATAGCGATGCGCTGGCGCTGACCACCCGAAAGCGTCACGCCGCGCTCGCCGAGCTGGGTGTCGAAACCGGACGGCAAGCGGCGGATGAACTCGGTCGCGTGAGCAAGCTCTGCCGCACGCTCGACTTCGGCGTCGCTTGCCTCGGGGCGGCCGAAGCGGATGTTGTCGCGCGCGGTTGCAGCGAACACTGCCGACTCCTGCGGCACCAGCGCAATATGGCTGCGGAAGTCCTGCGGATCGGCCGATCTGATCGGCACGCCGTCGAAGGTGATCGCGCCCGAAACCGGATCGTAGAAGCGCAGCAACAGGTGAAACAGCGTGCTCTTGCCCGCGCCCGAAGGACCGACGATAGCAATCTTCTCGCCGGCGCGTACCGAGAAGGAGACGTGATCGACCGCAGGCACATCCGGACGCGCGGGATAAGCAAAGCTGACATCGTCGAAGCTGACGTCGCCGCGCGAAGGCGCAGGTAGCGCGCGCGGCGCCCTGGGGGCGGCAATCTCCGCCTTCACTCGCAGGATTTCGAACAGCCGCTCTGCGGCCCCTGACGCGGCCGAGACCTCGCCCCAGACTTCACTGAGCTGGCCAAGTCCTGCGGCGGCGAACGCCGCGTAAAGCACGAACTGGCTAAGCCTGCCCGGGGTGATGGCTCCGGTCAGTACATCATGCGAGCCGACCCAGAGGATCGCCACCACGCTCGTGAACACGATGAAGATGATGATCGCGGTCAATACCGCACGGGCCTGGGTGGAGGTCCGCGCGGCCTCATAAGCCTGCTCGACCTCCTTGCCGAAGCGCGCCGTCGCCAGCCTCTCGCCGGTATAGGCCTGCACGGTGCGGATCGCGCCGACAAGTTCGGAGGCGTAGGCACTGGCTTCCGCAAGCGTATCCTGGGCGTTGCGCGACAACCGCCGCACCCACCGCCCGAACGCGACCAGCGGCAGCACGATCAACGGGATTGCCAGCAACACGAAGCCGGACAACCTCGGACTCGTCACCACCATCATGGTCGCGGCGCCGAGGAACAAGAGCAGATTGCGCAACGCAATCGAGACGGAGGCGCCGGCCGCGGATTTGATCTGCGTGGTATCTGCAGTCAGCCGCGAGATCAGTTCGCCCGAGCGCGCGGAATCGAAGAAAGCAGGAGAGAGCGAGATCAGATGCGCGAACACGTCGCGCCGCAAATCGGCGACGATGCGCTCGCCAATCGTCATCACCAGATAGTAACGCGACGCGCTCGCCAGCGCCAACACCGCGACCACCGCGATCATCACGCTGAAATAGCTGTTGATCAGCGCAATACCCTCCGGGGTGAAGCCGAAGTCGATCAGCCGCCTTACCGCGACCGGCACGACCAGGGTCGTGATGGCGGCAACGGTCAGCGCGATCAGCGCAAGGATGGCGCGGCCGCGGTAACGTGCGACATAGGGCGAAAGCGCGAGCAGCGGGCGCAGCTTCGAGCGGCGCCCCGGCGACGCGTCATCGATGTTCAGCGCTTCCGCTGCCTGTTCCGGCAGAGCCGCAAGCCTCTCCTGCCCCTCGTCCAGTCGTTCCACTGCGCTCATGAGATCTGACCTGTTGGACTGTCCTGGGCCCACATAGGCCCCCCGGCGCAGGCTTGGCAAATCCGGGAAGATACGAAGGTCGCCGACTTGTTTTGAGGGGTTTCATGGGCTATAGAGCGGCCCAATTCCTTCGACATCGTAAGCCGAACGACAGGCGCCACGGCGCCGTTAGGACATGCCATGAAAGCCGAAATTCATCCTAATTATCATACGATTACGGTCGTGATGACCGACGGTACCGAGTACCAGACCCGTTCCACCTGGGGCAAGGAAGGCGACAAGCTGCATCTCGATATCGACCCCAAATCGCACCCAGCCTGGGTCGGCGGCTCCCAGCAGCTCCTTGATCGTGGCGGCCGTGTCTCGCGCTTCCAGAAGAAGTTTTCCGGCTTCCTCAAGAAGGATTGATCGGTTCTCAGAGCCGATCGAATTGGGCCTACGAACGCCTCTGCTGTCTGCAGGGGCGTTTTGCTTTCATGTTTCGGGGCGACGCGACAGCGTCGACCCGGGAGTGACCACCAAAGTTCAGGATATCTTACCGCTCGAACGCGGCCTTCAGGGCGTTGAGCTGCGGCACCAGCGGATTGCCGATCGTGGTCCGCTCGGCAGGCGGCGTGTGAATGCTGACGTCGAGGCGGCGCACACGGGCCTGCAGACTCATCGAGCGGGCAATCAGGTCCTGCAGCTGCGCCGGCAGCTTTTCGATCATGTCGGCAGCGCCGGGATCGGCGGCCGAGAGCTTGACCTTGGTCTTCTCGCGATTGGCTTGGCTCAGCGTCATCTCGCCTTCCTTCACCGCGCGATGCAACAGCAGCCACGAGGCAAGCTGCATCAGGCGGGTCGTGAGCCGCATGCTTTCGGTCGCATAGGTCAGGCTGACGGCGCGCTCGAGTGCCTTGGCCTCGGCGCGGCCGGCGCCGTCGAGATAGGCCGCAGTCTCCTCGACGAGATCCATGCCCTCGCGAAACAGATTGCTGAATGCCGCCGAGTTGGTGAGCCGCTCGCTGAATTGAACCAGATGGGTCTCGCTTTGCGAACGCTCCGACATGGTTAACGCCTCTTACGCAACAGTTCACGCCGGCTTCACGCGCCGGCTTATGATGAACAAATCATTGCTCGGACGGCGCGGAGAGTCCAGCGGCAAGGACTGTTATGGTTTCCGAGCCATGCGGTCGCATTGACGCCGGCCGCGCAAGGGGTGCGGATTTGGCACAGATTTTCGGCGGAACCTTGTGACGCAAAAAAAAGCCGCCGAGAGCGGCGGCTTATGAAGTTGATAACAGGGAGGCGTCAAACAGAGTGGACAGGAGCCACTCGGTGTCCAAACGAGGACGGTCTCAGTCATAAAGGTGAAAGCTTAATCCTTCGTAAACGGAGCAATTTTTTTAAAGGCTGTTCACCATGTCAGCCAATGACCGAGTTGCTGCACCGCCCACAACGCGCCAAAAGCGCGGCTCGAACGACTTCGCCGGATGCCGGCCGGTTCAAGATTTGAACACGCTGTTGGCCGCGTCACGCGAGGCGCGCTTTTTCGCCGCCGCCTCCCGCAGCCGGTCGATTTCCGCGGTAAGCAACGCGATGCGCTCGGTCAGTTCTTCCACTGACAACAGCGACAGGTCCTGTCCGATCTCGTGGCTGACTTTTTTGCGCGGTCGATCATCGTCCTCGACGGCCATCGGCGTTTCCTCTCAGTGGTTGCCAGTCCGGGGGCGGCTGGCTAAGCAGAGTTGCCCAAACCTTAAGAAGCGTTGCTCCGGGGACAAATCATGGAAAAGCTGCCTGCGCAAATGACCGTCGTCGCCATCTCGAAACCCGGCGGTCCGGATGTGCTGGTTCCCGAAACCCGCCCGGTGCCGCAACCGGCGCCCGACGAGATTCTGATCAAGGTCGCGGCCGCCGGCGTCAACCGCCCGGACGTCTCGCAGCGTTCCGGCTCCTACCCGCCGCCGCCCGGCGCCTCCGACCTGCCGGGGCTGGAAGTGGCGGGCGAGGTGGTGGCAGCGGGCCACAATGTCCGAAAGCACAAGCTCGGCGACAAGGTGATGTCGCTCGTCGCCGGCGGCGGCTACGCACAATATTGCATCGCGCAGGACGCCCAGGCCATGAGCGTGCCGCCGTCGTTCTCCATGACCGAAGCCGGCGCCACGCCGGAGACGCTGATGACGGTCTGGCACAACGTGTTCGAGCGCGGCGCGCTGAAGCCGGGCGAGACGCTGCTGGTCCATGGCGGCTCCTCGGGCATCGGCACCATGGCGATCCAACTCGCCAAGGCCTGGGGCTCGAAGGTGATCGTCACGGTCGGCTCCAAGGACAAGGCGGACGCCTGCGTGAAGCTCGGCGCCGACCGCGCCATCAACTATAAAACGGAGGATTTTGTCGCCGAGGTGAAGGCGGCGACCTCCGGTAACGGCGCCAACGTCATTCTCGACATGGTCGGCGGCGACTACTTCGAGCGCAACTACGAGGCCGCCGCGGTCGACGGGCGCATCGTGCAGATCGCCTTCCTCGGTTCGCCCAAGGCAACCGTCAATTTTACGCGACTGATGGTGAAGCGCCTCACCCACACTGGATCGACTCTGCGTCCCCGTAGTAATGCGGACAAGGCCGCGATGGTCGCGGCGATCGAGGCGAAGGTGATGCCGTTCCTGCGCGAGGGGCGCATCAAACCGCTGATCGACAGCACCTTTCCGTTGCAAAACGCGGCCGACGCGCACCGGCGCATCGAGACCTCCGAACATGTTGGCAAAATTGTGTTGCTCGCCTGATCCGCACAGGTCCCAGGGCTTCCGGAAACCCTTTGAATTGTCTCGCTTTCGTGGCAATGATCGCTCAACAAACGAACGCATTTGCCCCGGGGCAGGGGGTGCGCTTTTCGCTTTGACTCGTAGCACTTCGGCATAGCGTCCAACGCGGAGAACTTGACATTGCGCCTGATCAGGTGCCTGGCGCTCTTTGCGCTGGGCCTCATGATTGTTGTCGCGGCTTCGCCTGCGCGCGCACTTGACGCCGTCAGCGTGCGCGGCGACGCCCCGGCTATCGACCTCACCGGAGTTCTCGAGCACCTGCACAGCGAGAACGACCGTGTCCAGGTGTCCACCGCACCCGGCACGGACGGCATCGTTCGCCGCATCGAGGTGCGCGCCCGCGAAGGCGGCCAGAACTGGGTGGTGTTCGCGCTCGCCAACAACACCGACGACCAGCTCGACCGCCTGATCGTTGCGCCGCATTACCGCGTGGTGGGCTCGGGGCTGTTGTGGCCCGATCTCGGCCTGTCGCGCATCGCCACCATCACGCCTTCGACCGGCGACCGCCCCGACCGCGTCGAGAGCCCCACCGCGGACGTCTTCCGCGTCACGCTCGATCCCGGCTCCGTCATCACCTTCGTTGCGGAATTGCGCACCGACAAGCTGCCGCAGCTCTATCTCTGGGACCCCGAAGCCTACAAGGACAAGGTCAACTCCTTCACGCTGTACCAAGGCATCGTGATCGGCATTTCCGGCCTGCTTGCGCTGGTGCTCACCATCCTGTTCGTGGTCAAGGGCAGCATCATGTTTCCGGCCGCCGCCGCACTCGCCTGGGCGGTGCTGGTCTATATCGGCGTCGACTTCGGCTTCTGGGGCAAGGTGCTCGACATGTCGAACAACGCCGAGCGCGTCTGGCGCGCAGCCGGCGAAGCGATGCTGGCTGCCACGCTGTTGGTGTTCCTGTTCGCCTATCTCAACCTGAACCGCTGGCATGTGCGCTATTCCCACATCACGCTGGGCTGGCTCGTTTTCCTCGGCTCGCTGGTCGGCCTTGCCGTATTCGATCCCGCGGTCGCCTCCGGCATCGCCCGCATGTCGCTGGTGATGATTGCCTTCGCCGGCTTTGCGCTGATCGTCTATCTCTCCACCCACGGCTTCGACCGCGCGGTGCTCCTGATCCCGACCTGGTTCCTGCTGGTGGTCTGGGTGGTGGCGGCCGGCATGACGGTGGAAGGCTCCGTCACCAACGACATCGTCGGCCCTGCTCTGCTGGGCGGCCTGGTGCTGATCGTGATGCTGATCGGCTTCACCGTGATGCAGCACGCCTTTGCCGGCGGCGGCGCCACCACCGGCGTCGTGTCCGACGTCGAACGGCGCGCGCTGGCGCTGACCGGTTCGGGCGACCTGATCTGGGACTGGGACGTTTCCGCCGACAAGGTCTTCACCAGTCCCGAAACCGAGCACCTGCTGGGGCTGAAGCGGGGCACGCTGGAAGGTCCCGCCGCGAAATGGCTGGAGGTGCTGCATCCGCTCGATCAGGACCGCTTTCGCGCCGCGCTCGACAGCGTTCTGGACCAGCGCCGCGGCCGTCTGGTGCAGGATTTCCGCCTGCGCACGCCGGACGGCCACTTCATGTGGTTCGCCCTGAAAGCGCGACCCGTCGTCGGCTCCGACGGCGAGGTCTCGCGCGTGGTGGGCACGCTCACCGACGTCACCGATATCCGGAATGCCGAGGAGCGCATGCTGCACGATTCCGTGCACGACAATCTCACCGGCCTGCCCAACCGCAAATTGTTCATGGACCGGCTCAATGCGGTGGCCAATTTCGCCAAGACCATGCCGACGCTGCGACCGACGCTGATGGTGATCGATCTCGATCGCTTCAAGCAGGTCAACGACTCCGTCGGCATTGCGGTGGGCGATTCCATCCTGCTCACGCTGGCGCGCCGCCTCACCCGGATTCTCAAACCGCAGGATACGCTGGCGCGGCTTGCCGGCGACCAGTTCGGGCTGATCCTGCTCTCCGAACAGGATCCCGCGCGCATCACCGCCTTTGCCGAGACCATCCGCAAGACCATCCGCGCGCCGATCGCCTTCAACGACCGCGAGATCTTCCTGACCGCTTCGATCGGACTTGCGCTGTCCGATCCGCAAACGCAGCTCTCGGACGAGATCATCAAGGATGCGGAGCTCGCGATGTATCACTCCAAGCGCATCGGCGGCGACCGCATCGACGTCTACAAGCCGGCGATGCGCGCACGCAAGACCGACCGCCTCACCCTGGAGAGCGAGCTGCGCCGCGCGATCGAGCGCCAGGAGATCAGCATCCTCTATCAGCCGATCGTCCGGCTCGAAGACCGCTCGATCGCGGGCTTCGAAGCGCTCGCGCGCTGGGACCACCCCAAGCTCGGGCGGATGTCGCCGATCGAGTTCATCACCATTGCCGAGGAGATCGGGCTGATCGTCGACCTCGGCAACTTCGTGATGGACCAGACGGCGCGCCAGCTCGCGGTCTGGCAGCGCGCCATGCGCGCGCGCGAGCCGATCTTCGCCTCCGTCAACGTCTCCTCGCGCCAGTTGCTGCGGCACGATTTGATCCACGACATCCGCGGCGTGCTGTCGCGCTCGAGCGTGGCGCGCGGCACGCTGAAGCTGGAATTGACGGAATCGCTGGTGATGGAGAATCCCGAACACGCCGCGCAGATGCTGTCGCGGATTCGCGAGCTCGGGGTCGGGCTGTCGATCGACGATTTCGGCACCGGGCATTCGTCGCTCTCCTATCTGCAGCGTTTTCCCTTCGACACGCTCAAGATCGACCAATCCTTCGTGCGCACCACCAGCCGCGGCACCCGCCCGGTGATCCTGAAATCGATCATCGCGCTCGCGCATGATCTCGGCATGCATGTCGTCGCCGAAGGCGCGGAGACGGACTCGGACGCCGTCGAGCTCTACCAGCTGGGGTGCGAATTCGCGCAAGGCTTCGCCTTCGGCGAGCCGATGGACGCCGATGCCGCGATGCGGCTCTTGACCGAAGCAAGGCTGGAAGCGGCGAGCTGAGGCGCATATTCGATCCGTCATCCTGAGGCGCTCGCGTACGCGAGCCTCGAAGGATGAACGGCCGAGATGCTGCAGCGGGGCCGTCGCCCTTCGAGACGGCCGCGGATCGCGGCCTCCTCAGGATGACGGGCAGAGGCTTGAGCACGCGGCGGCAAAGGCTCGGTGCAAGCTTCCAATCAACGAGCAGATACACGCCTCGGCATTCTCGCGGCGCTCTCCGCGCCCGAGTTTTGCATCACCTTGTCCCTCGAGGAATGTGAGGGCGCGGGGAAGGTCGGGTGGCCGCTTGCACCCGGGAGCTCCGCGCAAAAAAGGTTGCGCGAGAGCGCGAAGACCACAGGTACAGGCGGAGACACTCCGGCCTTCCCCGCGCGAGTGGTTTACGGCTTACTTCGCGCTCTCCTCGGTGAACCAGCTTGTTGCCACCGT
>JBLMWS010000027.1:0-3104 GCA_050257355.1 Gemmatimonas sp.
ATGCTGTCCGAGCAGCATGCAAAAGTGCTCAAGCGCGGCCGCCGCTTCAAATCGCTCGATGCCGAGGAGCGTCACCGCCTGCGGCTCGCCGTGAAGAAGCTGCGCTATCTCGCCGATTTCCTGTTGCCACTCTACGGACGCAAGAAGTCGGTCAAGCGCTTCACCGAGAAGCTGGTCGCGTTACAGGAGGAACTGGGATCCTTCAACGACATGGCAATGACGGCGTCGTTGCTGGCGGGCCTCGGCTCGGAGACGTGGGACGGCGGTACGGCAGCGGCCGCGATCACCGGATGGCAGGCTCACGCCATGGCCGGCTCCGAGCCGCGTCTGCGCAAGACCTGGAGCGACTTCGTCGAAACGAAGCCGCCGTGGTTGCGGGAAACAGAGGCCTGATCGATAACGCCGCACCTGCAGCGGCGTGATCGTCGCAAAGACCTCGCAAGGAACTAACCGCCGCCGCCGATGCCGGCCGCGACCTGGCCGCGCAGCCGCTCGAAACTCAGTAGCGTATTGGCGCAGGCTTCGGCGACCTCGACGCCCTTGGTCGCAAAGTGCTTCTTGAAGAAATCAAAATGCGCCTGGGTCTCGTGGAACTGCTGCGGCGTCAGCACCGCGGAGAACACCGGCACCTCCGTGCGAAGTTGCACGTCCATGAGCGCCTTGATCACGGTGTCGGCGACGAATTCGTGGCGGTAGATGCCGCCGTCGACCACGAGCCCGGCCGCGACGATCGCAGTGTAGCGGCGGGTCTTGGCGAGGACCTGCGCATGCAGCGGGATTTCGAACGAACCCGGCACTTCAAAAATGTCCACCCGTTCGCGCGGGATATGCCGCGCCTCGATCTCGTCCAGAAAGGCGACGCGGGCCGCCATCACCACGTCGCGGTGCCAGGAGGACTGCACGAAGGCGACGCGCTGCGGCTTTGCGAAACGCGGATGCTCGCGGTCCATCGCCGGCGGCGCGGCTTCGGCGGCCGGAGATTCGACTTGCCGGGATTCGAGGTTTTCGGATTCGACTTGGGGGTCTTGCAACATCTGATTCATGGCTTTCCTCTTGTTCAGGACCAGAATCAGGGCACACGGAACGACATGCCCCGCGCCTGGTGAGCGCGGGTCATCGCGACCGTTCTCTTTCATCCGGACTGTAACCGTCGGCCTCGGATTTGCACCGAATCTGCTGACCCTTCTTCTCCGTTTGAGAGAGGAAGGCGCTCGCGGGCTTGGGCTTGTCGCCTTTACCGCCGGTGGGGAGTTTCACCCCGCCCTGAGAACACGAACTGGCTCGGAGATGAGCCAACCCGTAGCAGACTATGGCGAAAGGCTGCGCGGCCAGCAAGCGGCTTGGCAATCGAAAATCCTCATGGTCCCCATGCCGGGAACGCGAACCGGCGCCGCTCCTCGTTCTTGCGGCCGCGCGGGCTGAGGCGAAACCAGGGTCCATTGATCGACTGATGCCTGAAGGTCGTCTTGCCGGACGCTGCGAATCAACCAAACGGGCTTTGCGTCAAAAGTTAACAATTCCTTTACGGACCGAATCCGATTCCGGTTTGTTCTCCCGTTAACGATTGGGCTGTGGACGGCCGCCCCTTTGGTTGTGGACGGACTCAAGGCCCCGTTGCGCGGATTCCGCAAATCACATCACTTGATCCCGGCAGGCCCGTCCCCGGGATTGCAGCCGGCAGCACCGCGCAGGAGGCGCGCGCGAACCGGTCGCGCGTGTGTACCAACAGATCGAAAAAGAAAAGGTCGAGACGGCATGTCCCTGCTCGAAGGCATCGTCGATTCCCAGAAGCACCCGCTCAACGTCGTCGAGGACATCGCGGCCAACAACAATTGGCCGTTCGAACGTTCCGGCGAGGATGAAATCACCATCGTCTCCAGGGGCGACTGGACCGACTATCAGCTCTCCTTCACCTGGATGAGCGAGATCGAGGCACTGCATCTCGCCTGCGCCTTCGACATGAAGATTCCGCCTGCGCGCCACGGCGAGGTGCAGCGCCTGATCGCCGGCATCAACGAGCAATTGTGGGTCGGCCATTTCGATCTCTGGACTCACAGCGGCATGATCATGCACCGGCAGGCGCTCGTGCTACCGGGCGGGTTGATCGCCACCGACAGGCAATGCGAGAGCATGCTGGGTGGCGCCATCAATGCCTGCGAGCGCTATTTTCCGGCGTTCCAGTTCGTGGTCTGGGCCGGCAAATCCACCGCGGAAGCGCTGGCCGCGGCGATGTTCGACACTGAGGGCGAGGCGTAGTCGCTCGCCCAACTCTTCGGTCGTGCGTGGCCCGCGACGCGCCGAGGGGCTTCGGCCCGGCAATGCCGGCTTGGAGCTTGTCGGCTACATCCCGCTTCACTACAACCCGCTCTAGGTATGGATCCCGGCTTTCGCCGGGACGACGGGATCATTGTTGTGAGCACTCTGCAAAATATCACCGGCAGCATCGCGCTGGTTGGCGCCGGCAAGATGGGCGGGGCCATGCTGACCGGCTGGCTCAGCGGCGGCCTGGATGCCAAACGCGTCGTGGTGGTCGAGCCTGCGCCATCAGCCGAGATCGCCGCCCTTGCCGCCAAGGGCATTGCGCTCAACCCGAAGCAGACCGCCACGGTCGATACGCTGGTGATCGCGGTCAAGCCGCAGGGCTTTCGCGATGCGTCCGCCGTACTCAAACCATTGGTCGGACATTCGACCCTCGTGGTCTCGATCATGGCCGGCGTGACGATCGCCTCGTTGCGGGAGGTGTGCGGCGGCGCGGTGGTGCGCGCAATGCCCAACACGCCGGCCGCGATCGGCCGCGGCATCACGGTGGCGGTTCCCGCCGATGATGTCAGCGCCACGCAGCGCGCCACCGCGGATGCGCTGCTCCGCGCCACCGGATCGGTCGAGTGGGTGGACGACGAGGCCCTGATGGATGCGGTGACGGCCGTGTCAGGTTCGGGTCCGGCCTATGTGTTCCTGCTGGCGGAAGAGCTCGCCCGGGCCGGCGTCGCCGCCGGACTGCCGGAGGAGCTCGCCGCCAAACTCGCACGCGAAACCGTGGCCGGCGCCGGCGAACTGTTGCACCGCTCCGAGCTTTCCGCGGCCTCCTTGCGCCAGAACGTGAC
>JBLMWS010000028.1:0-5893 GCA_050257355.1 Gemmatimonas sp.
GCGGCGCGATGAAAGAAGCTGTCCTTGCCGGGCTGGTCGAGATCGAAACCGTGATGGGCGTGCTTGAGCGTGGATACGCTGATCCCGCGCGCGATCAGGCGCGGAATAAGTTTGGTGATCAGCGTGGTTTTGCCCGACCCGCTCCAGCCGGCGAGACCAATGATGCGCATGGGAGCCTTTATACCGCATCTTTCTTGTTCGTCATTCCGGGGTGCGCACCAGCGCCAACCCGGAATCCAGAGGCAAAAACGATGGCTGTTTCTGGATTCCGGGTCCGGCCCTACGGGGCGTCCTGGAATAACACCAGAAAACAAAACGCCCGGCTTTGAAGCCGGGTGTCCTGCAGTGCCGATTTGCGGGTGTTATTCGGCGGGCGTGCCCATCGGTCGAGCCGCGCCAGAGCCCTTGGCGCGGGACATTTCGTCCGCCAGCCACAGGCTGTGATGCTGCTTGGCCCAATTGATGTCGACGCTGCCCTCGCCCATGGCCTCGGCGGCGCCTTCCATGCCGATGGTGCCGATGTAGATGTGCCCCAACATGGCTGCGATGAACAGCATGCCGACCGTGGCATGGATGATCTCGGAGAGCTGCATGCCCGAAATGCCGGTGCCGTAGAACGGGAACAGCAGCAGATAGCCGGTCACCGCGGAGGTACCGCCGCCGAGCACCACGATCCAATAGATCACCTTCTGACCACCGTTGAAGTGTCCGGCCGGGGGGTGATCGTCGCTCAAGATGCCGCCGCCGCGTTTGAACCACTCGATATCGGCCGCGTTCGGGATATTGCCGCCGATCCAGGTCAGGAAGATTAGCACCACACCGATGGTGAACGGGAAGCTGAGGAAGTTATGGGCGTATTTCGCCAGCTCCGACCAGGTGGTGAAGGCCTCAGGGCCAAGCAGCGGCAACAGCAGCGGCTTGCCAAAGGTAATGTTGAGGCCCGATAGCGCGAGAATAATAAAGCAGCTCGCCGTCAGCCAGTGGATAAAACGCTCGAACGCGTTGAAACGCACGATCGTTCGTCCGGAACGGCCGCCCTCAATCTTGATCATGCCGCGCGACAGATAGATGATGACTATCAGCGCGAGCGCGCCGAGCACCGCGATGGCGCCGATCCAGCGCAGCGTCACCTGATGCCACTGCTGCCACTCGCGGCCGGCCGGATGCTCGAGCACGTAGGACTTCACGTCCGGGATGGTGCCGCGGCCCTCGATCTTGTCGAGCTGCTGGAGCAATTGCTGTTCCTTTACCGCCGCGGCGGTCGGATTGACCGAACTCGGCTGCTGCGCCGCCACCGGCGGTGCCGTTGCGACGACGAACGCGAGCGCCAGTGCGCCGGCGATCAAGCGCATATGCGCAAAAACTTTCGCCATGGCATCTCTCCCTAATTTCAAGTCTTCTTCAGCGGCGAATCCGGCGGCGCTGGATTTCAGCCCCGCGCCGCCGCGATGGAATCAGGTCGCGATCGACTCGCGATAAGCGGTCTGCCAGCCCCAGGCGCCGGAGCCGTAGCCGCGCTTGGCCACCCGCTCCTTGTAGATCTGGGCGATGACGTCGCCGTCGCCGGCGAGCAGCGACTTGGTCGAGCACATCTCGGCGCAGAGCGGTAGCTTGCCTTCGGCCAGCCGGTTGGAGCCGTATTTCTCGAACTCCTCCTTGCTGCCATCGGCTTCCGGGCCGCCGGCGCAGAAAGTGCACTTGTCCATCTTGCCGCGCGAACCGAAGTTGCCGACCTTAGGATATTGCGGCGCCCCGAACGGACAGGCGTAGAAGCAATAGCCGCAGCCGATGCACAGATCCTTGGAGTGCAACACCACGCCGTCGGCGGTGGTGTAGAACACGTTCGTGGGGCACACCGCCGCGCAGGGCGCGTCGGTGCAGTGCATGCAGGCCATGGAGATCGACCGTTCTCCGGGCCTGCCGTCATTGAGCGTGACGACGCGACGGCGGTTGATGCCCCACGGCACCTCGTTTTCGTTCTTGCAGGCCGTGACGCAGGCGTTGCATTCGATGCAACGGTCGGCGTCGCAGAGGAATTTCATACGTGCCATGACCGTTGCTCCTTAAGCTGCTCTGACTTGGCAGAGGGTAGCTTTGGGTTCTTGCATTCCGGTGACCGGATCGTAGCCGTAGGTGGTGAGCGTGTTGACGCTTTCGCCCAACACGATCGGGTCAGCGCCCTTCGGATATTTCGAACGCTGATCGACGCCCTGGAACCAGCCAGCGAAGTGGAACGGACACCAGGTGACGCCCTTGCCGACGCGTTCGGTGACCAGCGCCTTCATACGGCAGGCCTTACCGCTCGCCATTTCCGCACCGGAGACCCAGACCCAGCCGCCGTCCTTAATGCCGCGCTCAGCGGCATCGGCAGGATTGATCTCGATGAACATCTCCTGCTGTAACTCGGCCAGCCACTTGTTGGATCGCGTCTCTTCGCCGCCGCCCTCGTACTCGACCAGACGGCCGGATGAGAGGATGAGCGGGAACTGCTTGGCGACGCCTTTGTCCACCGCCGCCTTCTGCACCGTGAAGCCGATATTGGGCACACGGAATTGCACCGCGTCCGGACGGGTCGGATATTTGGCGACCAGATCGGGGCGCGGCGTGTAGATCGGCTCGCGATGCACCGGGATCGGGTCCGGCAGGTTCCATGCGTTGGCGCGGGCCTTACCGTTTCCGTACGGGATGCAGTTGTGCAAAACCGCGACGCGCTGGATGCCGCCCGAGAGGTCGGTCGACCAGGCCACGCCGTCGGATTTGTCCGGCCCGCCGCCGATCTTTTCGATCACCGCCTTTTCGGCGTCGGTGAGGTCCTTGTCCCAGCCGAGCTTTTTGAGCACGCCATAGGTGAATTGCGGATAGCCGTCCTTGATCTCCGAGTCGACGGAGAACGAGCCGTCCGACAGCAGGCTCACCTTGCGGGTGGTGCCATCGGGCAGCTTCTCCTCGCGCTCGTTGCCGAAGCGGGCGCGGAAGGTGCCGCCACCATTCTGCACCGAAAGCGAGGTGTTGTAGAGGATCGGCGTGCCGGGATGCTTGATCGCCGGCGTGCCCCAGCACGGCCAGGGCAAGCCGTAATAGTCGCCGCCGACCTCCGGATCGTCCTTCGGCGCGCGCAAACTCACCAGATCGAACTTCGACTGGTTCTTCATGTGCGCCTTGAGCCGCTCCGGCGACTGGCCGCAGTAGCCGGTCGAGAAGCCACCCCGGTTGATCTCGCGCAGGATATCCTCGGGAACCGGCAGATTGCCCTCGACCTTGATGTTCTTGAACATCAGGTCGGCGAAGCCGAGTTTCTTAGCCAGCAGATACATGATCTCGTTGTCGTCCTTCGACTCGAAGATCGGCTTGACGATCTGTTCGCCCCACTGCAGCGAGCGGTTTGAGGCCGTGCGCGAGCCGTTAGTCTCGTAGCTGGTCGCAGCCGGCAGCAGGTAGGTACCATTCTTGCGCTCAGAGAGCGCCGCCCAGGTGGTCGGATGCGGATCGGCGACCACCAGCAGCTCGAGCTTCTCGATCGCCTTGGCCGCTTCCGGCATGCGGGTGACGGTGTTGCCGCCGTGCCCCATGACGATCATGGCCTGCAGGTTGTCCTTCTGGGCTACCTTGTCCTTCGGCAGCAGGGTCGCGTCATGCCAACGTGTCGACGGGATGCCGGAGGTGTGCATCAGCTTGGGATCGTCGAATTGCTTTTGCAGCCATGCGAAGTCGACTTCCCAAACCCGCGCCCAGTGGTTCCAGGCGCCGGCGGCGAGGCCGTAGTAGAGCGGCAGCGTCACCACATCGAGACCGAGGTCGGTGGCGCCCTGCACGTTGGTATGGCCGCGGAAAATGTTGGCACCGGTGCCCGGCGCCGCCATGTTGCCCGTCGCCAGCAGCAGGATGCAGAACGCGCGCACGTTGGCGGTGCCGATCGTGTGTTGGGTGGCGCCCATGCACCAGATGAAGGTCGACGGCTTCTGCTTGGCGAAGGTTTCTGCGACGCGCTTGAGCTGCGCCTCCGGCACGCCGGTGACGCGCTCGACTTCGTCGGGCGTCCACTTCTCGACTTCGTTGCGCACATCATCCATGCCGTAGACGCGCTGGCGAATGAATTCCTTGTCCTCCCAGCCGTTCTTGAAGATATGGTGCAGCATGCCCCAGATGATCGGGATATCGGTGCCGGAGCGGATGCGCACATATTCGGTGGCATGCGCGGCGGTGCGCGTCATGCGCGGCTCGATTACAATCACGTTGGCGCGGTTGGTCTCCTTGCCGGTGAGAATGTGCTGCATCGCCACTGGATGCGCTTCCGCCGCGTTCGACCCCATGAAGATGACGGTCTTGGCGTTGCGGATGTCGTTGTAGGAATTGGTCATCGCGCCGTAGCCCCAAGTATTGGCCACGCCGGCGACGGTCGTCGAATGGCAGATACGCGCCTGGTGATCGACGTTGTTGGTGCCCCAGAACGCCGCGAACTTGCGACAGAGATAGGAGCCTTCGTTGGTGAATTTGGCGGAGCCGAGCCAATAGACGGATTCCGCGCCGGATTTCTTGCGGATCTCCATCATCTTGTCGCCGATCTCGTTGATCGCGACGTCCCAGGAAATCCGCGTCCACTGGCCGTTCACCAGCTTCATTGGATAGCGCAGACGGCGGTCGCCGTGCACCACCTCGCGAGTCGCGGCGCCCTTGGCGCAATGCGAGCCGCGGTTGAGCGGGCTTTCCCAGCCCGGCTCCTGGCCGACCCATACGCCGTTCGATACTTCGGCGATGACGGTACAGCCGACCGAACAATGCGTGCAGACATTCTTGCGGATGGTGGCGCCGCCAACATTCGGGCCGGCCGCTTCCGCCTTGCGCACACTGGCGAGCGGCAGCGCGCCGAGCGCAGCTAGACCGCCGGCTGCCAGACCGGACCGGCGCAGGAAGGTGCGACGGTCGAAGCCGCCACCCGATTGGCCCTGCAGCGTACCGGCGAGCGCGCCACGACGTGCCTGACGTTCCGTCCTTTTGATGAGCACGGGCTATCTCCCTCTTAATACCGGTTGACCCTGTAGTAGGTCTTCACGTGTTCGGTTTCCTTGTAGCGGCCCTTCTTTTTCTCCGCGTCAGACTCGGCGGCGACGGCCTCGCTGGCGAGCGGTGCCGCAGCGGTGACCGCCAGCCCCGCGCCGGCCCCCATCGCTCGCAGGAAGTCGCGACGGCCTAATTTGGACTTTTCTGGTTGTTTCATCGTCGTTCCCTCCTCGAAATTGATAACGTCCTTCTGCTGCATCATGCCGGCAGGTCGAAGGCCTCCGCTTCGATATCTATGAAAGTGCGGCCGAGCATGCCGACCCGCCGGTAGAAATCGGCGACCTTGGCATTTTCCAAATCGGTGAAGAAGCGGCCAATCCACGGCGCCATGTGCTTGTCGAAGATCAGCCGATCGGACCCCGCCGGTGCCGGTAGACGGCCGCTCGCCAGTCCCGCCATGATCTCGCACAGAATTCCGGCGTGATCCTCCGGCTCAACAATGCCTTCGGCGCGCGCGATGCCGATCTTCACAAGATCCTCGCGTAGCCGCGCCAGCGGACGTTCGTGCAGGAAGCCGGTGAGATAATAAGAGCCATAGGGCAGCAATTCGCCGCGGCCAAGGCCGATGAACAGATCGAAGAATTCCCGTTCGACGTGAGTCGCGTCGGTGCGGGTGGCGGCTTCAGCGAGCGCGGCATGCGCCTGCCCGAGCGTACTGGCGTCGCCGCCCAGCTCGGACAAGTCGGATAGCAATTTAGCGTCGGGCGCGCGGTTCAGAAGCGATGCGATCAGTGCGTACTCCTGCGCGCGCGCCGCATCCATTTCGTCGATATCGCCAGCCATCTTTTTTCCGCTGTACAGATCGGGCCGCAGGACCGCGCGATCGACGCCGGTG
>JBLMWS010000029.1:0-2631 GCA_050257355.1 Gemmatimonas sp.
CCAAGGCGACCTCCGGCAACTGCGAGGTGGTCGTGGAGGCGACCGGCAATCCGGCCGCCGGCATTCGGCATGCGCGTGCGGCGATCGCAGCCGGCAAGCACATCGTCATGGTCAATGTCGAAGCCGACGTGCTGGCCGGGCCATTGCTCGCAGAGGAAGCGCGCAAGGCCGGCGTGGTCTATTCGCTCGCCTATGGCGACCAGCCGGCGCTGACGGCGGAGATGGTGGATTGGGCGCGCGCGACGGGTTTTCGCGTGGTTTGCGCCGGCAAGGGCACCAAATATCTTCCGGCCTATCACGACGTGACGCCTGACAACGTCTGGCAGCACTACGGCCTGACGCGAAGCGCGGCGCAATCCGCCGGCATGAATCCGCAAATGTTCAACTCGTTTCTCGACGGCACCAAGTCCGCAATAGAGATGGCGGCCATTGCCAACGCGACCGGGCTCGACGTGCCGAGCAACGGGCTATCGTTCCCGCCCTGCGGCGTCGACGATTTGCCCCATGTGCTGCGGCCCCGCGCGCGAGGCGGCGTGCTGGAAAATGCGGGGATGGTGGAGGTGGTGTCGTCCCTGGAGCGCGACGGCCGGCCGGTGTTTCGCGACCTGCGCTGGGGCGTCTACGTCGTGCTGGAGGCGCCGAACGATTATGCAGCGGATTGTTTCAAGCAATACGGCCTCAAGACCGACGATACGGGCCGCTACGCCGCGATGTACAAGCCCTATCATCTGATCGGGTTGGAATTGAACATCTCGGTGCTGTCAGCGGCGCTGCGCAAGGAAGCCACCGGACAACCGATCGGCTTCCGCGGCGACGTCGCCGCAGTGGCGAAGCGGAATCTGCGCAAGGGCGAGACGCTCGACGGTGAAGGCGGCTATACCGTCTGGGGAAAACTGCTGCCCGCGGAGACCAGCCTGAAGGCCGGCGCGCTGCCGATCGGCCTTGCGCACAATGTGAGGCTTAAGAGCGACGTCGCCCATGGCGCGGTGGTGCGCTGGAGCGATGTCGAATTCGACGAAGCCAGCGATACCGTCAAGGCGCGCAAGGCGATGGAAGCGACCTTTGGCGCCGCGCGGTGAGGGCAAAGGCCGGAACGACCAAAAAGCGCGACGGGATTGGGTTGAATCGCCATCGCGCTTTGGCGCTTTGACTGAGATTGAGCATGATCTCCGGCAAACGCTTTGCGTCTGTCGCGAGGGAAGACCGCTCCGCACTTTTCCGGATCATGCCCGGAAGCGAGATCAATTCTCGTCGTCGCCCATCAATTCGGCGAGCTTGTCGTAGTATTTGGCGACCAGATCGATGTTGCCCTTGTTCTCGATCGCAGGCTCGGGCGATTTCAGCGCCGTATTGAGGTCCTCGAGCGCCTGCTTCTTGTCCGCGGGCGACATTTTCTTGTCGGCCTGCACCTGCGCGATCTGCTGCTTGATGACCGCCTCCGAGCCGACGTATTTCTTGGTCTTCGGATCGAACCCGCCGAGCACCAGGCTGATGTTGTCCATCACCGTGTTGTACTCGTCATAGCTCGCAAAGCCGTTCTTCTTCACGACCGCTTCGAGCTGCTCCATCACCTTCGGAGCCGGCTTGGCGTTGTCCGGCAGCTTCGCGGTGATGGCGTCGATGTCCTTTTCCGCCGCCAGCACGCCTTCAATCTGCTTTTCGGTCAGCGGGATCTGCTTGACCTGCGGCGGCTGTGCGCCTTGCGCCGCTGGCGCATCCTGCTTGGTCTGTGCCAGCGCGCCGTCGGGGGCGAAGGCAAGAGCGGAGCACGCAATCCCGAACGCAATCAGAGCGAGACGGATGAACGCGCGCATGGATGTCTCCTGATAGGATTGGCTTGTACGCGAAGGCCTGGGCAGGTCGGCAGGTCGGCGATCTTACCGCCGGAACTGCGTACGAATTTTGAAATGAATGCGTCGTGAACCCGGCATGCAGGTTCATGCGCGATCAAGACCGGACAACGTACGCGATGCCCCGCCAACGACAAAACGCCGCTCCCCCGGAGGGAAGCGGCGTTTTGCGAGAGCAGTGACACGTAAAGAGGAATTTCTTGTCCTTGGCAGGCCTGGCAGCGACCTACTCTCCCAGGGCTTGAGCCATAGTACCATTGGCGCTGAGGAGTTTAACGGCCGAGTTCGGGATGGGATCGGGTTCATGCTCCTCGCTAGAACCACCAGGCCGGCGAAGGACAAGGAAAACGAAGCAAGCGAGATCGCGAGGATCTCGAAGGTCTTATTGGTCTCACCGACCATGATGTCATGGACACTGAAAATGAGAGCAATCAAGCCGATCGAACGATTAGTACCGGTAAGCTGCATGCATTACTGCACTTCCACACCCGGCCTATCAACGTGGTCGTCTTCCACGGTTCTCAAGGGAATGCTCGTTTTGAGGTGGGTTTCCCGCTTAGATGCTTTCAGCGGTTATCCCGTCCGTACATAGCTATGCAGCACTGCCGCTGGCGCGACAACTGCTCCACCAGAGGTACGTTCATCCCGGTCCTCTCGTACTAGGGACAAATCCTCTCAACATTCCAACACCCACGGCAGATAGGGACCGAACTGTCTCACGACGTTCTGAACCCAGCTCACGTACCACTTTAATCGGCGAACAGCCGAACCCTTGGGACCT
>JBLMWS010000030.1:0-6528 GCA_050257355.1 Gemmatimonas sp.
CGCCGGCTCCTGCAGGAAAAGCCGGCGGTCAGCAGCGGGAGGGAAGCGGCATCGTGACCAAAGTGCTTTACGTCGAAGACAACGACGACAATGTCTATATGCTGAAGATGCGGCTCGAGCTGCTCGGCGACTTCGAGGTGCTGGCGGCGGAAAATGGCGAGAAGGGCTGCGAGATGGCTGCGGCCGAGCAGCCGGACATCATCCTGATGGACCTCGAAATGCCGGTTGTCGATGGTTGGGAGGCCACGCGGCGCCTGAAGGGTAATCCCACAACCCGCGACATCCCCATCATTGCGCTCTCTGCACACGCGCTGGCCGGGGAACGTGAAAAGGCGCTCGCCGCAGGCTGCAATGATTTCGACACCAAGCCGATCGAATTCGATCGGCTGGTCGCGACCATCCAACAAATTCTGGCGCGCCGCAACTGATCCTCACACGGGGTTAACCGATGAAGCTGCTCCAAGGACTTGCCGGCCCCTCTGCCGCAGACTGAACGTGGTAAGCATTGGATGCCGGTGGTCACTCCTGGGCGGGAGGAAGCGCGCCATGTTCGACCTGAGGCGGCGCCAATTCATCACGCTGCTCGGCGGCGCGGCGGCCGCGTGGCCGCTGGCGGCGCCCGCGCAGGAACGCATGCGGCGCGTCGGCGTGCTGATGGGAAGCGCGCAGGACGATCGGGATTCGCAGGTCCGTCTCGCAGCGTTCCGGCAGGCACTTCGGGAACTGGGGTGGACCGAGGGTCGCAACCTCCGCATCGACTATCGCTGGGCCGCCACCCATCCCGACCGCCTGCAGGCCTACGCCGCGGAACTGGTCGGCCTGACGCCGGACGCGATCCTGGCCCACGCCCCGCCGGGCGCGGCGGCCGTGCGGCGGGAGACGCACACCGTGCCGATCGTGTTCGTGATGGTCCCGGCTCCGGTCGAGATCGGCCTGGTGGCAAGCCTAGCGCGGCCCGGCGGCAATATCACCGGCATCACGCATTTCGAACCGGCAATGGCCGGGAAATGGCTGGAGGCGCTCAAGGAGGTTGCACCCCGCGTCAGCCGGGTCGCGTTTCTGTTGCATCCGGAGCACCCCGCATGGGCCGGATACCTGGACACGATCAATGCGACGGCGCCATCGTTTGGCGTCACGGTGGTTCCATCCGGCATTCGCGACGCCGCTGAAATCGAACGCGCTATCGAAGCCTTCGCGCGTCAGCCGAACGGCGGGTTATTGGTGATGCCGGATGTCGTCACCTATGTCCATCGTGAGCTGATCGTCACTCTAGCCGCCCGCCACCGTCTGCCTGCGATGTATCCGTTCCGATATTTCCCCGCGAGCGGCGGCTTGATGTCCTACGGAGTCGATCCAGTCGACGTGTTCCGGCACGCAGGCTTGTACGTCGACCGCATCCTCAAGGGCGCCAGGCCGAGCGAACTTCCGGTGCAGGCGCCGACCAAGTTCGAGCTGGTCATCAACCTCAAGACCGCCAAGGCCCTCGGCCTCGAGGTGCCGCCGACCCTACTTGCCCGCGCCGACGAGGTGATCGAATGATCCGCCGCCGCGAGTTCATGACGCTCCTCGGCGGCGGGGCGGCGGCGGCGTGGCCGCTCGCTGCGCGCGCGCAGCAGCGCGAGCGGGTGCGGCACGTTGGCGTGCTCATGCCTACAGCCGCTGACGATGGGGAAGGCCAAGCGCGCATAGCGGCGTTTCTGCAGGGTCTGCAGCAGTGGGGCTGGGCCGTCGGGGACAATGTGCGGGTTGATATGCGCTGGGCTGCGGCCGATCGCGACCGCTTTCGCAGATATGCAGCGGAATTGGTCGCTCTCGCGCCGGATGTAATCCTGGCTGCGGGCACCGCGACTGTGGCGCCATTGCTCCAGACGACTCGCAGCGTGCCAATCGTGTTCACGATAGTTCCCGACCCGGTTGGCGCTGGCTTCGTCGAGAGTCTGGCGCGGCCGGGCGGCAATATGACTGGTTTTACCACGTTCGAATACAGTATTGGTGCGAAATGGCTGGAGCTGCTCAAGCAAATTGTCCCCGACGTGACGCGAGCGGCAGTCCTTCGGGACCCAGCCATTGCGTCCGGTATGGCGCAGTGGGGCGCAATCCAGACAGCGGCGCCGTCGGTCGGGGTGGAGGTGAGCCCGATCAACATGCGCGACGTGGGAGAGATCGAGCGCGGCGTCGCGGCCTTCGCGCGTTCCCCGAATGGCGGCCTGATCGTGACCGGGAGCGCGTTGGCGGTGGTTCATCGCGATCTCATCGTCACGCTTGCGGCCCGGCACAGGTTGCCTGCGTTTTACTACGCACGCTTCTTTGTCACCGCGGGTGGCTTAGTCTCCTATGGGCCTGATTTCCTCGACCAGTACCGGCTCGCGGCCGGCTACGTCGATCGCATCCTCAAGGGGGAGAAGCCGGCTAACCTGCCGGTGCAGGCGCCGACCAAATACGAGCTCGTGATCAATCTCAAGACCGCCAAGGCGCTCGGCATTACTCTGCCGCCGACGCTGCTCGCGCGCGCCGACGAGGTGATCGAGTAAAGATGCTCTTGCTGCGGTGCATGAGTCTCAAATTGGCACAGCGCGACATGGTGCATCGCCACGAGGCTTCGGTCGCAAACGGGGAGCAGCGGACATGCAAATGATTGCTCGCGGCGACCATATAGGCGCTGATGACCCAAAGCGGAAGTTGGCAGCGCTATGTTCGCCGAAAGCCAACATTGTTCGGAGGTGCGCAAAGTCCGCGGCACCTGCCGTGGCGAAGCCATGGGAAGCTGCGCTGCTCACGGGAGCGGTCTGCGGTTTAAACCCACTCGTTCATTGCCGATCGTCGAGCTTCAAACTGGTGAGGGAGAAAGATCTGCTTAGCGGTTGTTGGTCGTCTGTAAACCATTCGCAAAAAGCTGCTTTGCCCATCGCCAGTGGCGATGGTCATCCGGGGGCCGCCTGATCTAAGGCTGACGACGTCGCCCAGCTTGAATTCTCGTCTGCCATCTTGGTTTCCTCCGAAAAGTGTACGCCGCGGCGGAAGATACGAAGATACTATAACGAGATGTATTGCATCGGCTCGCGTTGTTCTTTCCGTGTAGGCATTCGTCAAGGGCTGCCTTGCGGCGGATCAGTCGGAAGTCCGTTCACCGCATCATAGTACCAGCCTGAAGGTTCTGGCACTCGTCCCCCCGAATGACTGGATAGGAGGACTTGTTTCCGGGGATTTCACGGCTACAATATTTCGTGTCTTTCAATGGAGAGGGCGGTTAACGGAGGCGGTAGGTCTATGGACAAGGTGACGCGCCGTGCTTTGTTGCGTGCTCTTGCTGGTGGCGGACTCTCCACCGTGGGGACCGTCGTCCTCGCCCGCACCTCACTTGCCGCACTCGGCAAGCCCGAGGCTGCCAACCCCACCGATCTCGATGTCCAAGCGCGGGCCGCGGGGTTGGACGACGTTGGCCTGGGCTCGGCTGGCGGAGCGCACGCTCAATTCATCAATTTCCCGGGCCTCGGCTTCGGCAACGGCGGCTTCGGCAACGGTGGCTTCTTTAACGGCCCGTTCCGCAACGGTGGCTTCTTTAACGGCCCGTTCCGCAACGGCGGCTTCGGCAACGGCGGCTTCGGCAACGGCGGCTTCCGCAATGGCGGCTTTCGCAATGGCGGCTTCCGCAACTGGTAGACGATGATTTCCGCCGGCCAAGTTGGCCCGTTGGAACTTCTGGTTATCCAGCCGACGCCGTTCTGCAATCTCGACTGCTCATACTGCTATCTCCCTGATCGCTCCAACAAGCGGAAGATGACGCTCGAGACGTTGGAGAAGGCCTTCAATTGGGTCTTCTCCTCGGGCCTGGTGCGACAACCATTCACACTATTGTGGCATGCCGGCGAGCCGATGGTTCTGCCCGCGACGTTCTACGAACAGGCCACTGTTTTGCTGGAACGGTGCAACGTCAGCGGGTTCGAGGTGACCCAGTCGTTCCAGACCAACGCCACCCTGGTGAACGACGCGTGGTGTGACTTTATCCTGCGCCGCCGCGTCCAGGTCGGGGTCAGCGTCGACGGTCCCGATTTCCTGAATGATCGTCACCGTGTGACCCGCAAGGGCGGTGGCACTCTTGCGAACGTGTCGCGCGGCATGCGCTTGCTGCGCGACCATCACATTTCTTTCGACGTCATTACGGTGCTGACCTCAGCATCGCTGGATTATCCCGACGAACTCTTCGACTTCTACGTCGAGCACAACATAACCTCGGTCGCGTTCAACGTGGAAGAGATCGAGGGGCCGCACGTGACCTCGTCGCTCTCGGGCAGCGGAGTGGAACCGCGCTTCCGCCGTTTCTATTCCCGCTTCATGGACCTTGCTCTCGCGGCGGATCCGCCACTACGGGTGCGCGAATTCGACTTCGCTCGAAATTCGATCTCCCACCACCAGCAGTGCGAGAATCGGGTGCAGGAGTGCAGGCCCTTCGCGATCCTCAACGTGGACTACGAGGGCAATTTTTCGACCTATTCGCCCGAACTGCTGGGCCTCAGCAGTCCGCGGCACGGCAGCTTCGCGCTTGGCAATGTGGCGCGGGACTCATTGGAATCTGTGCTCACGATGCCGCGCTTCGTTGCCCTCGACGACGAGATCCGCCGTGGCGTGGAACTGTGCCAGGAATCCTGCCGGTACTTCCCGTTCTGCGGGGGTGGTCCGCCCGGCAACAAATTTTTCGAGAACGGCGACTTCGCCACAACAGAGACGCTGTCCTGTCGCCTGCACAAGAAGGCAACCTTCGACGTCGCGCTCGATAAGCTTGAACGACTCAAGGCCGTGATGTGAAGCCGTCGTTTGCGATCGCCTCAAACTTCCAGTGCAAAGGCTCTTGGATGGATCGGCTTCTTGTGGCCGATGGCGAGCGCTGGCGCGCGCCACACGAGAACGAGCTGGACAGCCTGACGCTGAACAACCCGCCTGAGGACGCCGCTGCGTGTTTCTGTTTGTTCTCCGTTCCAGCGCATATGCGCACCCGGTTCTGGGCGATGCTGAACGAAGAAGCATCCGCGGGTACCGGCGACTTTGACGAATTTTCCGATGATCTCGCCCAATTCCTGACTTTCAAAGAGCTGCCGCCCCCGAAGAACTCGGTGTGCGAACTCCTTGTTCAGGACGCACACGGAAAGGTGAGGACTGGTGACGTCTGGGCTCTGATAAATTTTGGGGAAGAACCCATTCTGCTTGCCTGGCCTCAGCTGCACTTCCGGCTAGTACCTGGCGAAGGTTGCAGGATGACTGTGGGTTTGCCTCCGGACGTCGTGCCGCCGCGGAAGGATGAGCTGAACGTGCTGCTTGCCATTCGCTTGGGTCGTGCGTAGCTCGTCTGGCTTTCCCGCAATCCAGCGAAGATGCTGCGTCCATCCTTTTTGCGCGCTCATGAGATGATCGAATAACATAGATCATGTCGCCTTTTGGCGTTGAGCGTCGTTCGCGGCGGCGCTCGAGGTCGAGCGCAAGCGGACCGAAGCGGACATAGGGCGGCTCTCGCCGCGCTGGGAATTCTGCGAACCCGTCTCGCGCTGCTCCCGCCGCCAGCTCTTAAGGCGAACGCCGCCGTCGCGGCTTGGCGCGTCGGCTGGTAGCCGCGTGTCACCCTTGCCGCTTCGGCGCCAGCTTGTGCGCCAGCTCCGGCCACTCCTCCAAGATCAGGTCGCGCATCGCGTCGGTCGCCTCGAAGTGCGTGGATGTCAGGAGCTGCAGGTAAATCTGCTCCTGCTCCTCGGGCAGCATGACACGGCCCTCGAAAATGCGCGGTTCGTACGTGCGCTTCTTGGTCGTCATGGGTTGGCTCCGTCGAGCGCCCGCCGCCGCCCCGTGATCCGCACCGGCCCGAGCACGCGCCCTTCCTCTCCGCTCACTTTGCGACGATGACCTCCGGCGCGCCAGCCCGGCGCGGGTGATGTCGACCATCTGCGCGGCGGTGAAGCCGCGCGCGAGCATGATCGGCTCGGTCAGGCCGTACAGCCGGCATGTCAGCGTGAAAAGCGTCCGGGTGGCGGTGCTTCGGGAAAGCGACCAGGCAGTTGCGACGGCACAGGCGGAGACGGCGCGGATTGCCCCTCGGTGCCTTCCGGCCTCGCCGCCTCGGAGGACTCCGGGATCGGCGGTTTCCGCGGAGGCAGCACGACGGTCTGCGGCCGTTGCAGCTTGCGCGCTGATTTGACCGGCTTCCTCGACGGCTTGCTTGCCTCCTTTTTCGACGGTTTCTCCGGCGCAATCACAGGGGTCGCATCTGGCACGTCGTCGGCAAACCATCCGCGTCCGCTCGGGAGCCTCTCCGACTCGACCCAGCGCAAGAAGCTCTCTTTCAGCTCATCGATTGCAGCGCAGCCCGCCAGGCTGAAGCTCGCGGACAGGGCCATTAGCGCGAGCGCAACCCGAGCACGGGCACGCATTGATGTCCTGGTGATCCGTGGCGTTGGGGGCTCCCTCGTCGGCCTTTGGGGCGGACGCGAGGCTGGCACCGTATGGTTGCCGCGCGGTTAACGGCGAAACCGCCCGCCCGGCGGC
>JBLMWS010000031.1:0-2788 GCA_050257355.1 Gemmatimonas sp.
ATCGGCGCCACGATCTGGACGAAGGACGGCCCCCATTCGCTACCGACCGGCGAGTTGGCGTTTCTCGCTCCTGCTGCGGGCGTCGGCGCCGGTCTTGCTGCCCGGCTCGGCCCAGCGGCGGCCCGCGCCATCACCGCGGCCGGCCTGGCACTGTTCGCCTGGCTTTCGGCTCGGAAGGATCCCAACCGCACCGCGGTCTTAGCCTTCAAGGCAGCGAAGTACGAGAAGACTGGACCGGAAGGACAGGCCGAGCTCAGCTGGGTTGGCTACGTGAAGCGAGACGATCTGGAAGGCGTTTGCAAGAAACTTCCCGACGTACAACGGTTTACTGACGAAGCAGTGAAAGAGGTGCGCGAGGACAACGAGTACAAGGGGCCGGCTAGCTTTGGCAGCAGGGTCCACAAAGTGATTGCTGACAAGGTCGAAGCTCTCGGTGATCCAGACTTCAAGAGTGAAGTGTCGGCGATCAAGTCGAAGTTGGCGGCCAAATATGGAGAGAAAGGCTCTATACGCATTGACGCTTACGAGAACCGCCCTGAGAAATCGACGGTTTGCGTTTACGATCCTAAAACTGGCCTGCGCGGCCTGAGCTTCCCGCGCATGGGCGAGCTCGCCAAAGCGGCGCGCTTGCTCTTTCACTATGATCCACAGCACATCATCGTCATCGAGGTGCGGCCCGGGCAAGGCCAGCCGTGGTAGCGAGGAGCTGATTCGGCACCGTGAGAGCTCTACCCGCTGGACGACCAGCCCCCGGAGATGCTGAGCATCAACATTCGAAATTGTCGCGCAACGTGCCGAACCCTTCATTTTGCAGATAGGTCTCGACACGGCGCCACAGATCGTTGAAGTCGCCGAAGCGCGGCTCCGCAAACTTGCAAAGCGCAACATCGGAGTCGGTCATGGGTCGGTTCATGTAGCCGCTGGGGTCGCTTCTGTGATCGACAATATTTTTTATCCGTTCTTTGGTGTAGTTATGTGCGTCCCAAATAGTGCGATAAGGGACAGGCTCATGGACATCTATGTTCCACATTTTCAGCATGCCGCGATTATCAAAGTCTTCGCCAAATTCTGTGTACAGCAGGCGACCTCGCGCCCCGTGCACCTCCAATCGAAACGTTCTGGTCGGAACGTAGTCCGGATTCCTCGGCTGGTCGGGGTCATGCGGGCTCCACCGGGTGTCATGACGGACGACGAGAAGGTACCCGTCAGGTAGTCGGGTTGCGAGGGCATAGGCCTGACGCGTTCGGTGCTTCTCCTCGGCCTCCTCGTGTGTTAGCGCGCCGAACATGACTACGCCGTCCTTGCGCCCCAGCACGCCGCTCGCGAAATGGACGTCGCCCACCTTTTCGGGCGGCTGCTCCACCAAACGAGGGGGCCGCGAGATCCACGGTGTCGTGAGGAATGGCGGGTCATCGCACCGTCGTGCGCGTTCGATTTCGGGCAACTCCCCTGGAAACGGTGCCGGTTCCCAAGCATCCCCGAGCTTGAGTATCTCGGCAGCCTGTCTCTCTTTGGAATGGAATTCCGCGCACATCGATTCGAGATTGCGCTCGAGCAGCGCCCTTTGCTCGCCGGCCACGTAATGCCGACGCTCGTATCCGTTTCTCGCGGTTTGCGCGAGCTCCATTTCGATCAGCTCGGCCGCGCGCTGACGTTGCCCGGCGAGAACAAGGGCGGCGACGCGGAGTTCGAACTGGTCGTTGCGACCCAAGTCCCCTATGCCCAGATCGCCACCGAATTGCGCGAGGGACGTTATCTTGCCGACAGGCTGGAATACGTCCTCGTCGAGCATATCGAACAGAAGTGCCGCGAAATGCGGCTCCCAAACTGTCCATGCCAGGGGGTGAACATCTGTGCAAAAACCGAAATGGAACGATTCCTCAACGGAGAATAGGGGCTTGACGCAGCGAAGGACCCGGAATTGATACTTGTAGCTGGTTCGGTCGAAAAACGCGCCCCGCAGCAGATGCCGCACCGGCCGAATAATCAGCAGCCGGCCGAGCAGGACGAGGTCGCTGCGCTGCTTCAGCAGCGGCTTGAGGTAGTGCTTGAGGTCAGCCGGCCGCGTGCCCCGCCGCTTCTTGTCCTCGGGCTTGAGCAGCGTCTGCAGGTTCTGCCGCGCGACGGCAATAGCATCGTCGACCGACAGCAATCGGTCCTCAGCCTCGTCGAACACAACGCCGTCGACGAGCTTAGCTAGCGTCGCGGCAACGCACATCCCGGCGACCGCCTCCTGGAAGTCGCCGCCCCAGCGCAGGCTCGCCCGCCGCTCGAAGCCCGGATCGACACCTGCATCGGCGAACTCCTCGACTGCGGAGTGGTCGCCGTAGATCGAGAGCTCGACGCCGGTTTCCTCGCCGCGCAGCTTCATCGGCATGAAGCCCGCTTGCGCCTCGAGCGATCCGGTTGCAGGCGTGATGGAGAACGGGAAGCCCAGCTCCTTCATCGCGCGGGATAGCGCCGCCTTGCTCGGCAGCGTGCCGCGAAAGAAGACGTGGGTTTCCATCGACATGGCGCAGAAATCTGGCTCGGGCGACCGTCACGGTAACGATCCACCGAATATAGGCCGACATCCCCATGTGAGAACAAATAGAGAACAAAGTCAAGATGCCCGGAAAGCGCCAATGCGATTGAAAGCATCGAGACCCCGCCCAACAGGCGCTGAAGATCGGGCGTCATCCCGGGCAGCCCGCGAGCGTCGGCGGAAAGGCAACGCCGCCAATGTTCGCGGTCGTGACCGCCGCAAGCGTCGGCCCACTCGTCACCACGTTGTGAGCTACGCCGCGCA
>JBLMWS010000032.1:0-3804 GCA_050257355.1 Gemmatimonas sp.
AGCGTGCTCGCGCGATAGGTACGGCGTATTGACACTGCGCGCGCCATGCTTGCCGGGAATGCTGCATTGAACAAAGCTATTATCGCGCTTGAGGAAGCGCCGACCGAAAAGGTGGCGCTGGCGGATACAAAGCTTTCGTTTGCGGCGAAAGCCGCCGGGCCCGCTTACATCGTGCTGGCGGGCATCAGCTTCTCGCACTTCCTCAACGACACAATGCAGTCGTTGATCGCCTCGGTCTATCCGATCCTGAAGGACAACTACGCGCTGGATTTCACCCAGATCGGGCTGATCACGCTCGCGTTCCAGTTCACCGCCTCGCTGCTGCAGCCGCTGGTCGGGCACTTCACCGACAAGAAGGCGCAGCCGTTCTCGCTCTCCGTCGGCATGGCTTCGACCTTCTTCGGCCTGCTGTTGCTCAGCGTCGCGCATCACTACGTGGTCATCCTGGTTGCGGCGGCGATGATCGGATTGGGCTCTGCGGTGTTCCACCCGGAGTCCGCGCGCATCGCGCGGCTCGCGTCCGGCGGCCGTTACGGCTTTGCGCAATCGGTGTTTCAGCTCGGCGGCAGTTTCGGCACCTCGATGGGCCCGGTGCTGGCGGCCTTGATCGTGGTGCCGTTCGGGCAGGGCAGCATCGCCTGGTTTTCGTCCATCGCCTTCATCGCCATCGTGCTGCTGTGGCGGATCGGTCTCTGGTACAAGCCGCAGATCACGGCGAGGAAGACCGCGCCGATCGCGCACGAGGCGCATGGGCAGACCCGCGGCCGGGTCCTGCTGGCGCTCGGCGTGCTGGTCATGCTGCTGTTCTCCAAGCAGCTCTATGTTTCGAGCCTGTCGAGCTATTACATCTTCTATCTGATCGACCGCTTCGGCGTCTCGACGCAGGCCGCGCAGATCTACCTCTTCATCTTCCTGGCGGCGAACGCGGTCGGCGCCTTCTTCGGCGGACCCCTGGGCGATCGCTTCGGCCGCAGGATCGTGATCTGGCTCTCCATCGTCGGCGCGCTGCCGTTCACGCTGGCGCTGCCCTATGCGGGGCTCGTCGGCAGCGCCGTGCTGTCGGTGATCATCGGCCTCATCATCTCTTCGACGACGTCCTCGATCATTGTGTTCGCGCAGGAATTGGTGCCGCATCGCTTCGGCATGATCTCGGGCGTGTTCTTCGGCGTTGCCTTCGGCATCGGCGGCTTAGGTGCCGCCGTGCTCGGCAAGCTCGCCGACCATACGTCTATCGAGTTCGTCTACCAGGTCTGCGCCTTCCTGCCGGCGATCGGGCTGCTCGCGGTGTTTCTGCCGAAAATGCCGCAGCACGCGCGGTGACGCGAAGGCGGCGATCCCGTCATTGCGAGGAGCGAAGCGACGACCCGCCGTCGCTCGCTGCGCGAACCATGGCGAGGCTTGGAGTCACGCCGAAGCGCCTTGGCGCGTAGGCGGAAGCAATCCAGACTGCTTCCGCGGAAAGAATCTGGATTGCTTCACTTGCGCTCGCAATGACGGCCATTTGCTGTTCAGACTTCGTTAGGGATTGCAATTCGCGCGGCGGCGCTGTTGCCGAAATTCGTCATACAATATCAACCTTAAAAATTAGGGTTAAGTGGCGCTTAAGCTTTTGATGGCATCGTCCAGCCGTGGGTTTTTTTCGACGTGGGGCCTTGGTGTCTGCCTCACCGGCCAAGAGGACGAAACCAAATGCGTAGCGTTAAATTTTTGATTGTCGCCGGAGCGGCGTCATTGATGTCCGCCGCGGCCTTTGCCGCCGACATGCCGATCGCACCGCCGCCGATGTACGCGCCGCCGCCGCCCGCGGATTTCGGCGGCTGGTATCTGCGCGGCGACATCGGCATGAGCAACCAGAGCGCCAAGGACCTGACGCTCGCGAGTGCGCCGTTTCCGGCCGGCTTTCAGACCACCGGATTTGGATTCGATAGTGCGCCGTTGTTCGACCTCGGCATCGGTTACCAGTTCAACAACTGGTTCAGAGCGGACTTGACCGGGCAGTGGCGCGGACGCGCTAATCTTCACGCTTCTCAGTTCGCCCCGGCAGGCGCCATAGCGCCGACCTTTGCCGCCGCAGACAACTACTCCGGCAGCAAGTCGGAAGCTGTCGTCATGCTCAACGGCTACGTCGATCTCGGTACCTGGTGGTGCGTTACGCCGTATATCGGCGCAGGTGTCGGCGCATCCTACAATCGGATCAGCGGCTTCAGAGACGACGGTGTCATCTATAACGCCGGCGTGTTGAGCAACAGCGTCACTTACGGCGCCGACGCGGGCAAATGGAATTTCGCGTGGGCCTTGCACGCGGGTCTCGGCTACAGGGTCCTGCCCAACGTGACGCTTGAGCTTGGTTACAGCTATATGAACCTCGGTGACGCCGTCACAGGTCCCACCAACTCGTTCGACGGCGTGACCGTCGTCAACGGCAGCGGCTTTGCCGTTAAGGACATCACCTCGCATGATTTGAAGCTCGGCGTGCGCTGGGATCTGGACACCCCACCTCCTCCGCCGCCGCCGCTCATTCGCAAGGGCTGATCGAACCTCACATCATCCAGGATTTATCGACGGCGCGGGATCTTCCCGCGCCGCTTCGTTTTCGCTGCGTGTGGCGAGGAAAATCGTCGCCTTGGTACAACAACCTGCAGCGACAGGGTGCGCGACAACCATTGGTTAAGGTTAACGAGCGATGATCAACGCGTCGTTTGATGAGTTTGATTGGAGCGTTGGGATGCGCAGGCTTTTGCTGGGGATGGTGCTTGGCGTAACGATGACCGGCGCGCAAGCCGCGGACCTGCCGATCCTTCGCGGCAGCTTCACCGACGGGCTGACCAGCTCCCAGGTCAACTGGGAGGGCTTCTATGCCGGCGGCCAGGGCGGCTACGGCTCCTCGGACGAGAATTTCAGCGGCACCAATACCACCATTCTCGACGCGCTGCTGGACCACAATGTCATCCAGCAGATGCAGGTCTCGCAATGGAATCTCGGTCTCGGCAAGCAGTCGGCACGCTCGTCCGCGTTCGGCGGCTTTGCCGGCTACAACTGGCAGTGGGATGACACCGTTCTCGGCGTCGAGGCGAGCTACATGCACGGCTCGTTCGGAGGCACATCGAGCGCGTTCAAGGAGCTCGTCAGCGGCAGCGCCCTGTCCGACTCGCTGTTTCATGATGTCGCAGTGACGTCATCGGCGTCGATCTCGATTTCGGACATGGCGACGTTCCGCGGCCGCGCGGCTTATGCGTGGGGCTGTTTTCTGCCCTATGTGTTCGGTGGATTCGCGCTCGGCAACGCCGACATCAGCCGCTCGGTGACCGTCAACGATGCCGTCAGTCGAACGATATCCGGGCCCTTCACCCCGCTGATGCCGCTGTCTGCGACCGATGCCGTGCACAATCACCTGATCTATGGCTACACCGCGGGCCTCGGTGTCGACGTCAACCTGATCGGCGGCCTGTTCGCCCGTGCCGAATGGGAATATGTCCGCTTCACCACCAGTATCGACACTAACATCAACACAGTGCGCGCCGGGCTTGGCTACAAGTTCTGATTAGGCAATGGCGGCATCTGTCGTCCGCGAGACCCGTTGACAGCTGTCTTCATGTATTGCCTGCTGCTCCGGTCATACGGAACAATTGATGCAGCCCATGTCCATCACCATTCGCCGCGCTCGCCGCGACGACGTCGATAAGATCGTCGCGATGCTTGCGGATGATCCGCTCGGTCGGGGGCGGGAGCGAATCGAGGCGCCGCTGCCGGCTTGCTATCTCGAGGCCTTCGTCAGGCTCGAGGCGGATCCGAACATCCAGCTCA
>JBLMWS010000033.1:0-10128 GCA_050257355.1 Gemmatimonas sp.
CCATGATGTTGTTCGGCCCGGGCGTGAAGAACATCACGATGGCAAACAGGACGAAGGCGACGAGAAGCGATTGCGACATGGCTCACTCCACGATCACGGGCACGACACGCGGCCGCCTGGACAGCAGCATCACCGCGATGCCGCCGACCACGGTGAGCATGCCGGCCAGCCGCAGCGGTCCGAACTTTTCCGAAAAGACGATGCTGGAGGCGGCCGAGCCGACGAACGGCACCAGGAGCGCAAACGGCACCACCTGGGCTGCGCGATAGTCGCGCAGCAACCGGCCCCAGAGCCAATAGGCGATGGAGGTGGAGATGCCGCCGAGCGCCAGCACGCAGACGAGGCCGACCAGCGACATATGCGCAAGCGCGTGCCAGGTCGGCGCCGGCCCGCCGCTGACCAGCGCCAGCGCGAACAGCGGGACCGCCGCCGTGAGGCACAACCAGGCGAACAGGTCGAACATCGGCGCGCCGTGGGCGCGCCGCAGCAGCAGATTGCCGATTGCAAAGCTGACCGGCGAAATCATCAGCACGGCGAAGGCCTCGATGCTGAAATCATAGCCGACGGTGGCGCAGATCATCAGCAAGCCGGCGACGGCAATTGCGATGCCGAGCGCCTGCACCGGCGTCGGCCATTCTCGAAACACGATCACGGCAAAGGCAATCGTGAACAACGCCTGGCTCTGCACGATCACTGAGGTCAGGCCGACCGGCACGCCGTGGGCGATGCCATAAGCTTGCGCCAGGAACTGGCCGAGAAACAGCGTGAAGCTGATCGCGACCAGAAGCGGCCAGGACACTTTCGGCTTGCGCACGAACAGGCATGGCACCGCCGCAATGCCGAACCGCAGGGCCGTCATCAGCGCCGGCGAAAATTCGTCGAGCGCGATGCGGCTTGCGACAAAGGCAAGTCCCCAGATGACCGCCACCAGGATGGCGAGACAGACGTCGGCCGGCTTCATTGTTCTTGGCTCTTGTTCTTGTTTGCTAGCCCTGCTCGCCTGGCCTCGGTTTCCTCAAGAGATAAGTGCCGTGCAGCGGCGCGTGATAGTCGGCCGACACGAGCGTGAAGCCGACCTCGGTCAGCATCCGCTCCATCACCCAGCCGAAGGTCGAATATTCGTCGCGCATATGGGTGACGACGCTGTCGCGCTCGAAGTCGTGATTCTTGATGTTGAAATCGGCCCATTCGCCGACGCTGCGCTCGCTGCCGTCGGGCATGCTGACGAAGACGATCTCGCGCAGGAAGAAATTCGCACCCGGTTTCAGCGCGGCGAAGATCCGCGAAAGCGCCACCGCCTTCCAGAAGTCGGGCAGATGGTGCAGTGTGAATTCGCTGACGATCAGGTCGTAGGAACCGGGCTCATAGGCGAAGCTGAGCAGCCCCGCCGATTGGGTGCGGATGCAGGCCCTGCGATCGCCGGCATAAATATCGGCGAGCGCCAGCATCGCCGGCGAAATGTCGATTGCGTCGACGTCGGCCCCCATCAGCGCCGCCTCGGTCGCGAGTACGCCGTTGCCGCAGCCGATATCGGCGACCCGCCAGCCCCGCTTGACGCCAAGCATGGTCAGCGCCGCACGGGCGCGCAGGTCGGCATCGTCGCCCTGCCCGTAGATCGAAGCGATGGCGGTATCGAGCCCGATCCGCCGTCTTTGATTGTAGTACCAGTCGCGCGCCAGCATGGCATCACATCCCTTCAGGCCCGCGGCCGATCGCAGCAACGCCGGTGCGCGAGACCTCGACCAGGCCGAGCGGGCGCATCAGGTCGATAAACTGGTTGATCTTGGCGGTGTTGCCCGTGATCTCGAACACAAAGCTCTCGGTGGTCGCATCGATGACGCGGGCGCGGAAGGCGTCCGCCAGTCTCAGCGCTTCGACCCTGTGCTCGCCCTGCCCTCGCACCTTCACCATCGCGAGTTCGCGCTCGATGGCGCGTCCGGTCTGCGTCATGTCGACCACGCGATAGACCGGAACCATGCGGTCGAGCTGGTGCTTGATCTGTTCGATCACCATCGGAGTTCCCGTGGTGACGATGGTGATGCGCGAGAGATGTTTCTGGCTCTCGGTCTCGGAGACGGTAAGGCTTTCGATGTTGTAGCCGCGGCCCGAGAACAATCCGATCACGCGCGCGAGCACGCCCGGCTCGTTCTGCACCAGCACCGCAAGCGTGTGGGTCTCGCTGGGCTCGTGGCGATCTTCGATGAAATAGGCCGATGCGGGCTGGCTCATGGTTGTCCCCTTGCTCCTCTGGTCATGCCCGCGAACGCGGGCATCCAGTAATCACCGGCGGCCGAGAAAGGCGCGCCGGCCGCGGCGTACTGGATCGTCCGGTCAAGCCGGACGATGACAGTTGTGTTTCTGGCGCGATGGTTCTCATCACACCCCTGTCCTCTGGGTGACGGCGCCTTCCGCCATCGCCCACTTCCGAAACAGATCGAAATCGATATTGCCGCCGCTCAAGATCAGCCCGACGCGCTTTCCCGGCAGCTTGCGCTTTTCTTGCAGCGCGGCCGCGAGCGCACCGGCGCCGGCGCCCTCCGCAAGATTGTGCGTGTCGGTCCAGAGATGGCGGATCGCGGCGGCAATCTCTTCATCGGTGACCTGCACGATCCGCGCGGCACCTTTCAGGATGATTGCGAGCGCATCGGGGTCGGGATTGCGTGTCGCCATGCCGTCAGCCAGCGTGTTGCTGCTGTTGGTGTTGACCACGCGACGTGCGGCGAACGACAGTGCATAGGACGGCGCCAGCGTCGATTGCACACCGACGATCTCGGTCTTCAGGCCGAGGAGATCGCGCACCAGGATGCAGCCGCAGATGCCGGAGCCCTGTCCGATCGGCACATAGAGCACGTCGAGGTCGGGCGCCGCACGCAACAATTCGAGCGCATAGGTAGCGACCCCCAATACCAGATCGCGATGAAACGCCGGCACAATGTGCAGTCCTTCGCGCTCGGCCTGACGATAGGCCTCCTCGCGCGCGGCCTGGAAATCCTCGCCGTATTCGACGAGCTTGGCACCGAACGCGGCCATCGCCCGGTTCTTCTCGATCGAATTGCCGCGCGGCACATAAATCGTCACCGGCACGCGGTGGCGGCGCCCGGCAAACGCGAGACTCTGGCCGTGATTGCCGCGCGTGGCTGAAATCAATCCGCGCGGTTGCGGCTGTTCGCGCGTCAGGCGATCGGCGTAAACGAGCCCGCCGCGCACCTTGAAGGCGCCGATCGGCGTATGGTTCTCGTGCTTGACCACGACCTCGGTGCCGAGCCGTTCGGCAAGCAGCGGCCAGGCATAGGCCGGCGTCGGCGGCACCGCCTCGCGGACGACCTCATGGGCACGCTCGAGTTCGGCGAGGCTAAACATCCGATGGCCCTTCCGTCGAGGACACAGTCGTCGCGAACGCGCGCCTCTTCACCGCGCCCCGTTCGCGGGGGCAGGGAGAAGAGACGCATGCGGCTAGTCTCGTCATGACTCACACCAATGCCTTGCCGCCGGCGAAGGCGGCGGCGGTGGCTTCGTCTTCGGCTTCCGCCGGCAGCAGCATTTCGTTGTGTGCCTTGCCGGAGGGTATCATCGGGAAGCAGTTTTCCAGCGCCGCGACCCGGCAATCGAACAGCACCGGGCGCTTCACCGAAATCATCTCCTTGATCGCGCCGTCGAGATCGGACGGCTTGATCGCCCGGATGCCGACGCAACCATAGGCTTCCGCTAGCTTGACGAAATCCGGCATCGCCTCGGTATAGGAATGCGAGAGCCGGTTGCCGTGCAGAAGCTGCTGCCACTGCCGCACCATGCCCATGTACTGGTTGTTCAGGATGAAGATCTTGACCGGCAGTTCGTGCTGCACGGCCGTGGACATCTCCTGGATCGTCATCTGCACCGAAGCGTCGCCGCCGATATCGATGACGAGGCTGTCGCGATGGGCGACCTGCACCCCGATCGCCGCCGGCAGGCCGTAGCCCATGGTGCCGAGCCCGCCCGAGGTCATCCAGCGATGCGGCTCCTCGAAGCCGAAGAACTGCGCCGCCCACATCTGGTGCTGGCCCACTTCGGTGGTGACGTAGACGTCCTTGCCACGCGTCGCCTCGAACAGCCGCTGGATCGCATATTGCGGCATGATGATGTCGTTGCTCTTCTTGTAGTGCAGCGAGTTGCGCGCGCGCCAGATCGCGATCTGCTGCCACCAGGCCTTGATGTCGGGCTTTTTCGCTTCCGCCTTGAAGACCTGCAAGAGGTCGCCGAGCACATTGCCGGCATCGCCGATGATCGGCACGTCCACACGGATGTTCTTGTTGATCGAGGAAGGGTCGATATCGATATGAATCTTCTTCGAACCCGGCGAGAACGCATCCGTCCGCCCGGTGATGCGGTCGTCGAAGCGCGCGCCCACGCACAGCATGACGTCGCAGTCATGCATGGTCATATTAGCTTCGTAGGTGCCGTGCATGCCGAGCATGCCGAGCCAGTTCTTGCCCGACGCTGGATATGCGCCGAGCCCCATCAGTGTCGAGGTGATGGGAAAACCGGTGACCTCGACCAGTTCGCGCAACAGCTTGGCCGCTTCGGGACCGGAATTGATGACGCCACCGCCGGAATAGATCACGGGACGCTTGGCCGAGCCAAGCAAGGCCACGGCTTTGCGGATCGCCGTGGCGTCACCCTTCAGCCGCGGCGCGTAGGAAATGTGCACGTCGGATTTGCGCGGCGGATGGTAGGTGCCGACAGCGAACTGCACGTCCTTGGGCACATCGACCACGACCGGTCCGGGGCGACCGCTGGTTGCGACATAGAAGGCCTCGTGCAGCACCTTGGCGAGATCGTCGACGTTGCGCACCAGCCAATTGTGCTTGGTGCAGGGGCGGGTGATGCCGACCGTATCGCACTCCTGGAAGGCATCGTTGCCGATCAAGTGGGTCGGCACCTGGCCGGTGATGCAGACCAGCGGGATCGAATCCATCAGCGCGTCGGTCAGCGGCGTCACCATATTGGTGGCGCCGGGGCCCGAGGTCACCAGCGCCACGCCGGGCTTGCCGGTCGAGCGCGCATAGCCTTCCGCCGCATGGCCCGCGCCCTGTTCGTGCCGCACCAGGATGTGTTCGATGTCGCTCTGCTGGAAAATCTCGTCGTAGATCGGAAGCACTGCGCCGCCGGGATAGCCGAACAGGTGCTTCACGCCGTGATCGATCAGCGCCCGCACGATCATGGCGGCTCCCGTCATCTGGTTGGGATTGTGGCTTGTCTCGGTCATGGCTGGCTCCGGATCTGCCGCTCTGGTGCGGCCGCTGGTCGTCTGCTTCGGGAAATAAAAAGGGGCCCAAGAGGCCCCATGCACACCGCCTGGATTTGGATGGCCGTCAGCCATCCCCGGCGGTGCGCCTGGGTACGACTACGATAATAAGGAGTTTGGAAATAATATTACGCATGGCTCGGGCCGAACTTCCCAAAGGTTGCGCGCAACATAGCGGTGGAAGTCCCGATGTCAAGGGATACCAGCCGATGTGATGCGCTTTGAGAGTGTAGCGGCGTCCGGGGATTTCCGCGAGAGCGAATTTGCGAATGGCAGACCATTGGAGGCTGTCCCTCCGGGACAGTGCGAGTGTCGCGCGTAACGCGCGGCACGTAGCCCGGAAGAGCGAAGCGATATCCGGGACCAGCTGGTCTCTCCCCGGATGTCGCTTCGCTCATCCGGGCTACTATCTCCACAGCCTCAACCGGCCCCTCGCCTCCTCCGGCTTGAGCCATTCAAATTCCGGCAGCTGGTGGCGAAACCAGGTAAATTGCCGCTTGGCATAGTGGCGCGTATCGGCGCGACCGATTGCGGCGGCCTCTTCCAGCGTGATCTCGCCCCTGAGATACTTCATCAGTGGCGGCACGCCATGCGCTTTCATCGCCGGCAACAGCGGATCGAGCCGTCGTGCGGCAAGCCGCTCGACCTCTTCCAGCGCGCCTTGCTCCACCATGGCATCGAAGCGCGCATCGATCCGCCCATAGAGCGCGTCGCGATCGGGCGCGAGAAACAGGGCGGAGAAACCTCCCGGCGGCAAGAGCGGCGGCAGGCCCTCGCGGTGCCAATCGAGCAAGGAACGGCCGGTTGCTTCGACGACTTCCAGCGCGCGCGCAATGCGGCTCCGGTCGCGCACGTTGAGGCGCTCGGCGGCGGCGGGATCCCGACGCGCGAGTTCCGCATGCAGCGCCTCGACGCCGTCGCGCTCCAACCGGGCGCGCACCTCTTCGCGCACCTCGCCCGGGATAGGCGGCACGGCCGATAGCCCGCGCGTCAACGCCTTGAAATAGAGCCCGGTACCGCCGACGAAGATCGGCAGGCGGTTTTGCATACCCGCCTCGGCCAGTGCGGTTGCAGCGTCCGCAAGCCAGGCGCCGGCGGAGAAGTTGATCGCGGCATCGACGTAACCGTAGAGCCGGTGGACGACGGCTGCCTCCTCTTCCGCCGTCGGCCGCGCGGTCAGGATCCGCAGGTCCCGATAGACCTGCATGGAATCGGTGTTGATGATGATGCCGCCCGTGCTTTCCGCCAGTTCGAGCGCGAGCGCCGACTTGCCGCTGGCGGTTGGCCCTGCGATAAGCACCGCCTTGTTGTCAGATGCCGAAATCACCCGATGTCTCTCGTCGCGACCCTGATCTGCAATCCCGCCAATCCCGCACTCGATTCCACGCTTGTGGACGGCGCGCTCGCCGTGCTGCCCTCGCCCGGACACGTGCAATGGCTGTTCGACGAGGTTGCGGTCGACATCCCCTTCGAAAGTCCCGAGGAGGTACACGCGATCGAGGGCCGGCTGCGCGAGGTGCGCGGCGACCTGCCGATCGACATTGTCGTGCAGCCTATCGCGACCCGGCGCAAGAAGCTTTTTCTGGCCGACATGGATTCCACCATGATCGGGCAGGAGTGTATCGACGAGCTCGCGGATTTTGCCGGGCTGAAGGAGCATGTCGCCAAAATCACCGAGCGCGCCATGCGCGGCGAGATCGCTTTCGAGCCGGCGCTGCGCGAGCGCGTCGGGCTGCTCAAGGATCTCCCGGTCAGCGTGGTCGACGAAGTCCTGGGCAAGCGCATCACGCTGACCCCCGGCGGCCGCGAACTGGTGATGACCATGCGCGCGAACGGCGCCTATACCTGCCTGATCTCCGGCGGCTTCACGCTGTTTACCAACGCGATCGCAGCCAAAATCGGCTTCCAGGAAAACCGTGCCAACGAGCTCGTCCTGCGCGACGGCAAGTTCACCGGCGAGGTGAAAGAGCCGATCCTCGGACGCGCGACCAAGCTTGCCACCCTGATCGAGCTCACCGAGTCCTTCGACCTCGACGACATCGATACGCTGGTGGTCGGCGACGGCGCGAACGACCTCGGCATGATCCAGAAGGCCGGGCTCGGCGTCGCCTACCACGCCAAACCCGCCGTCGCCATCGCCGCCGCGGCGCGGATCGATCACGGCGACCTCACCGCACTGCTATATGCGCAAGGCTATAGGCGGGAGGAGTTTGTATCCTAAAGCGCGACGAGATTCGGTTGAATCGCCATCACGCGTTCGGGCTGCTCCATCTGCAGCACCGTCGTTTCGGATCGGTCTCAAGATTCGGGTTCGCCTCTTCGAGGCGCCCCGGAATGACGCTCCTCAAAACGGTAATGGCCGGGACGAAGCCCGGCCATCACGACGTGGACAAAGTGCAACGACTGTAGCTACTGCACGCTCAACGCCACGAAGCGCAGTTCGCCGTTGGCATTCGCGACCAGCAACAGCACCGACTTCTTGCCGTCCTTCTTCAGCTGGGCGATGCGCTTGTTGATGTCGTCGGCGCTGGAGACTGCTTCCTGCGCAACTTCGACAATGACATCGCCCGCCGACAGTCGCTTCTCGGCTGCATCGGAAGCGTCGTCGACGCCCGTGATCAGCACGCCCTTTACGCTGTCCTTGATCTTGTATTTGCCGCGTAGATCCTTGCTCAGGGTCGCAAGGTCGAGGCCGAGCGCCTTTTGCGTGACCGGCTTCTCCGCCTGCTCTTCCTTCGGCTTCACGGCCGCCTGAACCTTGTCGGTGTCTTCCAGCTTGGCCAGCGTGACCTTGTGGGTCTCTTCCTGGCCCTTGCGGATGACGACGACATCGACCTCCTTGCCGACCGCCGTATCGGCGACGACACGCGAGAGCTCTCTCGGATCCTTGATGTCCTTGCCGTCGAACTTGACGACGACGTCGCCCGGTTCGATGCCGGCCGGCTTTGCCGGGCCCTTGTCGTCGACACCCGCCACCAGCGCACCGCGGGCCGGATGAATATTCAGGCTGTCGGCGATCTCGTCCGTGACAGTCTGAATGCGCACGCCGAGCCAGCCACGGCGCAATTCGCCGTACTTGCGCAGCTGATCGACCACGGCCGCGACCGTCTTCGAGGGCACGGCGAAGCCGATCCCGATCGAGCCGCCCGAGGGGGAGATGATCAGCGTGTTGACCCCGATCACCTCTCCGTCGAGGTTGAACAGCGGACCGCCGGAATTGCCGCGATTGATAGCGGCGTCGGTCTGGATATAGCTGTCGTAGGGACCGTTGGAGATATCGCGGTTCTTGGCCGAGACGATGCCCGCGGTCACCGTGCCGCCGAGCGAGAACGGGTTGCCGATCGCGATCACCCAATCGCCAAGCCTGAGCTTGTCGGAGTCGCCGAACTTCACCGCGGTGAGCGGGTGAGGCGGCTTGAATTTCAGCACGGCAAGATCGGTCTTCTTGTCGATGCCGACGATGTTGGCCTTGATCTTGGTGCCGTCGTTCAGGATGACGTTGATCTCGTCGGCATCCGCAATGACGTGATTGTTGGTGACGACGATACCGGACGGATCGATGATGAAGCCGGAGCCCAGCGAACTGGTCTTGTGCGGCTGCAGATCGCCCCCGCCCTTGCCGCCCTTGTGCTTCTTGAAGAAGTCGTCGAAGAATTCCTCGAACGGCGAGCCCGGCGGCAGCTGCGGCATCGTGGTCTGACCGTCGCTGACTTCGACGGTCTGCGAGGTCGAGATGTTGACGACGGCGTCGATGACTTTCCCGGCGACGTCGGCGATGGCCTCGGGTCCGCGCGCGAAGGCGGGTTGTGAGCTCAGCACCGCCGCCGCGCCCAGGCAGACTGCAGCCAGCAACGGGCGCAGGCGATGGCTCAAGGCGGATGTGGCAACGATCATTTAAACTATCTCCAGGATCGGAATTGGAATCTTTAAGTCCAGACTGCGCCCGAACGGGGCCGCCGTGCAAGCATTCAGATGTTCTCGGATTTCGCCGCCATAAGGGTTAGCCAATACGGCAAAAAACCGGCCCCTGCGCTCACGATCGCGTTCTTTTCGCGCCCGGGCTGCGCCCGACTTCATTCTAACGCGCCAGGGGAACATAGGCTCCTAGCGTCCGAGTATAACGCCGTCGTTCCGGAGCGTCGTATCAGCGGCCAACCCGGAATCCGGAGATTACGGCGCGAGATCGTTTGGGCGCCCCGACAGTGAGTGAATCAGACTTCAGAGACCTCAACGCTAGATCGGCCGCCGGACCGCCCAGATCACGATCAGGCCGATCACCGCCGAGCCGATGCCGACCGCGCGCAGCACATTGTCCGGGGTCGCCAGCGCGCTTTTCATGGCCTTGCGCATCCAACTCGGGCTTGACGCGAACAGCAGGCCTTCGATCACGAGCAGGACACCCAAACCGATGAGGAAGTCGCCGACTGCTAGAGACCTCATCGGAATGGAACCTCCCGTTTCATTTGTGTTTTATCCATTTTCTTCTTGAAGGGGCGCGAGCGAGACGTGTCGCGCCCCGCCGCCAGCTGTTGATCGACCGGGCTTGCTCTAGGGCTTCGGAGCGGGGCTGGCCGCGGTGGCGGCGGGCGCAGCAGCCGCCCCGGTGGTAGCCGGTGCCGCCGCGTTCGTCGCCTTACCCGAGGGGTTGTTGAAGAAGCGGAAGAAATCGGAGTCCGGCCGCAGCAGGAAGCGCGTGTCGCTGCCCTTCAGACCGTTCTCGTATGCCGTCATGGACCGGTAGAACGCGAAGAAGTCGGGGTCCTTGCTGTAGGCCGCGGCAAACAAGCGGTTGCGCTCGGCGTCGCCGTCGCCGCGAATACGCTCGGCCTGCGATCTGGCGTCCG
>JBLMWS010000034.1:0-4767 GCA_050257355.1 Gemmatimonas sp.
TGCGCTTGCGAACTTCTCCGCAGCGAAATTGTTCGGCTGGAAGATCGCCGCGACCAGCGAGGCCGGGCAGCGACACATCAATGTCGCGGGCCCCATGGCCGGCCGCATTCTGCAGGAGACGCTCCTGCCCGACGGCGGCACCGCGGCGATGTGCGGCAACGAGATGCGGGTCGCCGAGCCGGAATTCGCTTTCCGGATGGGACGGGACCTCGCGCCGCGCCCGGCTCCGTTCGCGGTCGCCGACGTGCTGGACGCGGTGGCGAGCTTGCATCCCGCGATCGAAATTCCGGATTCCCGCTTCGCCGATTTCGTCCAGGCCGGCGAGGCGCAACTCATCGCCGACAATGCCTGCGCGCATCTGTTCGTGCTGGGCGCGCCGACCACGGCGAACTGGCGTGAGCGCGACCTGGTGGACGAGCGGCCGCGCATCGTGCTGCGCGGCCAGCACTATGTCGGTCACGGCAAGAACGTGCTCGGCGATCCCCGCGTTGCGCTCGCCTGGCTTGCGAACGAATTGCGTGAACTCGGCATCACGCTAAAGGCGGGAGAAGTGGTGACGACAGGCACCTGCCATCCGCCGCTACCGATCCAATCCGGCGACCGCATGGAAGCGGACTTCGGCGTGCTCGGAAAGGTGTCGGTGGGATTTGAGTAGTTGTTTCGTTGCATCGTTGCGGGGCGATGCGGAAGCATCGAACCCGGAACCTCGAGATTCCGGGCTCACGCTTCGCGTGCGCCGGAATGACCGTCCTAGCGATGCCCGAAGATTGCCGAGCCGACCCGCACATGCGTGGCGCCGAACTTGATGGCGACGGCAAAATCCGCGCTCATGCCCATCGAAAGATTTTTCAAGCCGTTGCGCGCCGCGATCTTCGCCGTCAGCGCGAAATGCGGCGCCGGCGCTTCATTGACCGGAGGGATACACATCAGGCCGGAAATCGTCAGCCCGTAATCGTTGCGGCAGCTCGCGAGGAATGCATCGGCTTGCGCCGGGGCAACGCCGGCCTTCTGCGGCTCCTCGCCGGTATTGATCTGCACAAACAATTCGGGATGTTTTTTCTGTGACTCGATTTCCTTGGCTAACGCCTGGCAAATGCTCGGACGATCGACCGAGTGGATCGCATGAAACAGCGCGACCGCTTCCTTCGCCTTGTTCGACTGCAAGGGTCCGATCAGATGCAGGACGATGTCGGGGTAAGATGCCATTAACCCTGGCCACTTGGCTTTGGCCTCCTGCACGCGGTTCTCGCCGAAAACACGCTGTCCCGCCGCGATGACCGGCACGATGCTGTCCGGGCCGAAGGTCTTGGAGACCGCAATCAGCGTGACGGAAGCACGATCGCGACCGGCCTCGGTGCAGGCGCGGGCGATCTCTGCCTCCACGTCGGCAAGGGCGGTTGGTGAATGCGAGGTTGCGGCGGATGGATGTTCTGATGCCATGGGCTCAACGGAATCGTAAGTTTGCGGCGGGTCGCTCTAATTTTACCGAGTTCGGGAAAGGCTTCTTGAACCCTTCCCGGTACCCTCGCTTTCGGGGATGGGAAAGAAGATGTCTCGCGTCAGTTTCAACCGTAAACGAGCGAAACTCAAGCAGCTCCTCGGCATCCGTGCGCGGCTTGCGCTGCTCGCGGTGATCCTGGTCGCGCCCCTGATGCTGGAACGCGCGCGTTCCTTGGAAGATGCGAGGGCGAAGCAGATCGCCGCGGCCGCGGCAGAATTCTCCAGCCTCGCCGCGCACAGCGCCGACACCGAGCGTGAGGTGATTTCGTCCGTCGAGACGGTGCTGAAGTCCGCCGCCTTTGTCCGCGCCTTCTCCGCCGCCGGCATCGGCAAGAGCTGCGAGATGCTGCACGCGAGCCTGCCGAGCAACCTGCCCTGGATCCGCAACCTCTTGATCGTCGGCGGCGACGGACGCGTCCAGTGCTCGACCAACAACACATATATCGGTGTCGATTTCAGCGACCGACCCTATTATCGCGAGGCCCGACAGACGCGCGATTTCGTCTTCAGTGATTTTCTGCTCGGGAGACAAAGTCACCTCCCGACCGTGATGGCGGCCTATCCCGTGGCGGCGCTGAATCGCGACAACGACGCCGTCGTGCTTGCGGCTGTCAACCTCGACTGGATGTCGAAGGTGATGAGCAATCTTGACGGCAAGCCGGGCGTCTCCGCGGTCCTGGTGGACAGCAATGGAACGGTGCTTGCCGCGCCCTCGGACCAGGCCCATCTGGTCGGCAGGTCGCTCGACGAGGTGCCGTTGATGTCGGCAATTGCGGAGCCGGCCCTGACCTCGGACCGTGATCAAGGCTCGCTCTCCTTCACAGCTGCCGACGGCTCCAGACGCGCGCTCAGCTTTGCGCGCATAGCCGGAACCGGCGCGCGGCTGATCGTCAGCAATGACGGGGACCGCGCCACCGCCGCGATCGATCGGGACATCACGACCGCCTATCTGCAGCTCGGCCTCGTCAGCCTGTTCGTGCTGTTGGGCGCTTTGATCGCGGCCGAAAAGCTGATCGTCGAACCGATCCAGATCCTGGCGGGAACGGCGAAGCGTTTCGGGCATGGCGACTGGTCGGCGCGCGCCACCCGCGATCGCCTGCCGTCCGAATTTGTGCCGCTCGCCCGTGCCTTCAATGCGATGGCGGCCAAGCTCAGCCAGCGCGAGCGGGACCTGCTTGCCAGCAATGACCGGCTTACCGTGATCGCCTCGATCGACATGTTATCAGGCCTCGCCAACCGACGCGGCTTCCAGAGCCGGCTGGATTTTGAATGGATGAAGGCGCGGCAATATGGCTGCGAGCTGTCGCTCCTGATGATCGATGTCGACCATTTCAAACTCTACAACGACACCTATGGGCATCGTGAGGGCGATGCCTGCCTGACCCGAATTGGCGAGACGCTGTCCGCGATCGCGGCGGAAACGACGGGATTTGCCGCCCGCTACGGCGGCGAGGAGTTTTGCCTGCTGCTGCCGAACACGCCCGCAGGCCGGGCCTGCGACATCGGGGAACTGGTGCGCGCAGCCGTTCAGGAGCGCACATTGCCGCACCGAACCTCGCCGCATCATTGCGTCACCGTCAGCGTCGGCGTGGCCTGCACCACCCCGAATGAGGGGCAAGAGCCGGGGGACCTCATCGAGGCGGCGGATGCGGCGCTCTATGCCGCCAAGCACCGCGGCCGCAACACGGTGGTCGAGCACGGTCTGATCCACCCCAATGAAGGCCGCAAGGGCATCGCGGTGGCGATCTGAGCGGCCCCTCCAAGGCGGCAACAGGGCCGTTTGGCGTTGACCCGACAGCCGCTTTTGTGGCCTAGTCCGCCGTCTTTAAGACGGCACCCGAATCCACGAAAAAGCCTGCGATTTGATGAGTTCCGAACGTTACAACGCCCGCGAAGCCGAACCGCGCTGGCAGCGCCAGTGGGACGAAAAGGCGATCTTTGCCGCCAAGAACGACGATCCGCGGCCAAAATATTACGTGCTCGAGATGTTCCCCTACCCGTCCGGGCGCATCCACATCGGCCATGTCCGCAACTATACGCTCGGCGACGTGCTGGCGCGCTATATGCGCGCGAAGGGCTTCAACGTCATTCACCCGATGGGCTGGGACGCCTTCGGCTTGCCGGCGGAGAACGCCGCGATCGAGCGCAAGATCGCGCCCAAGCAGTGGACCTATGACAACATCGCGGCGATGAAGAAGCAGCTACGCTCGATCGGTCTGTCGCTGGACTGGTCACGCGAGTTCGCAACCTGCGATCCGTCCTACTACAAGCATCAGCAGAAGCTGTTCCTGGACTTTCTGCGCGCAGGGCTCGCCGAACGCGAAAAGCGCAAGGTGAACTGGGATCCGGTCGACATGACCGTGCTCACGAACGAGCAGGTGATCGACGGTCGCGGCTGGCGGTCGGGCGCGATCGTCGAACAGCGCGAGATGAATCAGTGGGTGTTCAAGATCACCAAATACGCCCAGGAGCTCTTGGACGCGATCGACACGCTGGACCGTTGGCCCGACAAGGTGCGGCTGATGCAGCGCAACTGGATCGGCCGCTCTGAAGGATTGCTGATCCGCTTCGCGCTGGATCCGGCGACGACGCCTGCCGGCGAGACCGAGTTGAAGATTTTCACGACGCGCCCGGACACCTTGTTCGGCGCGAAATTCATGGCGATTTCGGCCGATCATCCGCTGGCGCAGGCCGCGGCCGCCAAGAATCCGAAGCTCGCCGAGTTCATCGCTGAGATCAAACGCATCGGCACCGCGCAGGAGATCATCGACACCGCCGAGAAGCAGGGCTTTGATACCGGCATCCGTGCCGTTCATCCGTTCGATCCGAACTGGAAGCTGCCGGTCTATGTCGCCAATTTCGTGCTGATGGAATACGGCACCGGCGCGATCTTCGGCTGTCCCGCGCACGATCAGCGCGACCTCGACTTCGTCAACAAATACGAGCTCGGCAACACGCCGGTGGTTTGCCCCGAGGGCCAGGACCCCAAGACGTTCGTGATCACGGACACGGCCTATGACGGCGATGGCCGCATGATCAATTCGCGCTTCCTCGATGGCATGACGATCGCAGAGGCCAAGGAGGAAGTCGCCAAGCGCCTGGAAAGCGAACTGCGCGGCAACGCGCCCGTCGCGGAGCGCCAGGTCAATTTCCGCCTGCGCGATTGGGGCATCTCGCGGCAGCGCTTCTGGGGCTGCCCAATCCCGGTGATTCATTGTCCCAAATGCGACGTCGTGCCGGTACCCGACAAGGACCTGCCGGTGCGAT
>JBLMWS010000035.1:0-11437 GCA_050257355.1 Gemmatimonas sp.
TTGCGCTCGTGCGCCGCATCGCCCTGCTGCACGGTGGAGATGTCCGGGTCGAGGACCGGCCAGGCGGCGGCGCACGGTTCGTAGTGACACTGGGCCCTGCGGCGCAGCCGGCTTGACCGCCACCATGTCGGTAATTCGTTTCCTTATGCCTCAATAGCGGCATGATCGCGGACCTGCCGGCACTTCGGCCTTGGGTCCAACCAGCAGCCCAACCACTTCCAGCCTGGTCCGTTTGCTCTTGCGGGCAGAATGGCGAAGGCGGCGGTCACTTGCGATGCTGCGCTCGCGCCTGCGCCTCGATCAACAATTCGTCTCGACAGAGCGGCCGCCCTGTCAAGCCTCTCGAACGAAAATATTTTGCTTTTCCGAAATTCTGATTTTCCGTATAGTGCAGGACATCCCGCTTCGACACGAGGGGCGTACGCGTCGTCACGAACGTGAAGCGGAATGCGGTGGCCGCGGCTGGTGTCGGAGGACGAACGACATCGGCGCGGACGGCGAAGTCGTGTGGTCCTGGCGCGCCCATGCAGGCGCCAAGTTGGCGCAAGATGATGCGCTGATGACGGTGGCAATCAAGCTGGTTCACCGAGGAGAGCGCGAAGTAAGCCGTAAAACCACTGCGCGGGGAAGGCCGGAGTGTATCCGCCTGTACCTGTGGTCACGCGCCCTTCGCGCAATTTTTCTGGCGCGAGGGCCCCGGGTGCAGCGGCCACCCGGCCTTTCCCGCGCCCTCTGATCTCAAAGGAGGGTCAAGAAGATGCAAAGCTCGGGTGCGAACAGCGCCGCGAGGATGCGGAGCAATGTCCTCTGCAGCTTGAAAACGAAGTGGGAAACATCCTGATGGCGTTCCGGACGAGCAAGCGATAGCGAGCGCTGATCCGGGACCCATAGCCACGGGATTAGGTTTTGCGAACAGTGTCGGCCAGACGATCCTCACAGAGACATTCCGCGGTATGGGTCCCCCGCTTTCGCGGCGGCGACTACTCGAAGGCTTGGCCGGGCTCAGCCAAATCGTCCGCCGAAGCTTCGGCAAAGACGGGACAAGCCCGGCCATGACATCAGGATGCTTATAGGGTTCGCGCTGGACGACGCCTCACGCCGCCAGGGTGTTCTCCACGAGCTTGATCCAGTAGGACGTGCCGTAGAGGATCGCCTCGTCGTTGAAGTTGTAGGCGGGGTGATGCAGGCCGGCGCTGTCGCCGTTGCCGCAGAAGATGAAGGCACCCGGACGGGCCTCCAGCATGAAGGAGAAATCCTCCGCGCCCATCAAGGGCGGGGTCTCGTGCACATTGCCCTCGCCCGCCACTTGCTTCGCGATGCCGATCGCATGCTCGGTCTGGGCGGCGTGATTGACGGTGACGGGATAGCCGCGCTTGTATGTGACGTCGATCTTCGCGCCGGTGATCTGAGCGATGCCCGCCGCCACCTCGCGCACCCGCCGCTCCACGAGATCGCGCACCTCCGGCGTCAACGTACGGATGGTGCCGCGAAGCGCGGCGGTCTGCGGGATCACGTTGCGCGCCGTGCCGGCATGGAATTCGCAAACCGAGATCACGGCCGATTCCAGCGGATCGACGTTGCGCGAGACGATCTGCTGCAGAGCGGTGACGAGCTGGGCGCCGACCAGGACCGAGTCGAGGCATTTGTGCGGCCGCGATGCATGCCCGCCGTGCCCCTCGATGTCGATGTTGAGTTCGTCGGTCGCCGCCATGATCGGACCGGTCCTGATCGCGAAGGAGCCGACCGGAATGCCCGGGCCGTTATGCATGCCGTAGACCTGCTCGATGCCGAAACGCTCCATCAAGCCGTCCTTGATCATCGCGGCCGCACCTGCCCCGCCCTCTTCGGCCGGCTGGAAGATCACCACCGCAGTGCCGGCAAAATTCCGTGTTTCCGCAAGGTAGCGCGCGGCGCCGAGCAGCATCGCGGTGTGGCCGTCATGGCCACAGGCATGCATCTTGCCGGGCGTCTTCGACGCATAGGGAAGGTTGGTGGCCTCCTCGATCGGCAAGGCATCCATGTCGGCGCGCAGGCCGATCACCTTGATGTCGCCATTTGCCCCGGTCTTCTTGCCCTTGATGACGCCCACGACGCCGGTCTTGCCGAGGCCGGTCGCGACCTCGTCGCAGCCGAATTCGCGCAACCTATCGGCCACGAAGGCCGAGGTGCGGTGGACGTCATAGAGCAGCTCGGGATGTTCATGGAGGTCGCGGCGCCAGGCCGTAATTTCGGGGTGCAGATCGGCGACGCGATTGACGATGGGCATGGGACTCTCGGTTCTTGTGGTTGAATGGCGGGTAGTCCTCTCTAGCATGCAAGCCGTGTTCCGCCTAACACCCCGCCGGTCTATAGAGGGGCGGGGCGGACCGGCCGCCCGAAAAGCTGAGGTGAGCGAGGCAGTTATGAAACGGCTTGAGGGCGACTTCGACTATATCGTGGTCGGCGCGGGCACGGCCGGTTGCATCGTCGCCAACCGCCTGTCGGCCGATCCGAACAGGCGCGTGCTGCTCCTGGAGGCGGGGGGCGACGACAATTGGATCTGGTTCCATATTCCGGTCGGCTATCTGTTTGCCATCGGCAATCCGCGCTCCGACTGGATGTTCCGCACCGAGCCGGAGCCCGGGCTGAATGGCCGCTCGCTGGCCTATCCGCGCGGCAAGGTGATCGGTGGCTGCTCCGCCATCAACGCCATGATCTCGATGCGCGGCCAGGGCGCCGATTATGACCATTGGCGCCAGCTCGGGCTCGCAGGCTGGGGCCGCGATGACGTCTGGCCATTGTTCAAGAAGCTGGAAGACCATTTTTTGGGCGAAAGCGAGCATCATGGGACCGGAGGCGGCTGGCGCATCGAAGCGCCGCGGTTGTCCTGGGCCGTTCTGGACGCGGTCGGCGAGGCTGCCGAACAAATGGGGATCAGGAAGATCCCGGACTTCAACACCGGCGACAACGAAGGCGTCAGCTATTTCCACGTCAACCAGAAGCGCGGGCGGCGCTGGTCGAGCGCGCGCGGGTTTCTCAAGCCGGCGTTGAACCGGCCGAACCTGCGGCTGGAAAAACACGTGCTGGTCGACCGTCTCGTGATCGAGAACGGCCGCGCGGTCGGCGTGCGCTTCAACCAAGGCGGGGAAACCTTCGAAGCACGCGCGAAAGGCGAAGTCGTTCTTTGCGCCGGCGCGATCGGTTCGGTGCAGGTGCTGCAGCGCTCCGGCATCGGGCCGGCCGACTGGCTCTCCCCGCTCGGCATCGATGTCGCGCTCGACAAACCGGGCGTCGGCCGCAATCTGCAGGACCATCTGCAGCAGCGCGCAATCTATAAGGTCACCGGCGTGCGCACGTTGAACGAGACCTACTGGTCGCTGCCGCGCCGCGCCTGGATGGGCATCGACTATGCCTTCCGCCGCCGCGGACCGCTGACCATGGCGCCGTCGCAGCTCGGCATCTTCACCCGCTCCGATGCCAGACGCGAACGCGCCAATATCCAGTTTCACGTGCAGCCGCTCTCGCTCGACAAATTCGGCGATCCCCTGCACCGTTTTCCCGCGATCACCGTGAGCGCCTGCAACCTGCAGCCGACCTCGCGCGGCGAGATCCGGATCCGCTCGGCCGATCCGAACGAGAAGCCGTCGATTGCGCCGCATTATCTGTCGACGGATCAAGACCGCCAGGTCGCCGCCGACGCCATCCGCACGACACGGCGGCTGATGCGGCAGCAGGCGCTGGCGCGCTTCTCTCCGGCCGAACTGCTGCCCGGCCCCGTAGTCGGCGATGACGAGGCCGCACTGGCCAAGGCCGCGGGTGATATCGGCACCACGATCTTCCACCCCGTGGGCACGGCCAAGATGGGCACCGCCAATGATCCGCTGGCCGTCGTCGACGAGCGGCTGCGGTTTTTCGGCATCGGCCAGCTTCGCGTCGTCGATGCCTCGATCATGCCCACCATCACGTCGGGCAACACGAACACGCCGACCGCGATGATCGCCGAAAAAGGCGCCACAATGATCCTGCAAGATGCGCGCTAACGCGCTCAGACAATGGGGAGGATAAAATGACGCCATCCGAGCAGGCCGCGCCACCGTTTCGCGCCGAAGGGACTTCCGCCGATACGAGCCTCGGCCGGCGCAACTTCCTCAAGTTCGGGTGCGCCTGCTGCGCCATGCTCGCGGCCCCCTTGGCTTACGCACAAACGCCCTCGCCTGCGGTGGAGCGGCATCTCGAGGCGGCCAAGGAAGCCGCCGGCTCCGACCTTGGCGCCTATCTTTCGCTCGGCCAATCGGCCGATCCGAGCTTCAAGCCGGCGACGCCCGATCTGGCGGCACTGATGAAGATGCCGGCGCCGCCGCCCGGAAAAGCCTTCGACAATCTCTATTTCGTCGGCAGCAAATGGGTGAGCTGCTGGGCGATCACCACATCCGGCGGCATCATGCTGATCGACAGCATGGACAACGACGATGAAGCCAAGCGCATCGTCGAGGGCGGGCTGAAGACGCTCGGGCTCGATCCGGCCGAGATCAAGACCATCATCATCACGCATGGACATGGCGACCACTATGGCGGCGCCGACTACTTCGTGCAGAAATATGGTTCGCGCGTCGTGGCGAGCGAGGCCGACTGGACCATGATGGAGACCAAGCTCGAATTCGACAGCCCGCTCTGGGGGCGCCCGCCGAAACGCGACGTCTCGGTCAGCGACGGCGCCAAGGTGACGCTCGGCGACACCACCATCGACATCCTGCTCACGCCGGGTCACACCATGGGAACGATCTCGCCGCTGTTCGACGTCTGGCAGGGCTCGCAGAAGCACCGCGCGATGTTATGGGGCGGCACCGCCTTCAATTTCGGCCACAAGCCCGAACGGCTGCAGGCCTATATCGACTCGACCGCACGCGCGCTCAAGATCGCCAAGCAGCAGGGCGTGGACGTCTTCATCTCCAACCACGATCACTATGACGGCGCGGTCGAGAAGCTGGCGGCAAAGACCGCTGACGGCCCGAACCCGTTCGTGCTCGGCGAGGCCACCGTACAGCGGGCGCTGACCGTGATGAACGAATGCGCGAAGGCGACGCTGGCGTCCTGGAGCTCCTGACGATGGATGTTCACGAAAGCGCGAGCGAGCTTGCCGCGCGGAGGCGCAGCGTGGTCGCCTTCTCCGTATTTTCCCTGACCGGAATGGCCCTAATTTCGCGGAACCAATCTCGCTGATATCCATAGCGCATCCAGATCGCTGCCACGCAGGATGCGAAAGATGACCCAGGTGTATTTCCACTGTTCGAACACACGAGGCACGTTGCTCGATGCATGTCGCGCCGAGGTGACCGACCTCGTCGAAGCGCAGGAATATGCGGCCTGCGTCATCAATTCGCTCATCAAGGAGCCGACGGTCGAAGACTGGCGGGCCTGGACGTTGCACGTCAGCGACGATGACGGCGAGGAGATCTTTGCCCTGCCCTTCACCAACATGCTCGGCAAACCGCATTGAGAAGGTAAACGACACCTCACGGGAATGATGGACCGAGCCGTCAGAACCCGTCCGCGCCATTCGCCTCGCAGCCATTCACGAAAACGTCATCATCCCGGCGCCTGCTCCGTGCCCCGGCGGCGAGCCTGAGCCGGGAATAAACCTCGTCCGCTCTCGATCAACGCTGCGGTACCCAATCAAGGGTCCGTGGAGAGAGCGCGATGAGCCACAATCACGATCACGACGAACGAAGCGGCGTGAGCCGCCGCAAAGTGCTGGAATGCATGACCTGGGCCGGCACGGGGATGCTGTGGACCGTCTCCGGCGGGGTGCCTCGCTCGCTCGGGCTCGTCGACGCCGCCAACGCCGCCGAGCCTTCCGGCCTCACCTTCCTGCAGATCAGCGACAGCCATGTGGGCTTCGACAAGCCCGCCAACCCGAATGCGCTCGGCACGCTGGAACAGGCGATCGACAAGATCAAGGCGCTGCCAACCAAGCCCGCTTTCATGATCCACACCGGCGACATCTCGCATCTGTCGAAGGCTTCCGAGTTCGACGATGCCGACCGCATCATCGGACAGGCCAAGCTCGACGTGCATTACGTGCCGGGCGAGCATGACTTCCTCGACGAAGAGGTGAAGTTCTACAAGGAGCGTTACGGCAGGGGGACCAGGGGTGCGGGCTATTATTCGTTTGACGCCAACGGCGTACACTTCATCGGCCTCGTCAATGTTGTGAATCTGAAGGCCGGAGGCCTGGGCAATCTCGGCGCCGAGCAGCTCGAATGGCTCGAGGACGACCTGAAGGGAAAGTCCAAATCAACTCCGATCGTGGTGTTCGCGCACATCCCGCTGTGGACGGTCTATCCGCAATGGGGCTGGGGCACCGACGACGGCGCGCGGGCGCTGGAATATCTCAAAGGCTTCGGCTCAGTGACCGTACTGAACGGCCACATTCACCAGATCATGCAGAAGGTCGAAGGCAACGTCACCTTCCACACCGCGCGCTCCACCGCCTTCCCGCAGCCCGCGCCGGGCACCGCGCCCTCTCCGGGACCGATGAAAGTCGAGGACAGCAAGCTGCGCAGCCTGCTCGGAATTGCCAGCGTCAACTTCAGGCAGGGCGAGCAACGCCTCGCCATCGTCGATACGCCGCTGCAGGGCTGAAGGGGAACGTGCAAATGATCCCGGATTTTCTGCGCGGCGCCGGGCGCCCGCTCCTGCTTCGGCTCGCGCTCGCTGCGGCCACCGCCCTCACGCTCGGCGCGCACAACGCGCGAGCCCAGGAGCTCAAGGTGACGATCGACAACTTCACCTTCACTCCGCCCGAGTTGACGGTGAAGCTCGGCGATACCGTCACCTGGACCAATCACGACGACATTCCTCATACCGTGGTGTCGGCGGGCAAATTCAGGTCGAAGGCGCTCGACACCGACGACAGCTTCTCGTTCACCTTCACCGCGGCGGGCGATTACAAGTATTTTTGTTCGCTGCACCCGCACATGACGGGAATGATCAAGGTTGAGTAACGCCCCGATCCAAGGCATCACAATCGTACCCGGCCGGCTGCCTTCAGCTGGCCGGGCAGCCGCGTCTTCCGCAACCGCCGGGCAAGAGGCGATGCCGCTCTTCAGTTTGAATAATGACTCCGACAGGACGCGGCGCTTTCGCGAATTGACATTGCCGCATCTGGATGAGGTCTACACGCTCGCGCGCTATTTGTTGCGCGACGCCTCCGACGCCGAGGACGCCGTGCAGGAATGCTACCTGCGGGCGCTGAAACATTTCGATACCTATCGCGGACCGGCGATCAAACCGTGGCTGTTCGCGATCCTGCGCAATATCTGCCGCGCCGAATATGCGCGTCGCTCGGCCGCGCCGGCCGTGGCGATCGAGGACGCGCCGGAAGCAACCGAGCAGGCGCCGCTCTGGCACGAGGGACAGGAGACGCCGGAGGCGCAAGTCCTGCGCGAGCGGGATTCCGATGCCATCCGCCGGCTGATCGACACGCTGGCCGAACCGTTCCGCGAAACCCTGGTACTGCGCGAGATCAACAACCTATCCTATCGCGAGATCGCCGAGACGGTCGGCGCTCCGGTCGGCACCGTGATGTCCCGTCTCGCCCGGGCCCGCGCCATGCTGCGCTCGGCATGGATGGCGGAACAGGAGCCATCGAAATGACCTGCGAGGAAGCCGAAATCCTGATTCACGCGCTGATCGACGGCGAGCTCGACGCCGGACACGCGCGCGAAGTCGAGGCGCATATCGCGCAATGCGCGGCTTGTGCGGCCGCGTTCGCCGGCTATCGCCGGATGAGCCAGACGATTGCGGGTGCCGACCTCGGCTACAGCGCGCCCGAGAGCCTACGCCGCCACATCGAAGCTTCGCTGCCGAAAGCAAGCACGGCAGCGCCGAGCCGGCGCGCCTTGCTGGGCGGCTTCGCGATGGGCTCGGCGTTCTCGGCGCTTGCCGCGACCGGGCTCGTCATGGTCGCGCTGCGCAACGACGATCAGGAACGCATGATGTCGGAGATCGTGTCGGCGCATCTGCGCTCGCTGCAACCGGGTCACCTGATCGACGTGCTCTCGACCGACCAGCACACGGTCAAGCCGTGGTTCGACGGCAGGATCGATGTCGCCCCGCCGGTGATCGATCTCACCGCTCAGGGCTTTACGCTGATCGGCGGCCGCCTCGATTATGTCGATGCCCGCCCGATCGGCGCGGTCGTCTACAAGCGGCGCGCGCATGTGATCAATCTGTTCGTCGCGCAGACCGCGAATACCGGGTATCGCGCGCCCAGAACCAAGACGCTGCAGGGCTATAACGTCCGCACTTGGAGCGATCGCGGGCTGAATTTCTGGGCGGTCAGCGATATCGGCGCCGATGAACTCGCCGAGTTCAGCGAGAAGTTCGAAGCAGCGGCGCGGGCGAACAAGGAAGGTTAGGAGCTTCTTGGCATTGAAGCCCGGGTGAACGGAAGCGACACGGGGGACAGAAATTCCCGCATGTCGCTATGCTCATGCGGGCTACGGCCGACACTCCGGTCTCACGCCGACTTGCGCACGGCGTTGTCGACCAGCGTCTTGCCGAGCGACCAGATCGCGCCGGGGACCTTGTGGCTGGCCGCGATCACGTTGTCGAAGGCGGTCTCGATCCAGTTGCAGTCATCCTCGGTCACGGTCAAGGGCGGCAACAGCTTGATGGTGTGGCTGCCGTGGCCGGAGACCTGAGTGAGGATCTTGTGGTCCTTGAACAACGGCACGGTGATGAGCTGGCAGAACAGCCCCTTGCTCGCCGTCTCGAGCACGTTCCACGACGCCTTCAGCCGCAGCGATTTCGGCGGGCCGAATTCGACGCCGATCATCAGCCCCTTGCCGCGCACTTCCTTCATCAACTCGTAGCCCGGCACCATGCGGGTCAGCGCCAGCCGAAGCTCGGCGCCGCGCTTGGCGGCAGCCTCGACCAGCTTTTCGGACTCCAGCACTTCGAGCGTGGCAATGCCCGCGGCCATCGCGAGATCGTTCTTCGCAAAGGTCGAGCCGTGCACGACCGCGCGGTCCATCTGGTTGAAGATCTTGTCGAAGATGTTCTTGCGCGTGAGCAGCGCACCGACCGGTACGTGGCCGCCCGATAGCGCCTTGGAGAGCAGCACCATGTCCGGCTCGACGTTCCAGTGCTCCACAGCAAGGAAGCGGCCGGTGCGGCCCATACCGGTCTGGATTTCGTCGGCGATGAACAGCGTCCCGTATTTCTTGCACAGCGCCGCCGCGCCCGGCAGAAACTCGTCGGTGGGCATGTTGACGCCCTTGCCCTGGATCGGCTCGACAATGAAGCCGCCGATCTCGCGCGACGACAGCGCCTGCTCCAGCGCGGCCAGGTCGTTGAAAGGAATCGGCGTGCAGCCCGGCAACAGCGGCTCGAAACCCTTGCGGAAGTTTGGATCATCCGTCAGCGACAGCGCACCGTAGGACAGGCCGTGATAGGCATGGCTGCAGTAGACGATGCCGGGACGTCCGGTTGCGCCACGCGCGAATTTGATCGCCGCTTCCACCGTCTCGGCACCGGAATTGGCAAAAAACACCTTGTCGAGATAGGGCACGAGCTTCAACAACCGCTCGGCCAGAACGCCTGCCAGTGTGGAGACGTCGAGCTGCACCAGGTTCGGCAGGTCGCTGTCGAGCACGCTCTTCAGCGCTGCGCGCAGCGCTGGATGGTTACGGCCGATTGCGAAGACGCCGAATCCGCTCAACAAGTCGAGGTAGCGTGCGCCATCGCGATCGTAGAGATATTGGCCCTGCCCCTTCTGGAACCCAACGTCGTACCCGATCGTTTTGAGTACGCGAACAAGCTGTTCGTTCAGGTGGCGCGCGTGCATGGCGCTGCGCTGCGCCTGACGCTCAACAAACATCTCGGAAACGTCTAGATTCGGTCTTAGCATCAGCTACATACTTCGGTTGATGACCATTCCGTCAACTGAAAACCCACTTCGTGGCGTTTTGCCCTCATTCGCACCATCAAAGCAAGCACAGGTTTAAGCCATGTTGCACTGCCCACGAAAACTCATGCGTACAGCCGGCATATTTTCGGGGATCTTTCTGTTGACCAGCGTTGCGCCGGCCTTTGCTCTCGATCCGACCGGAGACTGGCGGGTGGCCGATGGTGTCGCAAATGTCCGGGTAGCACAATGCGACGGCAGCATGTGGGGCGTTATATCTTGGGAAAAAGAACCGGGCGGCCGCGACACGCATAATCCCGATCCGTCAAAACAGAATAGACCGACTTTAGGCATGCCAATCCTGCTCGACATGAAGAAGAAACAGGGCGCCGATCAGTGGGAGGGCCAAGTCTATAACGCCAAGGACGGGCAGACCTATAGTTCTACCATCACGCCCACCGATCCCAACCACCTCGAAATTCAGGGCTGCGTGCTCGGCTTTCTCTGCGGGGGCGAGACGTGGACCCGGGTCGCGCCGCCGATCCCCCCGAGTCCGGCCAACAGCATGGCCAAGAGCACCGCGCCCAACGGCGCACATCATCCAGCCGCCGCGCCTTCGCGAACCACCGGCGCGGCGCCCCCCCATAGCGCCACTCAAAGGCACACCGCCGCGCATCCGAACGATCCGGTCGGCGACATCTGCCTACTCCCTGACATCGCGGGGTTTGCCCATTAGGGCGGGCTGAAACAGCAGCACGGCGGCAAGCGTCGTCAGCAGCGACAGCGCGAGCAGCTTGCCCATGCTGGATGTGCCGGGATGGCTCGACAGCCAGAGGCTGCCGAAAGCGGTCGCCGTGGTCATGGCGCTGAAGAAGATCGCCCGCGTCAAGCTCGTCTGCAACAGGTTTGTCCGGCCCGAGCGCCAGGCCGTCACATAGTAGATCTTGAAGGCGACGCCGACGCCGAGCAAAAGCGGCAGCGCGACGATGTTGGCGAAATTCAGCGGCAGTCCGATCAGCACGCAGATTTCCAGCGTCACCGCGCCGGCCACCAAAAGCGGCACCAGTGTCATGAGCACGTCGGTGATTCGCCGCAGCGTGATCCAGAGCAACAGGCTGATCACCACCAGCGCGTAGATGCCCGCATGGACGAAGGCGCTGACCACGGTGGCGCCCGATTTCAGGATCGAGACCGGACCGCCGATCGCGGTCGGCTCGGCGGCGAGCACGGCGCTGGCGAATCTGCGCAAATTCTCGTTGTCGTTGGGATCGCCGCGCGGCAGCGCCTCGACGCGCATCAGGCCATCCTTGCTCTTCCATTCCCGCACCAGCCCTTCCGGCAGCGTGTCGAGGCTGACCGGTTGGGCCTGGAGCGCGCTCCTCAGCTGATTGAAGACGACATTCATCGGGGTGACGAAGATCGCCTGCGCCTTGTTGCGCGTCGCCTCGTCGGCGCCCGCGAGCTTTTCGAGCGCATCGGCGAGCCGGCGGCAGGCCGAAGCCCCAGGTCCATCTGCTTCGCCGGCCGTGCGGCGCAGGGCCGCAACGG
>JBLMWS010000036.1:0-5037 GCA_050257355.1 Gemmatimonas sp.
GAAACTCTTCCGGGCTTTACCGTCTCGCGTTAGAAGTCCACGCCATGACCGCATCTCGGGAATCATTTGACGTCATCGTTATTGGCGGCGGCCATGCCGGCTGCGAAGCCGCGGCTGCGGCTGCGCGGATGGGAGCCGCTACGACCTTAGTGACGCATCGCTTCGCGACCATCGGCGCCATGTCCTGTAATCCGGCGATCGGTGGGCTCGGGAAGGGCCACCTCGTGCGCGAGGTCGATGCGCTCGATGGGTTGATGGGGCGTGTGGCTGACGCCGCCGGCATCCAGTTTCGTGTACTGAACCGCCGCAAGGGCCCGGCAGTTCGGGGCCCGCGAGCCCAGGCAGATCGGAAGCTCTACGCCGCCGCGATGCAGGCGGCAATCCGCGAGACGCCGAACTTGAGCGTGATCGAGGGCGAGGCCGATGACCTAATCGTCGCGGAGGACCGTGTCAGCGGTATTAGACTCACGGATGGACGTGCGCTGCGGGCTGGTGCGGTGGTGATCACCACGGGCACATTTTTGCGCGGACTGATCCATCTCGGCGAAAAAAACTGGCCGGCCGGGCGCGTCGGCGAGGCGCCGGCGATGGGGCTTTCCAAATCCTTCGAACGAGCCGGTTTTACCCTCGGCCGGCTGAAAACCGGGACCCCGCCGCGCCTCGACGGCACCACGATCGATTGGGCCGCGGTCGAAATGCAGCCTGGCGATGATCCGCCGGAGCCGTTTTCGGTCATGACCGACCGCATCACGACGCCGCAGATCCAATGCGGCATCACCCGGACCACCTCGGTAACGCACGACGTGATCCGGGCCAATGTGCACCGTTCGCCGATGTATTCGGGGCAGATCAAGAGCACCGGCCCGCGCTATTGCCCGTCAGTCGAGGACAAGATCGTCCGTTTCGGCGATCGCGACGGGCACCAGATCTTCCTGGAGCCGGAAGGATTGGACGACACAACCGTCTATCCCAACGGGATTTCCACTTCGCTGCCGGAAGAGGTTCAGCTCGCCATTCTCGCCAGCATCCCGGGGCTGGAGCAGGTACGGATGATCCGTCCGGGCTACGCAATCGAGTACGACCACGTCGATCCGCGGGAGCTTGATCCGACCCTGCAGTGCAAGCGGCTGTCACGACTGTTTTTGGCCGGACAGATCAACGGCACGACCGGATATGAGGAAGCGGCGGCACAGGGCATCGTTGCCGGCCTCAACGCCGCGCTGGCGGCCGGTGGCGCCGCGCCGATCGTGTTTGATCGCGCGGACGGTTATCTCGGGGTGATGGTCGATGATCTCGTGACCCGGGGCATTACCGAGCCATACCGGATGTTCACCTCACGCGCCGAGTATCGCCTGACGCTGCGGGCGGACAACGCCGATCAACGCCTGACCGACAAGGGCATTGCACTTGGCTGCGTCGGCGAGGGGCGGTGCGCGCGCCACCGCAGCAAGATGGCCGCGCTTGAGGCTGCAAAGGCGCTCGCGAAATCGCTGACCTTGACCCCAAACGAAGCGGCCAAACACGGAATCTCATTGAACAGGGACGGAAACCGTCGCTCGGCGTTCGAACTGCTGGCCTATCCGGACGTCGGCTTGGCCGAGGTTCGGCGGATATGGCCGGAGCTGGCTGCGGTCGATCCGTCGATCGCAGTCCACCTTGAGATCGACGCTAAATACGACGTTTATCTCAAGCGCCAAGTCGCCGATGTCGATACCTTCCGGCGCGATGAAAGCCTCGTGCTGGCGGACGTCGATTACGATCAGGTGCCTGGACTCTCCAACGAGGTGAGGGCGAAGTTGATCGCCGCGCGACCGTGGACCGTCGGTCAGGCCGGTCGGATCGATGGCATGACGCCGGCTGCTCTCGGAATCCTGGCCGCCTATCTGCGTCGCGAAGCGCGGCGGAAGGCAGCCCACGCAAGTGCCTAGGTGTTTCACGTGAAACAGAAGAAGCAGGGCGCGGGATTGGCTCAGGCCAGGAGGCTTGATGGTACCCACGTCGCGGCTGACAAGGTAGCTGCGCTGGCACTGGTTCCGGTTTCACGTGAAACGGAAGCACGACTGGACCGGTACGTCGACCTCCTCAGGGAATGGCAGGCCAAGACCAATCTGGTCGCGCCATCCACGCTCCCCGAGCTATGGACGCGTCATATCGCCGATTCGCTGCAAATTCTTTCGTTGGCGCCGTCAGCAAAGATCTGGGTCGACCTCGGTAGCGGCGGCGGCTTTCCCGGGGTGGTCTTGGCCTGCGCGCTGGCGGAGACCGCCGGCGCAACGGTGCATCTCGTCGAGCATAACGCCAAAAAAGCGGCCTTCCTGCGCGAGGCGATCCGCGTGACTGCCGCGCCGGGTGTGGTACATCTCGCCGAAATCAGAGATATTGTGGATAGATTCGCGGGTCCCGCCGATTGTGTCACCGCGCGGGCGCTCGCTCCGCTACATCAACTTATCGGTTTTGCAGAGCCGCTGGTGCGCAAAGGCGCCAAGGCGCTGTTTCTGAAAGGCCAAGATGTTGAGGCTGAATTGACCGAAGCCACTAAATATTGGAACATTCAACCGAAGCTTCATTCCAGCCGCACCGGCGGGCAGGGCTGGATCGTCGAACTCGATCAGATCGAGCGGCGCTAGGGTCCGCAGGCAGCTGGAACGGCAATCGCCATGACGGTCATCGACGAGGTCTATCAAGACGACGCAGCGATCGCTCCGTCCGGACATCCGCGCATCCTGGCGCTCGCCAACCAGAAGGGCGGGGTCGGCAAGACAACCACCGCGATCAATTTAGGGACGGCACTCGCCGCGATCGGCGAACGGGTTCTGGTCGTCGACCTCGATCCGCAGGGCAATGCGTCGACCGGCCTCGGCATCGACCGCCGCAACCGCAGTTGTTCGACCTATGACGTGCTGGTGGGCGAAGCGAGCCTGCGTGAATCGGTGGTGCCGACCGCGGTGCCGCGGCTGCATATCGCGCCCTCGACCATGGATCTCTCCGGTCTCGAGCTCGAACTCGGTACCACGCCCGGCCGCGCCTTCCGCCTGCGTGACGCCGTCGCGGCGCTCAACAACAATGTCTCGCCGGACAACGACTACACCTATGTGCTGATCGACTGTCCGCCTTCGCTCAACCTGCTCACCGTCAACGCGATGGCCGCATCGGACGCGATCCTGGTGCCGCTGCAGTGCGAGTTCTTCGCGCTCGAAGGTCTGTCGCAGTTGCTGCAAACCGTCGAGCAGGTACGCAGCACGCTCAATCCAAATCTGTCGATTCACGGCATCGTGCTGACCATGTTCGACTCGCGCAACAATCTCTCGAACCAGGTGGTTGCCGATGTCAGGCAATTCATGGGTAGCAAGGTCTACAACACCATGATCCCGCGCAACGTGCGCATCTCGGAGGCGCCGTCCTACGGCAAGCCGGTCCTGGTCTACGACCTCAAATGCGTGGGCAGCGAAGCCTACCTCAAACTTGCGACGGAAGTCATCCAGCGCGAGCGCGAGCTGCGGGCGAGTTAGATGATCCTACGGTAGGGCGGGCGAAGCGAAAGCGTGCCCACCAGTGCATCTGCGATGTGTGACGGTGGGCACGGCGCGACGGCGACCTTGCCCATCCGACAATTCTACAGACTCCGGGTTTGTTCGCGCGCCGGAGAAGGAAACAGGAGCGCTTAAGTTGAATCCAAGGGAGCTGGCGATGGCCGACGAAGCGCGTTCGCGACTGGGGCGCGGTCTTGCAAGTCTGATCGGCGATGTTGGCGGCGAAGCCAAGCATGCCGAACGGCCGCGTGGCCAACGCAAGGTGCCGATCGAATTCTTGAAGCCGAACCCGCGCAATCCGCGCCGCACCTTTTCGGATGCCGAGCTTGGCGAACTCACCGACTCGATCAAGCAGCACGGCGTGATCCAGCCGATCGTGGTTCGGCCGGTCCGCGGTGCACACGACCGCTTTGAGATCATCGCCGGCGAGCGGCGCTGGCGCGCGGCGCAGGCCGCAGGTCTACACGAGGTGCCGATCGTCCCCGTCGATGTCAGCGACAGCGATGCGCTGGAGATCGCGATCATCGAAAACGTGCAGCGCGAAGACCTGAACCCGATGGAAGAGGCGCAGGGCTACCATGCGCTCGCAGGCGAGTTCAAACGCAGCCAGGAAGACATTGCCAAGATCGTCGGCAAGAGCCGCAGCCATGTCGCCAACATGATGCGACTGACCAAGTTGCCGGCCGAAGTGCAGGCCTATATCGCGACCGGACAATTGACGGCCGGCCATGCCCGCGCGCTGATCAATGTGCCGGATCCGCTTGCTGCGGCAAAACGCATCGTCGAAGAAGGCCTCAATGTACGTCAGGTCGAGGCGCTTGCGCATGAAGAGGGCGTGCCGGAGCGCAAGCCGCAGAAGTCGCGGGGCGTGAAGGTCAAGGATCCCGACACCGTCGCGCTGGAGAAGCGCGTGAGTGATGCCCTGGGTCTTGCGGTCACCGTCAACCACCGCGATCCCGGCGGCACCGTGCAGATCACCTACCGCAACCTGGAACAGCTTGACGAGGTGATGAAACGGCTGGCGCGCGGCGGTTAACGGTTGCGTTTCGCTGTGAGGTCATCCCCGCCGTTTGGCGTTCACCGCGATCGAGAGCAAACAGCGCTGCGCGATCACTGCGGCGAGCGGTGTCTGCTTGCGCATATCCAGAGCAGCCGTTGCGAGCTGTTCGATGATCGTAACCAGCCGCGGGGCATTGAAGTTGCGCAAGGCGGTCTCGACCGCCGGCTTGCGCGAGAAGTGCAGTCGCGGATAACCGCCTTCGAGCAGTGACGACAGCGGTGTACCTTCCGCAAGCGCCAGCGCCGATTTGTGCAGCCAGACCGCCTGCCGCTGTGCCGCCGCGATGATCACGCCGGGATAGGTGCCGGCGACCATGGCCTTGGCAAACTCGCTCTCGACGAGCTCGGGCTTTCCGGCAAACGCACCATCGACGATCGGATCGAGTTTCAACTCGGAGGCATCGGCCACCACCGCCATCACATGGTCGAGCGTCACTTCCTCCGCGCC
>JBLMWS010000037.1:0-22045 GCA_050257355.1 Gemmatimonas sp.
ATCACGTGTTTGCGCTGTCGCTCGCCAGCGAGGCGATCGACGACTGCAGGAGCGGGCGGGTCGGAACTATCGTGCTGGTCGGACATTCCTTCGGCGCGACCGGCGCGCTGATGATGGCCGATCGTCTCAACAAGGTCGGGATGCAGGTCGCTCTGATCGTGACACTCGACCCCGTGATCAAGAACTCCGTCCCGGGCAATGTTGTTCGCCTGGAAAATTTCTACGTTTCGAGCGGCGTTGGCACGACCGTGCAGCCCGGCGCGAATTTCCATGGCTCGCTCAAGAACGTTGACCTCAAGGACAACCCGGAGCTTGGACATGTCTCGGTCACCACCTTTCCTGCGATGCAGAAGCAGGTCGTCCACGACATCATGGCGGCGAATGCACGATGCCGCTGATCGCCTGGTTGGCTCTTGATCCTCGAGCGCATCGCAGTTGGAAACCGGTCGCATCAATTGCTTCGAGCGGCAATGAGCGGCGCACGCTTTCCGTTCTCGAATGATCAGCTTCTCGGCCAATTAGGTCAGATGTCCTGCCCGGTTCGTGCAGAATAGATGAGTCCACATCAGCTCGCCGGTAAGGAGATGCCGCAAAATTATACAACCAGAAGATGCGACAACTAGTCGCTGCATCGTCGCTCTAATTTGCCCTTGGAACGGTCCAAATTTAGACGCCGACTCAGCTCAGGTTGCGAACATTGGTAACAGACCTGACTCGGCGGAGTTCAGTTGGCCAGGGGAAGTCAGTCATGGGAAACACTCATTCGCCGTCGACCAAGGATCGTGTTCAACCGTCACGGCTGAAAACTGATCAAGACAATACGGACACTGATTTAGATAGCGACGTCATTGCACTACTCGAAGAAAACGCTCGGCTGCGGGCGCTCGTGACGCAGCTGTCCGACCTTGTCTTGAGGCAGGTAGTCGACCAGAAATAGACAGGCTCGTATGTTTGGTGCTGGCCTGTCGCTGCGCTCGGCGTCGCGGCAGGGGAGGTGCGCGCTTGGCGACCTGTGCCCAACGCGATGTGCGCGGCGGCGATGCTAAAGACGTGGGAACGGGACGCGAGGAGCAGCGTCCGGAGGCTTCCGGTTTGGCGCGCGCTCTGCTATGGAGCGTCTGCCCGCCCAGGCGGCGCGCGCGGTCCCGTAGCTCAGCTGGATAGAGCGGCGGTTTCCTAAACCGTAGGTCGCATGTTCGAGTCATGCCGGGATCGCCACGCGCAGGGTGTGTCCAGCCCCTGTCCAGACCAAAGCGGGCTCATTTCAGCGATTTGGCCGGACGTTCCTGCTTCTGCCGCGGCTTTCGCTGCGCCGCGCACCGGCGTGCTCGCTCGCATTTCCCAGACTCCGAGGCGTGTGCTTTGCTTCGTGCGCCGGCTTGAGGAATCAATCCGAGTTGGTCCATAAGCGGCGTCCTCGCAGCCGGCGGGTTCGGCTGCTTGGTGATCCAGAGGGAGTTTGCGTGGCAAACGTCAATCAAAAAATTGCGCAGGAGCTTGGGGTTCGGGAGCAGCAGGTCGAGGCGGCCGTGACGCTTCTGGACGGCGGCGCCACGGTTCCCTTCATCGCGCGCTACCGCAAGGAGCTGACCGGCGCGCTCGACGACGCCCAGCTGCGGACGCTCGAAGAGCGCCTCACTTATTTGCGCGAGCTGGAGGAGCGGCGGAAGGCCATCCTCGATTCGATCCGCGAACAGGGTAAGCTCGACACCGCGCTCGAGGCCACGATCATGGCGGCCGACAGCAAGGCGCGGCTCGAGGACATCTATCTCCCCTATAAGCCGAAGCGTCGCACCAAGGCCGAGATCGCCAGGGAGGCGGGCCTCGAGCCGCTGTCGGAGCTGCTCCTCAAAGAGCCGGAAAACGACCCCAAGAAGGTGGCGAAAGGCTTCGTCGATTCCGAGAAGGGCGTGGCGGACGTTGCCGCCGCACTCGATGGCGCACGCGCCATTCTGGTCGAGCGTTTTGACGAAAACGCCGACCTGATCGGCGAACTGCGCGAGGAGATGTGGGCGAGGGCGCGGATGGTCTCCACCGTGCGCAAGGGCAAGAAGACGGAAGGCGAGAAGTTCAAGGACTATTTCGACTGGAGCGAGCCGCTGCAGAAACTGCCGTCACACCGCATTCTGGCGATGTTCCGCGGAGAGAAGGAGGAAATCCTCGACCTGCAGATCGAGCCCGAGCCGCAGGCGCAAGCGCCGGCGGCCGGAGTGCCCGGCACCTATGAGCTGAAGATCATGCGGCGCTTCGGCATTTCCGATCAGGGCCGCCCCGGCGACCGTTGGCTCCTGGAGACCGTGCGCTGGGCCTGGCGCACCAAGATCCAGCTGCATCTCAACATCGATCTGCGCATGCGGCTGTGGAACGCCGCCGAGACCGAGGCGGTGCGCGTGTTCGCCTCGAATTTGCGCGACCTGTTGTTGGCGGCGCCCGCCGGGGCCCGCGTGACCATGGGCCTCGATCCAGGCTACCGCACAGGGGTCAAGGTTGCCGTCGTCGATGCGACCGGCAAGGTCTTGGCCACCACGGCAGTCTATCCGCACGAACCGCAGCGGCAATGGGACGAGGCGCTGGCCATTCTCGGGAAGCTCGCAATTGCGCATCGTGTCGATCTCATTGCCATCGGCAACGGCACCGCATCGCGTGAGACCGACAAGCTCGCGACCGAGTTGGTGAAGCGGCTGCCCGATCTGAAGATGACCAAGATCGTGGTCTCGGAAGCCGGCGCGTCCGTCTATTCAGCGTCCGCGTTTGCCTCGGGTGAATTGCCGGAGCTCGACGTGACCATGCGCGGCGCGGTCTCGATCGCGCGTCGTCTGCAGGATCCGCTGGCCGAGCTCGTGAAGATCGATCCCAAGGCGATCGGCGTCGGGCAATATCAGCACGATCTCGGCGAGGCCAAGCTGGCACGCTCGCTCGATGCGGTCGTCGAAGACTGCGTGAACGCGGTCGGTGTCGACGTCAACACCGCATCTGTCCCGCTGCTGTCGCGGGTGTCGGGCATCGGGGCGTCGCTGGCGCAGAGTATCGTGCAGCATCGCGACGCGAACGGTCCGTTCAACTCGCGCAAGGCGCTGAAGGAGGTGCCGCGGTTGGGCCCGAAAGCGTTCGAGCAGTGCGCCGGCTTCCTGCGCATCAATGGTGGAGAGGATCCGCTCGATGCCTCCGGCGTGCACCCGGAGGCCTATCCGGTGGTCCGGCGCATCCTGGCGGCGACCAAGAGCGACATCAAGGCGTTGATCGGCAACGGCGAGGCCGTGCGCCAGCTTAAGCCGCAGACCTTCGTCGACGAGACGTTCGGCCTTCCCACCGTCACCGACATCCTGCGCGAGTTGGAAAAGCCCGGCCGCGACCCGCGCCCGGCTTTCAAGGCTGCGGTATTCAAAGAGGGCGTCGAGGAAATCAAGGATCTCAAGCGCGGCATGATCCTGGAGGGCACCGTCACCAACGTCGCCGCCTTCGGTGCCTTCGTCGACATCGGCGTACACCAGGACGGCCTGATCCACGTTTCGGCCATGTCCCGGAATTTCATCAAGGATCCGCGGGAGGTGGTGAAGCCCGGCGACATCGTCAAGGTCAAGGTGCTGGACGTAGAGGTCGCCCGCAAGCGCATCTCGCTGACGCTGCGGCTTGACGACGAGATTGGGCCGAAGAAAGACGGCAAGGCGCCGTCGCGCGAGACCTCGGCCGCACCCTCGAGGTCGTCGGCGCCCGGCCGCAAGGGCGAGACGCAATCCGGCGGTGCGCTCGCCGAGGCGCTGCGCCGCGCCGCCGAAAAAAGCGGCCGCGCCAAGCCGCAGGGTTAGAACGAGAGGTCGTCTGGGCTGATACAGGTCTCAAGCTGAACCATTACCCGGAGGTACTCGCGCAAGCGAGCCTCGAAGAGCGACGGCGCCTGAGTGTCGCAGCGGGGCCGTTCACGCTTCGAGGCCGCCGCTTCCGCGTCGACGCCTCAGGATGACGGGACACACCTAAAGCGCGATGAGATTGGTTGAATTGCCATCGCGCTTTAGCTCTTTGATTGAGCACGGTCTTTCACACTTTTCCGGATCAAGCTCTCTAGATCTACCTGCGGACCGCGTCACAGTGGCTGATCGTCCGCCGTCGAAGGCTCTTCCTGCACCGAAACGAAGTCGCCGCCGCCGTAATCCTCCTCGCCCGGCGGATAATCAGTCTTGTAGAAATGATCTTCGACGCGCCGCACCCCGGGAACGTTCTCGGCGGCGATGATCGCGGCCTGGCGAGCCCTGTCGCTTCTCACCACGCCGCGCAGGCTGACGACGCCAGCGTCGACGCCGACGTTGAGGGCGCGCGGTCGCCAGGGCGCGCACCCCATGGCGGCAATGACTGCATCGCGAATCTGGCTGTCATCCTTCGACAGGCTTCGCCCGCTGCGCGCCAGGCTGGCGATGGCCGGAAGAAAGTCCGCCCGGGTCACCATGCCGACGATCGCGTCGTTGCGTATCACCGGCAGGCGCTTGACGTTGCGTGCTTCCATGATCGCGACGATCTGGTCGAGCGGCGTGTCCTCCGCGATCGTGACGGGGTTGGCGGTCATGATCTGGCCGACTTTGTGGCCGTGCGCGCGCGCGAAATCGAGCGCCGCGCGGTCCGCGCCGGCCAGGAACGTCAGCCACCTGCCGCGCTTGCGCTCGGTGCCAAGCTCCGCCCGCCGGATGAAATCGCCTTCCGAGACGATGCCGACCAGCTTGTCGGCCGCGTCGACCACGGGCAGCCCGCTAATATGGTGGGCCAGCATGATCTTGATGGCGTCGGCGACCGAAGCGTCGACCCCGACCGTAATCACCTGCCGCGACATGATCTGGCTCGCGCGCATGAAATATGCCTCCGGATTTGCTGCGGGTAAGTTAGGTCATGGTGGCAGGGCGGGTTTGATCGGCGTCAACGGCGGCAAAGCCGCGCGCTTGATCGAGGTCAAGTTCAGGATGTGTCCGCATGATTAATTGTCGAAACCTTCCGTATGGCTTTGGCGTTGGCTCGGGATCGAACCGCTTGCGTGCATTTGTAACCGCCACCATTCTCGGCCTGCTGGTGTTGACGCCGGCGCACGCGCAGCCGGCAACGGATGCGACTTTGTCCGACCTTATGATGACGACCCAGCTCCGGCACATCAAGTTGTGGTTTGCCGGCAAGCTCGGCAATTGGCGGCTGGCGGTTTACGAGCTCAATCAGATCCAATCGGGCCTCGATCAGGCCGCCAAACGCTTTCCCCCGGGTGCGACGCCTGATCAGTTTGCAGCACAGATCGCTGCACTGCGAGATGCGATCGAAGCCAAGAACGTTGCGCGCTTCGCCAAGGCGTATACCGAGCTGACCAACGGCTGCAACGCCTGCCATCGTGCGGCCGGTCGGGACTTCATCAGCGTGCAGGTGCCTCCCGTATCGCCATTCACCGACCAGGTCTTTCCCGATCAGGTCGCCGAGGGACGCAACCTGGCTCACGTCATCTGCGGTACCTGCCATCTTGTCCCCGGCGCGAACGCGACGCCGACGCCAAGCCTCTCTGCGCCGAACCGTCCGGCGCCTCGTTTTCCTGCCCCCGACTTTGCCGAGCTTGCGACTCGTCCCTCAGTGACGGAAGCAAGCCTGCGTCAGTTGTTGGCCTCGAACCACCGCTGGATCGGAGCCGACCAGGCCATGCCGAATCCGCGGCTGAACGAGAGCCAGATCGATGAAATCGTGGCCTATTTCGAAGCGCTCAAAGCGCAGCAGAAACATTAACGGGGGCTTGGGCCTGCCTCAAACGTCATTCCGAGGTCTTCTCGCCGAGGTATTCGCGATAGTGTGCCTCGAAGAATGAACGGCCCCGCTGCCAAACCCGGCCGGCGCCACGCCGCGGTTCGCGGCCTCCTCAGGCAACGGGATCGGCTTCAGCCCAAGTGGCGCTGCTTGGGTCATCAGAACGCGTCAATGCGACATCAGCGTCGGCACGGTCATGGCCTGCAGCATCGCCCGGGTGACACCGCCGAGGAGACCTTCCTGCAGCCGCGAGTGGCCGTAGCCGCCCATCACCAGCATGTCGAGGTTTTCGTCCGCCGTCAGCGACAGGATGGTTGGCTGAATCTCGGCGCGTGCCGCAGGAAGCTCGACGATCCTGATCGGCAGATCGGCGCGCGCCAGATGTTTGGCGAGGTTTTGTGCCGAAGCTTCCACCGGCACGTTCTCCTCATTGATTGCGATCGCCACTACCGCGTCCGCTCTTGCAAGGAACGGCCTTGCATCCCTCACCGCGCGAGCGGCCAGCCGGCTTCCGTCCCAGCAGATGCCGATGCGCTTGGGGTTGAAGGCCCCGCGAAAAATGTGCGGTACGAACAATACCGGCCCGCCGGCCTGAATCAGAACCTCCCTCGGGAGGATGTTGTCGAAACTGTCGGTTCGCGTGTCTGGTTGCAGAACCACCGCCAGATCATAAAGCCGTGCCGCAGTCGCCACCGCGGTCGCCGCGTCCGCCGGCGCGTCTTCAATCGCGCGGCATTCGTAAGCGATGTTGGCGTTCCGCGCCTCGGCCTCGAACACCTGAAGCGCGGCAGCCGCGCGTTGGGCGGCTCTTTCCTCTTCCATTTCGAACACGGCCGCCACGGCCGCGCCTGCGCTTCCGTCCATGACATAGGCCGTGCTGGTCGAGACATAACCGGCCGCCAACGCATCGAGATGGGCGCCGAACGCCGCGGCAAGCGAGATCGATGCGTCGACCACGGGCCGCCCCGGCCGCTCAGTCGGGATTTGTACCAGGATGTCCTTGATCATGCCGATTCCTCCGCGGGAAGCACGGTGATGATTCCAACTATCGCTGCCGCCGTGTTGATATGAATCAAGGGATCGCCGGGTGGGCGACGTCGGTGAGCTGACTGATGCGGGGCGGCTGCGCGCTGGCGGAGCGCTTGATCTGCCTCAACCCGTCATGACCGTCGCTCCATAACGTATGCAGTTTCAGAGCAGTGATCCGGTGGTTCAATGATCCTTCCTGTCGGCAGATCGACGGGCGTTTGTGCGATCCTGGTGTGGGCGTTGCTGGGGGCGCCGGTCCATGGTGAGCAAAGCGTGGCCCGCCATGCTGCTGCCGCGCTGCCCTCGCTCGCGCCGGTGGTCGCCCGCGTGTTGCCGGCGGTCGTTGCGGTGACCAGCACAAGGCGCGCGCCCGAGGCGGAGGTCACGGTCAATCCTGCCACCGGTTTTCCCGATCCGCCGCTGTTGCAGGCCATCAGCGTCGCGGGCTCGGGGGTCATCGTGAATGCCGATCTCGGCCTGATCGTGACCGGCAATCACGTCGTCGAAGGTGCCGCGGACGTGACGGTCACGCTTTCCGACGGTCGCCGCCTCGACGCCATCGTCGCCGCCGCCGATAAAGTCGACGATCTCGCCGTGCTCAGGATTGCGGCGAGCGGACTCGTCTCGGTTCCGCTCGGTGATGCGGACAGCCTGCAGATCGGCGATTTCGTGCTGGCCATCGGCCATCCGCTGGGAGGCGGGAGAAGCGCGACCTTCGGCATCGTGAGCGCGCTGCATGGCTCCTGTCCGGGCATCGGCAGCACCGACCTCATCGTGACCGACGCGCTGCTCGAGCGCGGCAATTCGGGCGGGCCGTTGATCAATGTGCGCGGCGAACTTGTGGGTATCAACGTCGCGCGCAACGGCCGCCCGGATGCGCCCGGCTTCGGCTTTGCGGTACCGGTGGATGCGGTCCGCGCGCTGGTGTTGCGGGCGCAAACAAGTTGAGCCAACGAGAACGCCGGCAACAACACACCGCTATTCATAGCGCATCGCTTCGATCGCGGTGAGATGCGCGGCAACCGCGAGGCAGGATTCGTGGCCGCTAGTTCGACGCCGAACTGAGCGCGGCGCGGAAGCGGAGCAGCGACAGCATCAGAAACAGCGATGCGATGCCGGCGACCGCCAGGAATTGGGGCCACACCACGTCCAGGCCCGCTCCGCGATAGAGGATCGACTGGGCAAACGAGACGAAGTGGGTCGAGGGCGAGGCCTGCATGGCGATGGCGAGCCAGCGCGGCATGCTTTCCAAGGGCGTCGCATTGCCCGACAGGATGTTCATGGGAACGGCGACCAGCATGAAGAGCAGCCCGAGCTGCGGCATCGAGCGCGCGACCGTGCCCAGAAACAGCCCGATGGCGGTCGCGAAAAACAGATAGAGCACGGTGCCGAACATGAACAGCGGGATCGAACCGGCGATCGGAACCTTCAGGAGCAGGCGGACCACAAAGTAGAGCGATAGCCCCACCGCTACCGCAATCACGAGCACGTTCGCCCAGATCTTCGACATCGCGATCTCGAACGGGCTGAGCGGCATCACCAGCAGATGATCCATCGTGCCATGTTCGCGCTCGCGCACCAGCGCTGCGCCGGCGAGGATGATGGCAAGAATGGTGACGCTGCCGATGATGCCCATCACGCTGGAGAACCAGGCGGTCGTCACATTGGGGTTGAAGGCGATCCTGACCGTCAGGTTCACCGGCGACAGCGGCGTTGCCTCCGAATGCGACAAGTATTGGGCGATTTCGGTATTGATGACCTGCTGTGCGTAGGAGGAGCCGAGCCCGGCCTGCACCATGGCTGTGGCGTCGACATTCACCTGCAGTCCGGGCTGACGGCCCGCCAGTACGTCGCGCTGGAAATTCGGCGGGATGTCGATGACGAAGGTGAATTTGCTCTCATTCATGAGGCGTTCGATGTCGGTCTGCGCGATTTCCACCGGCGGCTTGAAATAGGGCATCAGGAATGCGTGCGCGATTCGCCGCGACAACTCGGAATGATCCTCGTCGGCGATGGCGACGGAGGCATGGTACAGTTCCTGTGAATTGCTCTGCGCCTGGCTGATCACCGCAAGCGAGAACGAGTAGATCACAAAGCCCAGGAGCACCCAGTCGCTGAAGAAGCTGCGCAATTCCTTGGTGCCAAGCCAGAAGATGTTGGACAACGAGCGCATCGGGATCACCGCTCCTGTTTGGGCAAGAGCCACATGCTGATCGTCGTCAGCACGGGGATGAAGATAATCAGGGCCAGGATGCTGCTGGTCAGATCGGAAAACCCCAACCCCTTGGTGAAGGTGCCGACGCTGACCGGGCGGAAATAGCTCATCGGGAAACAGAGACCGATCAGCTGCGCCGAGCCGGACAGCGAGGAGACGGGCGTCATCATGCCGGAGAACTGCTGCGCCGGGAGGATGGTGAGGATGGCGGTCCCGAACAAAGCGGCGATCTGGGTGCTGCAGAAAGTCGAAATCAGCATGCCGTAGCCGGTGGTCGTGAAGACGTAGATGACGGTTCCCGTGAGCAAGGCGAGGAAGCTGCCCTTGAGCGGCACGTGGAAAAGGAAAAGCGCCATCATGAACAGGAGGAAGAAATTGATCAGGGCGACGGCGACGTAGGGCAGCTGTTTGCCGACGAGGAATTCGAGCCTGGTTACCGGGGTGACGTAGAGATTGGTGATCGAGCCGAGCTCTTTCTCGCGCACCACCGCAAGCGCCATCAGAATCGCCGGAAACAGCGCCAGCATCATCGCGATCGTCGAAGGCACCATCGCATAGATGCTGTCGAAATCCTGGTTGTATTTGAACCTGATCTCGATATCGGCCGGCGGCGCGGCGCTCGCCTGCGTCGTCTTGATCACGGGATCGGTCAAATAGAGCTGATGCATGCCCTGCAGATAGCCGCGGATGGTTTGGGCGCGGTACGGCATGGCCCCGTCAATCCAGGCCGAGACGAAGGCGGGACGCCCGCGCTTGATATCGAGGCCGAACTTCGGCGGGATCTCGATTGCTGCCGAGATGTTGCCGTTCTGCAGGCGGCGGTCGAGGTCTTTATAGTCCTTGATCGGAGCCTTTTCGGTGAAATAGGGCGACCCGCGGAGCTCCTCGAGATAGGCGCGGCTCTCGGGCGTCTGGTCGCGGTCGAGAACGGCAAAGCTCAGATTGTTGACGTCGGTGGAAATGCCGAAGCCGAACACGATCATCAAAAGCGCGGTGCCGAACAGGGCGAACAGCAGCCGGATCGGATCGCGGACGAGCTCAAGGCCTTCGCGAATGGTGTAGGCGAACAGCCGCTGCAGGCTGAAGTAGGCGCGGGCCCGGCTTCGGCCCGCTGGCTGGATCAGGTGCGAAGGCGCGGCCGGCGCCTGGTTGATCGTCGGTGGCGGGGCGGGGCTCGCCCGCTCCTGTTCGAGGAAGCCGATGAAGGCGTCTTCGAGGTTGTTCGCGCCCCTTGCTTTGACCAGCCCCTCCGGTGTGTCGGTTGCGAGCACGCGGCCGTCATGCATCAGCGACAGGCGGTCGCAGCGCGCCGCCTCGTTCATGAAATGCGTCGAGACGAAGATGGTCATGCCCTGGTTGCGGGAGAGGTCGATCAATAGCTCCCAGAACTGGTCGCGCGCCACGGGATCGACGCCGGAGGTCGGCTCGTCCAGGATCAGAAGGTCCGGCTTGTGGACGACGGCAACCGCAAGCGACAGCCGCTGCCTGATGCCGAGCGGAAGTGCTGCGGCGAGATCGTCGAGATCATCGGCAAGATCGCACTTCTCGACCAGCTCGGCGATGCGCTTCTCGGCAAAGGCGGCGGGCAGATGGAATAGCCGGGCATGCAGCGTCAGGTTCTGACGCACCGTGAGTTCGCCATAGAGCGAAAAGGATTGCGACATGTAGCCGACCCGGCTTCGTGCCGCGAGGTCGCCGGCTTCCAGCACGTCGCCGAAGATCAGCGCCTCGCCCTCGGTCGGCGGCAGCAAGCCGGTCAGCATCTTCATCGTCGTCGTCTTGCCCGAGCCGTTCGAGCCGACGAAGCCGAAAATCTCGCCCTTGCGGATCGTGAAGTTCACGTGGTCGACGGCGGTGAAATCGCCGAACCGGCAGGTGAGGTTTTGCGCGACGATGACCGGTTCGGCATCCGGATCGAGCACCGGATCGGCCGCCTGTAGCTGCGCGGTGCCGGGGCGCTCCGGAAGCAAGGCGACGAAAGCGCCTTCGATCGACCGGGTGCCGCTCTGGTGCTTCAGGTCGGAGGGCGTGCCGGTGGCGAGAATCGTTCCGGCATTCATCGCGATCAGCCAGTCGAAGCGCTCGGCTTCCTCCATATAGGCGGTCGCGACGATCACGCTCATTGCAGCGCGCCGCGCGCGCAGGCGATCGATCAGGTCCCAGAACTGTCGGCGCGACAGCGGGTCGACGCCGGTCGTGGGCTCGTCGAGAATGAGCAGATCCGGATCATGGATGAGCGAGCAGCACAGCCCGAGCTTCTGCCGCATGCCGCCGGAGAGTTTTTTGGCGGGCCGGTCGGCAAAGGGCGCAAGCCCGGTACTGTCCAACAGCTCCTTGATCCGCCACTCGCGCTCCTCGCGGGCCTGTCCGAACAGCCTGGCGAAGAACTCGACGTTCTCCTTCACGCTCAGATCGGGATAGAGGTTCTTGCCGAGCCCCTGCGGCATGTAAGCAATCCGTGGACAGATCAGGGCGCGTGCGGCGCTATCGGCGATCTCGGTATCGAGGACGAGAACCCCGCCCTCCTGGATTTGCCGTGCGCCCGCGATGATCGCGAGCAGCGAGGATTTGCCGACGCCGTCGGGGCCGATCAGGCCGACGAGCTTGCCTGCTGGAATGTCGGTCGATACGCCGTCGAGTGCCACGACCGAGCCGTAGCGATGGAAGAGATCCCGGACGACCGCGACCCAATCGTCGCGGCCGTTCATGGGGCGCTTTCCAGCTTGTTCGGCCATGCGACGGATGGATCCCAACGGATATAGGCCATCCCCGGCAAGCCGCTTCTGATCGCGTCGGTGTGCGCACGCAGGCGATCCGGGTCGATCCGCACGCGGATGCGGAACATCAGCTTGTCGCGCTCGGTCTTCGTCTCCACGGTTTTCGGCGTGAACTGCGCCTGGCTTGCGACAAAGGAGACTTTCGCCGGGATCGGATGGTCGGGATAGGCATCAAGAACGATGCGCGCGTCCGCACCCACCTTGACCTTGCCGGCTTCCATGGTCGGCAGGTAGACGTCCATGTAGACGTAGGAGAAATCCAGCATGGTGAAGACTTTGCCGCCGGCGGGAAGGACTTCGCCGATATTGGTGAGCCGGTACTGGATTCGGCCGGCCTTGGGCGCCACCAGCGTGTTGTCGGCGATCTGCACCTTGCCGGCATCGTGCTGAGCGGCTTCGAGGGCATGTTGGGCCACGAAGACCCTCGCATTCGCGGCGTTGTAGGCCGCGATGGCGGCGTCCAGCGTCTGCTTGCGCTGATCCGCGATCTCCTGGGTGGTCCAGCCGTTCTTCAGGAGTTGGCTGGTGCGGTCCATTTCCTGTTGAGCCAGCGTTCTTTGCGCCCGCTGCTGGGTGAGGTTGGCCTGCGCCTCGTCGACCGCTTTCTGCGCTTGCCGGGCCTGCGCTTCCGACTTCGACAGCGATTGCTCGATCTCCCTTGTGTCCATCCGGGCCACGACCTGCCCGGGCGTTACCATGTCGCCGATATCGGCCATGAGCTCAGCCACGCGACCCGCATATTTGGTGTCGATGTCGATCTCGTCCGCCTCGATCCGGCCGTTGCCATAGCTGATGCCGGCGGGCAGCGGCGGGTGCATTCGCTTCCAGACGGAGTAACCGCCGCCGCCCGCCGCGCCCAGCAGCAAGAGGAGGAGGGCGGTCGCGATGCGCCACGAGCGCTTTTTCCCATTGCGCTTGACCGGTACGGGCAGGTGTTGAGGCTCGCTCGGAACGAGCGAGGGCGCCTCCTTGAGTGCCGGTGCGGCGTTTGAGAGTTGCTCTTGTTGATCCTGCATCGGCCGTACCTTGAATTTCCGGAGTTCAACGTCGCTTTCGCATTGCGGCATCCCAAGCCGTTGACGTAGCGCAAATTCTGCCGCTGCGTTCGCCATGCCATTCCTTCAAGTTTTGGTGACGGGGTTCCGAAGCGGGGCCGATTGCGGTTCTCCGGCAACATGCCGACACTTGATCCCGCTCAACACATGCTCCGGCGCGAGCGTGCATGTTCTCTTTGCACTCCGAGGCGCGAGCATGAGCAAAGAGACTGACAAGCAGCAGAACGCGGTTGCATCAAAACCCGCGGCAACCGGGAAGACGACCCTGCACCACAAGCGCGGCCAGGTCGAAGACCAGCGCTGGGTTCAGGACGCGCTGGAAGACGACGACGTGCGGGAAGCGCTGAAAGCGCTTCATTCGCGCGACAAGAGCAAATAGTCGACTCGGCCTCCAGCGAAATGGCTGTCGGTTAGCCCTGCGGCAAAAGGGCAGAGCCGTTGCCCCGGGGATGATGGATCGGGTTCCGGTACCGATGGCACTCGGGCCTAACTCGCGGCCAGTTTTGTCTCGGCCTTTTCCTTTTCCGCGTCGCGGACGAGCGCCATCGTTCGCAGCACGCTCGACGGATTGACGCTAATCGAATCGATGCCGAGTCCGGCCAGGAATTTTGCGATTTCCGGATAATTCGCCGGCGCTTCGCCGCAGATGCCGACATGGCGACGATTGCGTTTGGCGCCCGCAACCGCCATCGAGAGCATTTGCAGCATTCCCGGATCGCGTTCGTCGAAGTCGAACGCCACGATGTCGGAATCCCTGTCGACGCCGAGCGTCAGCTGCGTCAGATCGTTCGAGCCGATCGAGAATCCGTCGAACAGCCTGGCGAATTGATCGATCAGGATGACGTTGTTCGGGATCTCGCACATCATGAACAGCTCGAGGCCGCGTTCGCCGCGCTTCAGCCCCTGCTGTGCCATTGCTTCAATGACCTTGCGCGCCTCCTCGACGCGGCGGCAGAACGGGATCATGATTTTCAGATTGGTCAGGCCCATCACATTGCGGACGCGGCGCAGCGCCGCGCATTCCAGCGCAAAGCCGGCGGCATAGGCCGGATGCGCATAACGCGAGGCGCCTCGGAACCCCAGCATCGGGTTTTCTTCCTTGGGTTCGAAGTCGGCACCCGCGACGAGGTGCGCGTATTCGTTGGTCTTGAAATCGGACAGCCTGACAATCACAGGGCGCGGATAAAACGCCGCTGCAATCGTGCCGACGCCCTCCGAGAGGCGCTCGACGAAGAAGTTCGTCGGCTCCTTGTAGCCGGCAGTCAGGCGCCTGATCGCTCGCCGATCCTGCGCAGATTTGACCTTATTCGGCTGCGCCAGCGCCATCGGGTGAATGCCGATATGCTGGTTGATGATGAACTCCATCCGGGCAAGCCCGACACCGTCGTTCGGTGCGAGCGCCGTCTTGAACGCGACCTCGGGGTTACCGAGATTGACCATGATTTCGGTGCGGGGCTTCTCCAATCGATCAGTCGCGATCCGTTCGATCTCGAACGGCAGAGTACCCTCGTAGACATGACCGATGTCGCCCTCCGCGCATGATACCGTGACGGCCATTCCGGTCTTTGCCTTCCGGGTAAAATCTTCGGTGCCGACCACCGCCGGCACGCCGAGCTCGCGAGCGATGATGGCCGCGTGGCAGGTCCTGCCGCCATGGTCGGTCACGATAGCGGCGGCAACCTTCATCACCGGCTCCCAATCGGGACTGGTCGCCGGCGCCACCAGCACTTCGCCGGGTTGAAAAGTCTTGAGCTCGCGCTCGTTCCGGATCAGGCGCACCTTGCCGGCCGCGATCTTCTCGCCCACGGCGCGCCCTTCCGCGACCGTCTTGCCCGTCGATTTCAGGACGTAATTCTCCAGCGCTTCTGCGTTGCGACGTGAGGCCACCGTCTCCGGCCGCGCCTGGATGATGTAGAGCGCGCCCTCCTTGCCGTCCTTCGCCCACTCCACATCCATCGGCGTCGGGCTGCCGGCCTTGCCGGAATAATGCTCCTCCACCACGATCGCGCATTTGGCGAGCTCGAGCACGTCCGCGTCGCTGATGCAGAAGCGCTTGCGATCGGCTTGCGACGTCATCACGTTGCGGGTGGTTGCGTGCCCCCGCGCATAGACCATTCGCTTGTCCTTGGCCCCGAGGCGGCGCGACAGCACGGCGCGGAAGCCGGCCTTGAAGGTCGGCTTGTGGACATAGAATTCGTCGGGATCGACGGTGCCTTGGACGATATTTTCGCCGAGCCCGTAGGCGCCGGTCACGAACACCACATCGCGGAAGCCGCTTTCGGTGTCGAGCGTGAAGATCACGCCGCTGGAGGCGAGGTCGGCCCGCACCATTTTCATCACGGCAACCGAGAGCGCGACCTTGAAATGATCGAAGCCGTTGTCGATGCGATAGGAGATCGCCCGATCGGTGAACAGCGAAGCAAAGCAGCGCCGGCACGCATTCATGAGATCGTGCGGCCCACGGATGTTGAGAAAGCTTTCATGCTGTCCGGCAAAGCTCGCGTTCGGGAGATCCTCGGCCGTGGCCGAACTGCGCACCGCGACCGCGAGGTGGGGGCCGTACTCCTGCTCGAGCTGTCGATAGGCCTGCTCGACCTCGCGCCGCAGCACGTCCTGATCGGTTGCGGCATAGACGATGGCACGGGCCGCGGCAGCGCGTTTGGCGAGGTCGGAAATGCGCCGCTTGTCCAGTCCGGAGAGCAGTGACCGAAGCTCGTCCCAGGCCCCGGCTTCCGTCAGGGCATCGCGATAGGCTGATGCCGTCAGCGCAAATCCGTTCGGGACCTTCACGCCTTGGGGCGCGAGTGCCGAGTAGAGTTCGCCCAGCGAGGCCGTTTTTCCTCCGACCAGGGGGATATCCTCGAGGCGAATATCCTTGAACCAGCTGATATAACCGGACGCCTTCATCGCCTTTCCTCCCGCACCGCAGCGGCGCGCGCCTCATCCACAAGCGCGGATCCAACTGTGGATACTCTGGCGGCATGCCCGGCGGGTGCTTTGCGAAAGATCAAGGGCGCGGCGAAGATAGGCCGCTAGCTATCAAAGTGATCATGTCCGACAAGCAGCAAGATGCCGCTTATGAAGAGTGGCGCCGATTTTGGGAGAGCGCTTCCGGGTTCTGGCTGACGCGGCGAGCCTGGCCATTCTGGTTGCTCTGCGGCGCGCTGGTCGGGGTCGTCGTCCTGCAGCTCTACGTGCAGTTCCGCTTCAACTATTGGAATCGCGATTTCTTCGACGCGCTGGAAAGTCGCAGCCCGGCGCGGCTGAAGAACCAGGCAGTGTTGCTGATCCCGCTGGTCTGTATGAGCGTCGCGCTCGCCGCCGCCTCGGTCTGGGGCCGCATGACCGTGCAGCGAAAGTGGCGTCAGTGGCTGACCACGAAAGTCATCGAATATTGGGTGGACAATGACCGCTATGCCCGCTTGGCTCAGGTCCAGAGCGAGCAGCAGATCCCGGAATACCGCCTCACCGAGGATGTCCGAATAGCCACCGATGCGCCGATCGATTTCGCGCTCGGGCTGGTGCAGGCGCTGTTGACCGCCATCATCTTCATTCAGGTCCTGTGGACGGTCGGCGGCGACATCGCATTTCCTCTGCTCGGTTACAAGCTTTGGATTCCGGGCTATCTCGTCATCAGCGTCGCGGTCTATTCCGGCATCATCACGCTCGCGATGCTTCTGGTGGGCTCGCCGCTGACGCGGCTGGTGCAGATCAAAAACCAGACCGAGGCCGAATTGATCACCGCGGCTCACCAGCTTCGGGATATCGGCGAAGGCGTCGCCCCGAAAGCCCAGGAGCCGGAGGCCTGCCGTAGCCTCTGGCAGGCGTTGAAAAACACGATGGAGCAGTGGCGTCGCTTGTGCTGGCAACTCGTGCGCACGACGCTGGTGTCGCAATCCAATTCGATGCTGGTGCCCGTTATCGGCCTCGTCCTGTGCGCCCCGAAATTCCTGACCGGTGCCATGACGCTTGGCGAGCTCACCCAGGCTGCGGCGGCCTTCACTCTGGTGCAGGGCTCGTTCAATTGGCTCGTGGACAATTATGGTCGCGTGGCCGACTGGGTGTCCTCTCTGGAACGGGTCGGAAACCTCTTGATCTCGCTCGACAAGCTTAATCACGGGACCTCGGCAGGCAGCCACAAGGCCGCGGGCCTTGCCTCCGAATGCGTCAGACCGCTCTGAGAACCGTCTCTCCGGCGAGTCGCTCGACATCGGCCGGCCGGCAGAGTTCGGTACCTGGATTGAGCAACGCCGCGGCTCCGGCTGCTACCGCGTGGCGGAAGGATTTTTCCAGGTCCGCGCCGCAGGCGAGATGCCAAATCAGCGCGCCGAGAAAACTGTCGCCGGCGCCCACCGCGCTCACCGGGGTCACGGACAGCGGCTCCGCCCGCCATATCCTGTCTTTCGTGACCAGCACGGCGCCGAGATGGCCCATGGTCAGCGCAACCACCGCCACCTTGCCGCTCGCGACCAGCGCCTTGGCGGCGAGCTCCCATTCGATCGCGTCCGACGGCTCGTGGCCTGCGAGCTCGCGCATCTCCCGCAAATTCGGCTTGATCAGGTCGACGCCTTCGGCGACCGCCGCGATAAGCGGCGGTCCGGATGTGTCCAGGATCACCTTGGCGCCACGCTGCCTGGCGATCCGCGCCACGCGCGCATAAAAATCAGCGGGAACGCCGTCAGGCAGACTGCCGCTTGCGACCACGAACGCCGGAAACGGCTCGATCGCAGAAAGCAGTTCGAGGCAGGCCTGCCATTCGCTTTCCTTCAGACGCGGGCCGGGCAGAATGAAGCGATAGGGCTGGTGCGTGCTGATCTCGGTGACGAAAAAGTCCTCGCGGGTTTCCTCGGCGATGGCGAAGGTGCGGCTGGCAACGCCTTCGCGCTCCAAAAGCTTGCGCAGCAGATTGCCGGTCACGCCGCCGATCGGATAGATTGCGCTAACGTTGCCGCCGAAGCGTTTGACGACCCGCGCCACATTGATGCCGCCGCCGCCGGGGTCGCGCCGCTGCAAGATGCCTCTCAGCTTGGCAACCGGGACGATCTTCTCGACTGCCGTCGAGACGTCCACCGCCGGATTGGGCGTGATCGTGACGACCGCCGTCATCGGCGTTTGATCGCGGAGACGGTTGCCGCCACGTTCCGTTCGAAGAAGACCTTGAGCCCGATGAAGCTGCTGTCGGGCGCAACAATGACGTTGGTCGGGATATTGCCGAGATAGGCGCCGTAGCGGCCCTTGCTCTCGAACTGCGTGCGAAAGCTGGTTTGGCCCAGGCGATCGGCGAAACGCGGCACGATGCCGCCGGCGATATAGACGCCGCCGCGGGCACAGAAGGTCAGAGCGAGATTGCCGGCAACGTCGCCGAGAAAGGCGCAGAACATATCAAGCGCGGCGACGCTGACGGCGCAACTGCCGTCCAGTGCGGCACGGGTGATCGCGGCGGCGTCGCGCTCGACCGCCGTGACGCCGTCGACAAGCGCGAGCGCATGATAGAGGTTTTCAAGCCCGGATCCGGACAGGGCACGTTCGATCGAGACGTGACCAAATTGCCGGCGCAATTGCGCGATGACCTTCTCTTCGCGCTCGCAGGTTGCCGGCAGGGTGGCATGCCCGGCCTCAGTGACGACAACGACCGCTTGGCCGTCCTGCATGAACATGCCGGCGGCACCAAAGCCGGTACCGGGCCCGAGCACCAGCATGGGCGCGCCCGACGTCGCGGCCTGCGTTCCGACGGGGAAAAGATCAGCCGGCTGCAATCCGGGCAGCGACCAGCCCAGCGCTTCGAAATCATTGAGCAGATGCACGCTCGCAAGACCGAACAGTTTGGTGAGTTCTGCGCCATCGAGCAGCCAACCGCTGTTGGTGATGAGACAGCGATTGTTCTCGACCGGTCCAGCAACGCCCATGACGGCAGCTATGGGCGGTTCCGCGGCATGACGCGCCAGGAATGCCGCGATCGCATCGTTCGCGTGAGGAAACTCGGCCACCCGCAGATGTTCGATCGGCCCGATCGTCCCGCCGCTCATCAGCGCAAAACGCGCATTGGTGCCGCCAACGTCAGCGAGAAGAACTCTTTCGGTCATCCCTCTGCCACTACCGCGCTTGCCGGGTTGCGGTCCTTCGCGGGAACCGGGTTGCCTCGTCCCGCCGCAATGAGGTCGGCATACCATCGCGCGGATGCTTTGGGAATGCGCCTCTGCGTGGCGAAGTCAACGTAAACCAGACCGAAACGTTGCGTGTAGCCGGACGCCCATTCGAAATTGTCCAGCAGCGACCACACGAAATAGCCGCGAACGTCGGCGCCTGCGCCGATCGCATCCTGCATTGCGCCGATATAGGCCTGCAAATAAGCGATACGACCGGGGTCGTCGACACGCCCTGTGTCGTCCACTTTGTCCTCGGAAGCCGTTCCGTTTTCCAGCACGTAGATCGGCAGGCGGAAACGGTCGTGAATGTCGAGCAGCGTGTCGCGGAAGGCGTCGGGGACGATCGGCCAACCGATTGCACCTCGCGGCACGTCCTCTGGCGGCGCGCCGAAGGTGGCGCCGATCAGATTGGCGTCGGCCTTGATATAATGCGGCGAATAATGGTTCAGCCCGAACCAGTCTACGGGGCGTGCGATCTGCGCCATGTCGCCGGGCTTCTGGTAAGGCTCGATCGCCTCAGCAAGATACGGCGAATAGCAGCCGAAGTGCTGCGGATGTGGAAAGGCATCGTTCCAATATTCGCAGAAGCGCAGCGCGGCAGCGGCGTCATCAGGACTGGCGCTGCAGGGAAAGCAGGGTTGGCGGTTGTGGATGGCGCCGAGCGAGGCCTGCGGCACCAGCGCGCGCAGCACGTCGATGGCCGTGCCGTGGGCCAGATTGACGTGGTGGATGGCTTTATGCAGCGCCGCCCTGTCGGCGACCCCCGGCGCGTTCCAGCCAAGGCCGTAACCGAACAGCGTGAATACGCACGGTTCGTTGAAGGTGGCGAAGCGCTTGACCCGATCGCCATACCGATGGGCGACGAGCGCCGCATAATCACCGAACCACCCCGTGATGTCGCGGCTTTGCCAGCCGCCGAGATCCTGCAGCGCCTGCGGCAGGTCCCAATGGTAGAGGCAGATCCAGGGCTCGATGCCTGCTGCAAGCAGCGCATCGATCAGCCTGTCGTAAAAGTCAAGGCCCGCCTCGTTGGCTGCGCCGCGGCCGCGTGGCAGCACGCGCGGCCACGCGATCGAGAAGCGATAGGCCTTGAGGCCGAGATCGCGCATCAGCGCGACGTCCTCGGCATAGCGATGATAGTGATCGCAGGCGACGTCGCCGGTGTCGCCGTTCTTGATGCGGCCCTGCTGCCGGCAATAGCTGTCCCAGATGCTATCGCCGCGCCCATCGCTGTGCGCGGCGCCCTCGATCTGGAAACTCGAGGTGGAGACGCCCCAGAGAAAGCCGGGCCCTGTGGTCACGGGCACTTGTGCCCCCCTTCGCAAGCTGGTCATGGGCATTGCCGTCATCTGCCTGTATCGCGCGCGAGCGCGGCGCCTCAATTCAGGCGGTCACAATGCCCGCCTACGCCATCCGGCTCTTGACCGAGATCAAGATGAAGCCGGCAGCCCGCGCTAGGAATGCTCCGGCCGTCCTCAACGAAGCGAAGTTCAACCATGTCCTGCCGGAATCCATTCGCCGTCCCCGATCGTCTCGATGCGAGGCTGGAGGCAGCCTTGTCGCTCTGGAAAAGCCTGAGGCGCGCGGAGAACGGCATGCCGTTTTCCGACGATCTCGGCCTTCCTGCTTTGTCCAACCTTACCGGGAAATGTTTCCTGCTCAGCGCCTTTGCAGTGCCGGAGCGCTTCCGCTTCGAGTTCGTCAGCGACGGTCTGCAGAAATGGGCCAGGGTCGGACAATTCATCGACGAAATTTCGCCGGACACGCATTTCGGCTATTTGCGTGCGCAAAGCAGCGCGACGGCCGAGGCCGCCGAGCCGACCCTGTTTCGCCTCAGCGAACGCGCGGGGCGCGACTTCTCCAGGCTGCTGCTGCCGATGTGGGGCAACGGCCAGATCAATATGCTGCTGGGCTCGGTCGATCTCTGATCGGCAATTCGCGATTTCGGCTCGGCCGCGGCAGAGTTCACTGCGGGGCAAGCGCGCCCGCATCCTCCAGCATCCGAACCGGCGCGGCGGGCCGTTTGGCAATCTCCACCACCTCATTCCAGCGAGCCAGGAACGCATCGACGCAGGCGGGATCGAATTCCTGCCCGCTACGGCTCGCGAGATAATCGCGCGCCTCCGATAACGGCATCGCCTCTTTGTATGGCCGCTTTGTCGTCAGCGCATCGAACACATCGGGAACCGCGACGACACGAGCCGCGATCGGAATCTCCGGTCCCTTGAGGCGGTGCGGATAACCGCTGCCGTCCCAGCGTTCGTGATGAGCAACCGCGATGGCCGCCCCGAGCTGGATCAACTCGCAGTGGCTGTCCGCCAGGATCCGCGCGCCGATTGCAGCGTGAGTCCGGATGATGGCGATCTCTGCCTGGTTCAGCCGTCCCGGCTTGAGCAGGACGCTGTCGGGGATCGCGACCTTGCCGACGTCGTGCAGGGGAGCGGCCAGATAAATGTCGCGACAGAGCCGCTGCGGAAGGCCGAGCTCCTCGGCAATGAGGCGGCTATATTTGGCGACCCGCAGCGCATGTTCACCGGTGTCGTTGTCCCGGTATTCGACCGCGAGCGCCAGGCGCAGGATGATTTCCTCTTCGCGCTCCTGGAGTTTGCACGTCGCCGCGGCGACTTCGCCGGCGAGGTCCGCGGCGCGATCGTTGAGCTTGCGGACCGCAAGGCCGAGCCGGACGAGGTTGCGCAGGCGCACCTTCATCTCCAGGCTTTGCGGTCGCTTGGGCAGAAAGTCGGTGGCGCCGGCCTGCAATGCCCGCATCCGCACCTCGTCGTCCTCGACCGAGGTGATCATCACCATGGGAATCTCGGAAAATCCCGGCACGTTGCGCAACGTGCGAATAAGGGCGATGCCGTCCATCCTCGGCATCTCGTAGTCGACCAGCACGATGTCGAAATCCCGCGATCGTGCGGCGGCGATCGCCTCCAGCGGATCAAGAAAGGCGGTCGCCTGCACCAGACCATCCGCTTCGATATGCCGCTTCAGAAAGTCGAGCGCGGAGCGGCTGTCGTCAACGAGGAGTGCCTGGGTCAGCATCGGCCGGTCTCTTTGAAC
>JBLMWS010000038.1:0-4282 GCA_050257355.1 Gemmatimonas sp.
ACATGGAGGATGCATCTCTCGAATCTGTCGTGGCGTTGCGCGCCCGCTGCGCCGTCAGTCGACCTGCCAGAGCTGCCTTATTTCGACGGCTCCAACGGCGGCCATTGGGTGCGCTGATGCGAGCTCGATTGCCTCTTCCAAGCTCGGGCAATCAACCAGTTCATAGCCGGTGATTCTCTCCTTGGCCTGGACGGCGGGTCCGCCAGCGAGGGAGCGCTCGCCGCCGCGAACACGTATGGTCTTGACTTCGGAGATGGGTCTAAACCGGCTGCCGGATATGCGCATCCCCCGGCGCTTCGCCTCGTCCACCCAATTAATAACCTCCGGCTCCAACGCGGGAGGCGGTCTAAACGAATCGTCGTTGCAGACCAGCAGCATGAATTGCATGGGTCACCTGTGATGTGCGCCGGTGGTTGGCGCATGCCTGAGCCGTGCAGGAGGAGGGATCGAGCGGGTCGATGTTGCATCTTCTGTGCCGGATGGCGCGCATCAGAACCGCCCACTCTCCGACTCGTTTGGCAAGACCCGCTACATTCCTGCTAGGTGCCAACACATTCGCCGCAGGAGCGTTCCAGACGGTTGGGCCGCTGATTGGCCGAACCCGGAACTCGGCACAAACGACAGAGGCGCCTGCCGACGATCATCTCGTGTAAAATCGCAGAATGGCGCGCTCGGAGAGATTCGAACTCCCGACCCTCGGAATCGAAATCCGATGCTCTATCCAGCTGAGCTACGAGCGCGTGAGGTCCCGATAGCAGACTTATCGGGCGACTTCCATCCGACCTCAGAAGCAGGGATGGCGGCGGTGGTCCTGGCCGAGATAGGCGGCAGATCCGCGATAGCACAGATTGGTCGAAGGGCCGTCATAATAGGCAAAGCTGCCGGGCTCGGGACCGGGGCCGTAATTGTGCAGATAGCTGATCGGGTAGGGCAGCCCCCAGACGTGGTGACGGGCATAACGGTGTTGGGGGAGCTGCAGTTCGGCCGCGCTGCTTGGCAGGCTGGTGGCCGTGCACAGCAGAGCAACGGCCGCGACAAGCTTTACGTTCTTCATCCCGATTCTCCGATCATCCCCAACGCACGCTACCCAAGCCATTCCAGGTGTCAATTCCGCCGCGAACCGGCCGCCGAACGGCCGGATTCGGCGCCAAAACTGGGCCTTTCGCGCCCATTTTTGGCCTTCTCCGGATGCTTAACACTTTCCCAACACAGTCTGGCGACATTCGGAAGCCCGGCTGACCGGCGCTTCCGCTTCACGGCAGGTGATCAACTCCGCCCTCCGACATGCGCATCACACCGCTTGCTCTGCTGCTGCTCTCGCTTGTTGCCGCCACGCCGGCCCATGCGCTGCTGCACATCACCCGCGATCACGGCGGCTATGTCGAGGAGTACAAGGCCAAGTACGAGCGCATCCGCGAGCGCGGCGAGCGCGTCGTCATTGACGGCATCTGCAATTCAGCCTGCACGCTGGTGCTCGGTATCGTGCCGCTGAACAAGATCTGCGTTACCCCGCGCGCCAGCCTCGGCTTCCACCAGGCCTATTACGACAAGGCCTTCACCTTCGGCATCAAGGTCACCAGCGCCGAGGGGACCTCGGAGCTGATGTCCTATTACCCTGATGCGGTGAAGGACTGGATCCGCCGCAATGGCGGTCTGACGACCGAGATGAAGAAGATCAAGAACGGCACCGAACTCTGGAAGATCGTCGATCCCTGCCCGGACGACTGGTAGGGCTCGGCGACGCGGCTCGGCGATATCGTGAAGGGCGACCTGCCGCCGTCGGATGCAAGCGGCGGCAGGCGCGTTCGGCTCACCACGAGCCGTCAATCATGCTCATAGCCATAGACTTCGGGCAGGATGAAGATCGCGGCCAACAAGCCGATCAGCGGAAAGATCGCGACGAACAGCGTCGCATTGGCCTGGCCGATCGCGGCGAACAGCGAGGGAAACAGGAAGATCGCCAGGAACGACGGCAGCTTCACGAACATGTAGGCAAAGCCGCTCGCGGTGCCCCGATATTCGGGCTTTGCCACCATGGTCGGAATGGTCATGCAGTTCGAGGCGTCCCAATAATGGCCCCACAGCATCGCCGCCGCCGCAAAGGGCAGGAGGTATTTGTGGCCGGTGTAGAGCGCGGCGGCCGCCAGCAGCAGCGACACCAGCACGATGCCGAAGCCGGCAATGCCGATGCCGCGATGGCCTATCCTCGGCGTCAGCAGCGGTCCGACCCAGCCCGACAGCGCGGCGAAGCAGAACAGCAGCATGGTGACGAGATTGTTGCCGAGCATGCTCGAAACGCCGACCATCGCAAATAGCACGGGCAGGTAGAAGGCGAAGGTGGAAAACTCGCTGCCTTGCGCGAAGCAGGCGATCCAGCCGTACAGCGTCGCGCGCCAACGGATCGGATCCTGGCGCAGATCGGCGAGGAAGGCCGACGGACGCGGCTTCGGCAGGATGACGTCCCGATCCGGCAGCATATCGAGCGGGTCGTTGTACATTTGCCGCGCCACCGCCTTGGCTTCACGGAAGCGGCCCTGCTTGACGAGCCACACCGCCGTCTCCGGCACATCGTGCCGCAGGAACAGGATGATGAGCGCGGGCACCGCGCCGAGCCCGAGCGTGACGCGCCACACTGTTTCATGATTGAGATCGAGCACCAGGAAGACGGCGATCACCGCGAGCGTCAAGACCTCGCCGATGGCAAACATGAATTGCCAGCGGTTGCCCATGATCTCGCGCTGGCCCTTGGCCATGGATTCCATGATGTAGGTGTAGCCGGTCGAAATATCGCTGCCCAAGGGAATGCCGAGCAGGAAGCGGATCACGATCAACCAGGTGATGTTGGGCACGAAGGCTTGCGCCACCGCGAGCACGACGAACATCGTCATCGTGACCAGGAACATCACGCGGCGCCCGATCTTGTCGGACAGCCAACCGCCGATGATCGCGCCGATCAGCGCGCCGCCCTGTGTTCCCGCCGCGGCGAGGCCGAGCAGCAGCGGATCGGGATGGTACTGATCGCGAATGAAGACCAGCACGAAGGCGATCGAGTAGAGATCCCACGCCTCCACCAGGATCGAGGCCATCATCAGCCAGCCGACGCGGTTGCCCTTCGGGCTGTAGTTCTGGATGAGATAGCGAGCGGCGTCCTGGATCACCGTCTGCTGCGGCAGCGGGGCTGCGGTTGTTGTCGTGGTCATGTCCCGTCTTTCCTGTTGTGACGATTATGTTCCGGGCAAAGGTTCGATGCTGCAATCGAGCAGGCGCGGATCGATGCCGGCCTCCATCTCCTCAAACATCTGATCCATGAAATCGATCAACGCGTCGCTCGCCGCGACCGCCCGCGCCGCATGGCGATTGGCGACGGAACTGGTGATGGCGAGATGACGATCGATGGTGCCGATGAGGTCGGTGTGGCCGGGCAGCAGGCGATGGTAGATGTAGCCGATGCGGCGATAGATCGTATGCAGCGGCCGCATGGTATGGGCCAGGAAGGGTTCGCCGCTCGCGGCAAGCATGAGCGCGTCGAGCCGACGGTCGAGCTTGTTGAACTCGTCGATCGACAGCGTTGTGCGCCGCTCGCCCAGTGCGCGCTCGATATGCATCATCTGGTTGCGATGTGACAGCGAGGCGCGTTCCGCCGCCAGGCGAATGACAAACCGCTCCATGTCGCGCCGCAGCTTGAGCAGCAGGCGCTCGCGCGACAGCTCGATCGGCGCGATCTGCAGGCCGTGGCGCGGGCGAATGACGATCAGCGTGTCCTCGGCAAACCGGTTCACCGCATTGTGCACCGGGGTGCGGCCGAACCCGGTCACGTCCTGCAGTTCCTGCACGGTGAGAAAGCGGCCCGGCTGCAGCTCGCAATTCACCAGCAGATCCTCGATCCGCTGATAGGCGAGCTCGAACAAATTGAGCCGATTGTGCCGCGTGGGCGCTTCGGCCGGTTCGGGCTGGATGAGTTTGATCGCGCTTTTCCGACGCGCCATGGGTTTGCCTTGGGTTCCTCGCAGCCTTGCGTCTTGGGCGCAGGCCTGTGGCCGACATTAAACATATTGTGATATATTACAAGAGAGCGTATGGCTTGGGTCGACGGCCGCTGCCGGAGCCGGCGCAGTCGAGACGCTGACAAGCGCGCAGCTGTGCGCTTCCAAAGCGCTAACGACGCGCTTTCGAAGCGCAATGAAAAGAATGGCCGGCAGGAGGAGGCGGAAACGTGAAAATCACGTTCATCGAAACCTTGCGCACGCAGGAATTTGCCAATGTGCTGTGGGTGCGCGTGCAC
>JBLMWS010000039.1:0-3947 GCA_050257355.1 Gemmatimonas sp.
TCGGTCGGTGCGATGGCGCGCGGCTCGGCCGACCGCTATTTCCAGCAGGACATCAAGGATACGCTCAAGCTCGTGCCGGAAGGGATCGAGGGCCAGGTGCCCTACAAGGGCCCGGTCGGCAACGTGATGCATCAGCTCGCGGGCGGCTTGCGCGCGGCGATGGGTTATGTCGGTGCCAAGGACCTCGCGGAGTTTCACGACAAGGCGCAGTTCGTGCGCATCACCGGCGCAGGCTTGCGCGAAAGCCATGTGCACGACGTCACCATCACGCGCGAAAGCCCGAACTATCCGGGCGGGGTGTAACAGGAGTCCGTCGTTCCAGGGCGCGCATGAAATGCGCGAACCCGGAACCTCGCGCCACAAGCTCCGTCGTTCCGGGTTCGATGCTTCGCATCGACGGAATGACGAAGCAGCAATCGGAGGAATATCACCATGCCCCAGGGCAAACGTATCGTTCTCGCATCCCGCCCCGTCGGTGAGCCGAAGCCGTCGGACTTCCGCAGCGAATCCTATGAGGTGCCCACGCCGGGTCAAGGCGAGGTCCTGCTGCGCACGATCTGGCTGTCGCTCGATCCCTACATGCGCGGGCGCATGAGCGATGCGGCCTCCTATGCCCAGCCGGTGCCGATCGGCGGCGTGATGGAAGGCGGCACGGTGTGCGAGGTGATCGCCTCAAACAATCCAACCTACGCAAAAGGCGACGTCGTTCTGGCGCGCGCCGGCTGGCAGACCCATGCGGTCGCCGACGCCAAGGCGTTGCGCAAGATCGATCCGAAGCTCGCACCGATCTCGACCGCGGTCGGCGTGCTCGGCATGCCCGGCATGACCGCCTATACCGGACTGCTCGAGATCGGCAAACCGCAAGCCGGCGAGACCGTTGTGGTCGCCGCGGCCTCGGGCGCGGTCGGTTCGGCCGTCGGCCAGATCGCCAGGATCAAGGGGGCACGCGCGATCGGAATTGCCGGCGGCAAGGACAAATGCGATTACGTCAAGCGCGAACTCGGCTTCGACGATTGCCTCGACCACCGCGATCCCGGTCTCGCCGCGAAGCTGAAGGACGCCTGCCCGAAAGGCATCGACGTCTATTTCGAGAATGTCGGCGGGGCCGTGTTCGAAGCGGTATTCCCGCTGCTCAATACCTTCGCGCGCGTGCCGGTCTGCGGACTGATCGCGCATTACAACGACACCGAGGCCAAGCCGCCGAAATGGGCGGCGAACCTGATGCGCGCCGTCCTGACCAAGCGCCTGACCCTTCGCGGCTTCATTGTGTCTGATTTCGCCGTGCGCCACGACGACTTCCTGCGCGACATGTCGCAATGGGTGCGCGAGGGCAAGGTGAAATACAAGGAGTTCGTGACCGAAGGCCTCGACAGCGCGCCGGGCGCATTGATCGGCCTCTTGAAGGGCGCCAATTTCGGCAAGCAACTGGTGCGGGTCGGGCCGGAGAAGGCGTGATCGGCGCGACGATCAAGTGCGTAAGCGAGAGGCGCCAGAGCATGATGGAAAGATCATGCTCGATCAAAGCGCTAAAGCGCGATGGTGATTCAACCCAGTTTCATCGCGCTTTAGACGCTCTCGGTCAGCAACTCGTCCAGGTCGAGATCGACCTGACCGGGCGCTCGGACGTGCCGGACTTCGAAGGCGTCGGGCTGGAAACGATATTCCACCAGCCCGACCTCCTTGAGGCCGATCCGTTCCTGCCGCTTGTCGGAAATGATGAAGCCGGCCGACGGCGCCCAGACGTGCCGGATGCCGCGATAGGTGAAGTCGCGCCGTTGATGCACGTGACCGCTGGCGATCAGCCGGACATTCGCCGCGCGCAACATCTCGACCAGCCGCCGCCGCGCCGGAAAGGGGACGTAGCGGATCGCGGTCGCCTCCAGCTCCGGATCATCAGGCGTATGGAGGAACATCGGCTTGTGCAGAAACAGCGCGATCGGCTTGCCGCCGCTGCTTGCCAGTTCGGAGGCGAGCCAATCGAACTGCTCGGCCTCGCTGACGAGGCCCGAATTCATCACGAGCGAATTGAGGCCGATGAACCACCAGCCCGCGGCCTCAAATCGCCAGCGGTCGTCGCCGAAGGCCGCGATAAAGGCCTGCCGGGCCTTCTCATTGACCGCTTGCGACGGAGCCGGGCCGGCCTGGGTCGGATTGTCGCCGACGTCGTGGTTGCCGGGCAAATAGCGGCAGGCAACGGGCAGGGCGTCGTGCAGCGCGCGGGCAAATTCGAGATCATCCGCTTGCGTCGGCGCATCGTAGGCAAGATCACCGCTGTTGATGACGAGGTCCGGGCGCGTTGCGTCGAGGTAGTTGGCGAGCGTGTCGAAATTATCGGTCAATTTAGTCAGGCGGCGCGCAAGATGGGTGTCCGAAATCTGCGTCAGTCGAAATTCGCTCATGCGTAAATCCTTCCTCTTCCAACATACACCGCGCCGGCTGCGGATTCGTGACGTGCGGGCCGGCCTTTATTGTCAGGCTTGGTGCGGGCCGCTATTACATGTGATGGCAGGGCAGGCACCGGGGGACTATCGTGTCGATTCAAATGGTCTTGCTGCCGCTGTTCGTGCAGGTCGGCCTCACTTTCGCGCTCCTGATCTGGATGGTGGGTCTGCGCCGGCAGACCTTGGTCGCGGGCGAAACCAAGATCAGGGATATCGCGCTGGGTCAGCCGAATTGGCCGCCGCGCGCGACCCAGGTCGGCAATTGCTATCGCAACCAGTTCGAACTGCCGCTGCTGTTCTATCTCCTGATCGCGCTGGCGCTGCCGCTGCGCCATGCCGATCTGTTCATCGTGCTGATGTCGTGGGTGTTCGTCGTGACCCGCTTTGCCCATGCCGGCGTATTCGTGAATTCCAACGATCTCGGGCGGCGGTCGATGGCGTGGCTCGCCGGCGTGCTCGTGCTGCTCGTGATGTGGATCTATTTTGCGCTCAAGATTCTCCTGCTCATCTAAGCGGTTGCGGCCGCTTGCGGAATTGAAGGTCTAATATGACGCCAGCTGCCCGGCTGTCCGCGGCGATCGAAGTGATCGATACGATCGAGGCGCAACGCATTCCTGCGGCGCAGGCGCTGAAGGAATGGGGAACCGCGCATCGCTTTGCCGGCTCCGGCGATCGCGCCGCCATCGCCGGGCTCGCCTGGGACGTGCTGCGCCGGCGTGCCTCCAGCGCTTACCTGATGGATGAAGACAGCGCCCGGGCGCGCGTGCTTGGCATGCTGAAGCTCGAACGCGGCCTTGACGCCGACGCGATCGCCGCGCTTTGCGACGGCAGCCGTTTCGCGCCGGCGCCGCTGACGGAGACCGAGCGCAGGGCCCTCAGCGAGCGCTCGCTCAAGGACGCGCCGCCGGCGGTTGCGGGCGACTACCCCGAATGGCTCGATCCCTATCTCGAAGCAGCCTTCGGCGAGGACCGCGTGCTGGAGGCAACGGCCATGGCGAGCCGGGCGCCTTTGGACCTTCGGGTCAACACCCTGAAGGCCAAGCGTGAAAAGGTGCTGGCGGCGCTCGCGCATCTCGGCGCCAAGCCGACGCCGTGGTCGCCGGCGGGCCTGCGGATCGCGCTATCCGCCGATGCACGCAATCCCGGCATTCAGGCCGAGGAGGCGTTCATCAAGGGCCTCGTTGAAGTGCAGGATGAAGGTTCCCAGCTGGCGGCATTGTTTTCAGCAGCAAAGCCCGGCGAACAGGTGATCGACCTCTGCGCCGGCGCCGGTGGCAAGACGCTGGCGCTGGCGGCGATGATGCAGGGCAAGGGCCGGTTGATCGCGACCGACCGCGACAAGCGCCAGTTGGCACCGATCCATGAGCGGCTGTCGCGCGCCGGCGTGCATAATGCGGAGATCCGTGCGCCCAAGGGCGAGGCCGACCCGCTCGCTGACATCAAGGCATCCGCCGACCTGGTCTTGATCGATGCACCCTGCACGGGAACCGGAACCTGGCGGCGCAA
>JBLMWS010000040.1:0-20558 GCA_050257355.1 Gemmatimonas sp.
TGTTCCAGATTCGCGACGATGATCCGGCGGTGGTCGCCCGCCTGGAGGCGGCGCTGCACAGCATGGCCGAGGAGGTCAACGCGCAGGGCCGCTGCAGCGTGACAATCGAGTGCATCCGCACCGGCACGCCTGCGATCATGGTTGCGGCCTTTCAGCAGGCGATCGAGGATGCGGGCAAGAGCTTTGCCGGCGGCAAATCATTGCGCATGCCGAGCGGCGCCGGGCATGACGCGCAAGTGCTGGCCACGATCATGCCGGCCGGCATGCTGTTCGTACCCTCGATCGGCGGTATCAGCCATCATTGGCGCGAGAACACGGCGGACGAAGACATCGTTATCGGCGCGCAGGTCTTCGTCGATGCCTGCCGGCGCTTGCTGGTGACGTGAAGGGCGCCCGCCCCGAACGAAACGGCTGCAACGAGATGTGATCCCGCGCGGCCACACGTTCGGACGACAAAAACAGCCTTCGCTGCTATACCCGGCGCCGCTTGGCCCGGCGATCCAGAGCGGGACGACGGAACCGCCCGAATCCGGCGGACGAATTCATGGAGCGGTTCCATTTGTGGCACCGTGAAGCTCGTTGACGCTGGCTCGGCCGAAGGGGCAAACTAGCGTTATGGGGGCATTTTTGGGGGATCCTATGCCTGCACTTGCAGAAGCGGCTTCATCCAGTCTGGCCGATGAACTGATCGCGCATGCGGTCGCCAGCATCGAAGGCGCCGATCATTTCGCCCTGCCCTTCCCGCACATCGTCTTCCGGGACTTCTTTCCCGCCGATTTCTACCGCGATCTGGTGCGGCACATTCCGACCACGGGCTATGACCCGATCACCGGCACCGGCACACGCATGGCGCTCCGCCTCTACGGCGATAACGTCGACAAGATCGATCCCGAGCTGCGCGAGGCCTGGGCCGCCGTATCCGCCATGCTGACCTCAAAGGAGGTCGAGAACGCGATCCGCGTCAGGCTGCGTGACGGGTTGGAAATCCGCGCTCGCGGCGACAAGGTGGCCGGGCCCGACGACCTGAAGCTCGTCGCCAAACCGGTCGTGTACCGTGACAGAGACGGCTATCAGATCAAGCCGCATCCGGACACGCGCAAGAAGGTCGTAACGATGCAGCTCTATTGCCCGACCGGTACAGGGCAGGAAGCTCTCGGCACGACGCTCTATCGCGCCTCGCTGAAGGGCCTGTTGCATCCCGGCTCCTATTGCCTCGAGCCGGTGAAAACGATTCCGTTCCTGCCGAACGTCGGCTACGCGTTCGTGGTGCTGAAGGCCTATCACTCCTTGACCAAGATGAGCTGGCACGGTCGTCCGACGATCCAGACCGATCAGCCGCGCATCACCATCCTCAACACCTTCTACATCAACGAGCACGTCGGTTTTTAGAAGGCGCGGGCTTCTGAGAACCCGCGTTTCGAATGGCCGTCAGCAGCCGCGGCAGATCGATCGGACCATTCTGTCGACCCGCGCATCTTCCCGGTCGACCGCAGGATTGCCGGTACCGAGCGGTGGTCCCTTGATCCGGTGACCGCGTCCGCGTCCGGAGGACCCCAGGGCCGTACCCAGCGAGTTTGTCCCGGGCGCGGCCGCGCTTGTACCGAAAGCGCCGCCGGAATGTTGCCCGCCGATGCCGCCGCCAAAGCCGTAGGCAAATGACCAATTGCCCGAAAGACCGAGGCAAAGCGCAGCGCAAAGAATGGAAAGCTTTTTCATCTTACGAGTCCTTTCCATTTCCATCGATAATAAACGACCACTCTTGCCGCGCGGTTTCGGCCATTCACGCAGCCCTTGTATGCGGCGACATGCCGCTGGCGCGCATGCACGGCTTGAGACGTGTCAGGCCTCCGGTCCGGCGAGAAACTCGCCGGACCTTCTTAGGCCTTGTGCGGCAGCCGCGCGGCCGCTCGTTTGGCGAAAAACCGGTACAGCAACCAGCAATCGATGAGGATTGTCGCCAGCATGACGGCGTAAGCCCACGGGCTCTCGATCAAATCCAGTTCGGTCAGCACCCGCGACAAGCCGAACCCGACCACCCAGGCGTCAAAGCTCATGCAAATCCGCCGAAACGCCTCCGGGTCGACCCGGCGCGTGAGAAAGGCGCCAAGCGGTATGCCGACCAGGACGGTCGGAATGAGCACATACAACAGGTCCGCGCTTTCGTTGATGAAGAGGCCAAGCTTGTAGTAGGCGACCGCCGTGACGCTGGACTCCGCGACCCGAACCAAGGCAAGGCCGGCCCGAAACTCGTTTTTGACCAGGCCCTGGTTGTTGAACAGGATCGCCAATGGCGGCCCCGAGATCGTTGTGATCGAATACAACAGACCCAGCATCGTACCGAACGGCAGATCGACCAGCCATGTCGACCGAATGGGCTTCCGCCAACCCGCGGCCTGGATCAGGATGAGCGGCAGAAAGATCGAGTAGGTCCCCAATTTGATCCAACCGGGTTGCAGCACGGCAAGTGCAAGCGAGCCGATGGCGATGCCGGGCAAGAGTCCGGCGATAATCGGAAACACCCTTCGCCAGACCGCCGGCACGCCTTTCAAATTGATCAGGAGAACGTAGAGGTTGATCAGGACTTCGACGACGACGATCGCGGGGTTGAGAATGCGGTTCGTGTAGAACAGAAGCGCGAGCGGCACCGTGAGCGAGGAAAAGCCGTAGCCGATCGCACCATTGACGAAGGCGCCAAACAGGGCGATGGCGGCAAGGACGATGACGGCGGTGTCGAGGGAAGGCATGCGTGTTGTCCAATGATCGGCGAACGTCGCGCGACAGCATCGCGCACTAGCATGGAGGGCGGCAGGTCCGCAGCCCCGGGTCGCTCGCATGCATCAAGATCGCCTCACTCAATCTACGGCCGCGCGCCGGCGCGGTGAAATTGTCGTCGCGCCCGGCCTGATATTGGCCGAGGAAGATGCTCAAAGCGAATCGGAGGGGGCGGGTTCCCGGCCGTAAATTCAATTATGGACAGGGGCTGCGAAGTCGCGCATCCTTGTCCTCGGATTATCTGCAAAGTGCTTTGATTTAATTGGACAATCAGGCTCCGGCAATCGCCGGCGATTCCTGACTCGCAGCGAGGGCGGCTGGCTAACCGCAAAAAATGGCCTATTTGCCATCCAGATGAACCTGCTCGCGTCACTCCCCACCTCTGTCGGCACGGCCGCGGTCGCACCCGCGCTCCTGATTCTGTGGCTCGTGATCGCCGCCGGCGAACGTCCGGGGTCGCCAGCCAAGGTCTGGGCTGCCTTTCTGCTCGGTGCTGGCAGCATCTCGCTCCTGGGCATTCTGCGTGCGCCTTTCCGGGGGCTCGTTATCGCGCCCGACAATCCCTGGCTTGCGCAGACCGTGCATTCGGTTTTCGGCGTCGCCTTGCCGGAGGAAGCGGTCAAGATCCTGGTCATTCTCGCGGTCTCCGCGCGCCGCCGGCCGACCGACGATCCCATGGATACCGTGGTGTACGGCGCTGCGGCGGGACTGGGGTTTGCGGCCTATGAAAACCTCGCTTATCTCGTGCAGCACGCAGACATGTGGCGGTCGCTCGCGGCTTTGCGCAGCGTGCTCACCGTGCCCTTTCATGGCGCGCTCGGCATCATTGCCGGCGCCTATCTGGCGATGGCGCGGTCCGGCACTGCGCTTGGCGCGCATCGCCGTCACCGCGACTGGGCCCGCATCTCCAGTTGGGTCCTGATGCTGATGGGACCTCTCGCCCTCCACGCGGCTTTCGATTTCCCGCTGTTGATGCTGCAGAGCTATCCGAACCTCGATCCCGGAGGGAGGCTGTGGCTCGGCGCCGTCAGCATGCTGATCGGCTTTTCCTCGATCGGCTTTGCCGCCCGCCTGGTGCGGCGCGTGGCGCGTCACCATGCCCCTCGCACCGAACTCGCGCGCGAGCGCTTGAGCCAGCTGCGGCGGATGTGGGCGCTGCTGATGATCGGCAGCGGCGCCGCCTTTGCAGGTCTGGCCTTTGTGCTGACGTCGGTACACCACTGGCTGCTCAATCCCGAGCGCAACCTGACGATCGCCCTCATCCCCGTCGGATTCACCTCGATCCTGCTCGGCAGCGTTCTATTGGTTGTCACAACCGCAATCTATCTTCACGGCCGCAATCGCCTGCGCACCACGATCTAGTTTTATCCGCGCCGCGCCGCGGCTAGAATGGGAGCGTTCGCGGTCGGATCGGATTGGCCGCACCGGGAGATCGACATGACCATTCCCCAAGACGGCGGCCGAGATACCAATGACGGCACCAACGCCGGCATCGCTCGGCTGCAATCGGAAATGCGGGCCGCCGTGCGTGCGCATTGGAAGGCCTTTTTGATCGAGGGCATCCTGCTGGTGATCCTCGGGCTTGCCGCCATTGTCGTCCCGCCTTTGGCAAGCCTTGCGGTCACGATCTTTCTCGGGTGGATGTTCTTGATCAGCGGTATTGCCGGCCTGGCTCTGACGTTTTGGGCGCGGGCGATGCCGGGCTTCTGGTGGTCGTTGATCTCGGCCATCCTCGCCCTCATCGCGGGCTTTATCTTGCTGACACAGCCGGCGCAGGGCACCTACGCGCTCACCCTGGTGGTCGGCGTCTACTTCCTGGCCGAGGGCGTCGCCACCATCATGTACGCCCTGGAGCACCGGCGCGAATTGTCCGAGCGCTGGGGCTGGCTGCTTGTTGCCGGTATCGTCGACATCGTGATCGCTTTCATCATCATCTCGGGCCTGCCCGGATCGGCCACATGGGCGCTCGGGCTTCTGGTCGGGATCAACCTGGTGTTCGGCGGCAGCTCGATGATCGGGATGGCGCTGGCCGCCCGGCAAGCCTGATCCGAAGTTGTTTTTTCCGGATGACAAGATCGAGCGACTGCGCTAAGAGAGCCGCCATGATCAACTTCGCCACCAGCTATTTCTGGTACTTTAGCTACGACAGCTCGCTGGCGGCGGGAGGATCGCGCTCAATCTGAAGAATTGCAGCAGAAGTCCGAACAGCCGCCAGACCTGGCGGCTTTTTTGTTGCCGGCGGGTCTCTCGGAGCATGATCCGGAAAAGCGGATCCTGCTCGATCCAGGATTACAGGAGCCCGCCGTGTTGAGTACGACTGACGATCTACGCATCAAGGAAATCAAGGAGCTGAGCACGCCGGAAGAGGTGATGCGCGAGATCCCGCGCACGCTGACGGCAACGCGCGCCGTGATGGGTGCGCGCAATGCCATTCACGGCATTCTAGGCGGGACCGACGATCGGTTGCTGGCCATCGTCGGCCCCTGCTCCATCCACGATCCGGCCGCCGCCATCGATTATGCCGAGCGGCTCGCCGGCTTACGCGAACAGCTATCGGACCGGCTCGAGATCGTGATGCGCGTCTATTTCGAAAAGCCGCGCACGACCGTCGGCTGGAAGGGCCTGATCAACGATCCTGACCTCGACGGCAGCTTCAACATCAACAAGGGCCTGCGGCTGGCGCGCTCCGTCCTCGCCGCCATCAATAATCTCGGTGTGCCGGCCGGGACCGAATTCCTCGATGTCACCACGCCGCAATACATCGCGGACCTGGTGTCATGGGCGGCGATCGGCGCACGCACCACCGAAAGCCAGATTCATCGGCAACTCGCTTCCGGCCTGTCCTGCCCGGTCGGATTCAAGAACGGCACCGACGGCAACGTGCGCATCGCTGCGGATGCCGTCATGGCGGCTTCGCATCCACATCATTTCATGGCCGTGACCAAGGGCGGGCGTTCGGCAATCGCCGCAACCAGCGGCAACCAGGACTGCCACATCATTCTGCGCGGCGGTCGCGCCCCCAATTACGATGCCGCAAGCGTCGATGCCGCAGCCGCCGAACTCCGCCGCGCGGGCGTCGCACCGCGGCTGATGATCGACGCGAGCCATGCCAACAGCGGCAAGAGGCCCGAGAACCAGCCGGCGGTCGTTGCCGATATCGCCCGCCAGGTTTCGGACGGCGAGCGGCGCATCCTGGGCGTGATGATCGAGAGCAATCTGGTCGCCGGCCGGCAGGACGTGCAGCCCGGCGTCGAGCTGAGCTACGGTCAGAGCATCACGGACGGCTGCATCGATTGGGAGACCACGGTACCAGCGCTGACTCGTTTGGCCGATGCAGTCGCGGCTCGCCGGAAGGCGCAGCGCGGAGAGCCATCTGAATGTTCGGCCTAGGCCGCGAACGGCCCCGGAGGAATGTGTGCCGCGCCGGCGCGCGGCCTCGGCGTCAGCAGCCGCGGCAGATGCTCTTGATCTTCTTGTCGAGGATCGCATCCTCTTTATTCGTGGGATTGTTCGGGTTGTTCAGGTTTTTCTCCGTGGGCACGTCGCTGGCCCGCGGCTGGCGGTGACCGATCGGCGCCTGCGGGATGCCGGCGCCAAGACCCTGGCCTGCAGATGATCCGCTGCCTCCGCCACCGCTGCCGCCGCCGCTCTGAGCGAGGGCGGCGGTCCCGGTGAGGAGGACCATGAGCGCCACCCAGCCAATCCTGCTCTTCATGTTGCTCCTCCATCGGAGAATTGAAAACGCGCCGAAACGCATCGATTACCGCTGCGGCGGATAGGAATGTACCTCGCCACAATAATCGAGGACACGATAGCGCGTTTCTGCATTTGCATCACGTTCACCCACAAAAGAATCGTCCTTTGCGAGATAGTTCGGCCCGACCGGCGATTTGCCGGCGCCGCCCGGAATGTCCAGGACGTATTCCGGCTGGCACAATCCGGATACCCGCCCCCGCAACTGCCTCATCAGCGCCTGTCCCTCCGCAAGCGTGGTTCGCAAATGCGCCGTTCCGGGCGCGAGGTCGCCATGGTGCAGGTAGTAGGGCTTGACGCGGCATTCAACGAAAGCGCGCATCAATTCTTCCAAAGCGGCCGGGTTGTCATTGACGCCGCGCAAAAGCACCGACTGGCTCACCATGGGAATGCCCGCGTCAATCAGCCGCGCGACAGAGGCGCGTGCTGTTTCCGACAATTCCCTGGCATGATTGGCATGCAGCGCCAGCCAGACCGTGGCCCCCTCCACCTTGAGCGCGCTCACGAGTTCGTCGCTGATCCGCAAGGGATCCGCGACCGGCACGCGGGTGTGAAGGCGGATGACCTTGACGTGATCGATCCCTGCGAGATCGGCCATGACTTGCCCGAGCCGCCGCGGCGACAGCATCAACGGATCGCCGCCGGTCAGGATCACCTCCCAGATCTCCTTGTGCGCGCGGATGTAGTCGATGGCCTGCCCGTAGGCCGCATCCGAGAGCGCGCTCTCCTTGCCGGGACCGACCATTTCGCGGCGAAAGCAGAAGCGGCAATAGACCGCGCAGACATGGACGAGTTTCAGCAACACCCGGTCGGGATAGCGGTGCACGATGCCGGTGACCGGCGAATGCGCATCATCGCCGATCGGATCGGCCCGCTCGCTTGCATCGACCGACAGCTCCTCCTTGCTCGGGATGAACTGGCGCGCGATCGGATCGGCCGGATCGTCGCGGTCGATCAGCTCCGCAATCTCCGGCGTAACGGCGATCGCGTAGCGCGAGGCGATCTTTTGCAGCTCTGCAACATCGGCGCCCGGCGCGAAGCCATGGGCGACGAGTTCGGTCGGATCGCGGAGTGTTGTGGCAATGGTCATTCTGTTCATCTGTCAAAAGCCGCGGGCGTCCATACCACCTGGTCGATACGCAAGGCGCCGCTTGCCAGCATCACCAGCCGATCCAGGCCGAGCGCCACCCCGCTCGCCTGCGGCATCTGAGCGACGGCAGCCAGGAAATCCTCGTCAAGCGGATAGCGCTCGCCGTAGCGGCGCTGCTTTTCATCCATGGCCAGTTCGAACCGGCGACGCTGCTCGCGTGGGTCCGTCAATTCGCCGAATCCATTGGCGAGTTCGACGCCGCAGGCGTAGACCTCGAAGCGCTCCGCCACGCGGCGATCGGCCGCTTTCACCCGCGCCAGCGCGGCCTCGGGCGCCGGATATTCGCACAACACCGTCAAACGCCCCTGCCCCAGATGGGGTTCGACATGCTCGACCAGGATCTTGCTGAAAATATCCGACCAGCTGTCATCATCCGCAATCCGCACCTTCTGCCCCGCGGCTGCCGCAAGCTGGGCGCGGTCGCCGTTGGAGCCGTTCACGGTTGCGAGCAGGTCGATCCCGGCGTGGCGCTCGAATGCCGCCGCCACCGTCAGCAATTCCGGCGCGGCGAAGGGATCGGCGGTTTTGTCGCGGAAAGCAAATTGCCGGATCCCGGTCGTCTTCGCGGCTTCCACAATCACCGCCACACAATCGGCCATGACTAGATCGTAGGCAGCGTTGGCCCGATACCATTCCAGCATGGTGAATTCGGGCAAATGCAGGTCGCCGCGCTCCCGGTCGCGAAACACCCGGGCGAATTCCACGATCTTGTCCTCGCCGGCGGCCAGCAATTTCTTGCAGGCAAATTCGGGCGAGGTACGCAGGAACCGCGTCAGGTGTTCGCCACTGCTGCGGGTCAGCCCTACCCGCGGCGCGTGCAGGTGCGTCTCGTTACCCGGCGAGACCTGCAAAATCCCGGTCTCCACCTCGGTAAAGCCTTCCGCCTCGAACCAGGCGCGCAAGGCGCGGATGATCGCCCTGCGTGCGTTCAGAAACGGCCGCACATCTGCATGCCGAGAGGCCGACCACCATGGCGAAACGGGGTTGTTCGCGGCCATTACCGTCCCGACCTTTGCGGCGGCAAAACGCTGGCATCCCGCGACAAAATCAGTATGTTGCGGCCCGAAAACGCATCATTCGCACCCCCAGGCCGGCGCTTGGCGCCGTTTCGGGGCCAAATATCAGGAAAAGCAGCTTTGAGAGTCATCGCCAGCTCTATTCGCAAAGGCAACGTCATCGAGCAAGACGGCAAGCTTTATGTCGTGCTCAGCGCCGAAAACATTCATCCTGGCAAGGGAACGCCAGTCAGCCAGATCGAAATGCGCCGAATCAGCGACGGCGTGAAGGTTTCCGAGCGCTACAAGACCACCGACCAGGTGGAAAAGGCGACGGTGGAGGAGCGCAACTTCACCTATCTCTATGAGGACGGCGACGGCTATCATTTCATGAACCCCGAGACCTACGATCAGGTCCAGGTCCCTAAGGATATCGTCGGCAACTCGGCGCCGTATCTGCAGGAAAGCATGACGGTCAAGCTGTTGATGCACGACACCACCCCGGTGGCGATGCAGCTGCCGCAGCGGGTCACCTTGGAGGTGGTGGACACCGAGCCGGTCACCAAGGGCCAGACCGCCTCCTCCTCCTACAAGCCCGCCGTGCTCTCCAACGGCGTGCGCACCCAGGTCCCGCCGCATATCACCGTGGGCACAAGGATCGTGGTGATGACCGAAGACGGCTCTTACGCCGAACGCGCGAAGGATTAATCTCGGAGCAGTTTTGCTCCGGGGACCAGGTATCGGGCGGAGGGGCGGCCCGGTTTGTCGCAGGCCTGCTGGCGGCGGCCGCTTCCGTTTCGCCGGAGCCAGGCGCTTTCCGCCGAGGAATTCCGGACGCCCGAGATCACGGTGCTGCGCGTCGAGTGGCGCGCGGCGCTCGATCAGCTCCGTTCGGAGCTCCGGCTCTCGCGCCCGACATCAGCTTCACCCTCCAGCATCGGGGCGGCACCTACGATGCGCGCAAGGTGTCGGCGCTCTTGGCCCTCGATGCGGCCATCGCGCCGATCTTTCCCGACATCACGCGCATGCTGCGCCGCGAAGCCGCGAAATTAACTCTCAATAGAACGCATAATACGCGACCATCGTCGTCACGATCAAAGCCAGCACCACCGAGAGAACAAGCTCGCCCCTGACGCCGAGGGCCGGATGCGATTGCTGGTCGTCGATGAAACGGCTGGTACGGATGAAGCGGATCAGCGACAGGACGATGATGGCGATGCCGACCAGGATCAGCGCCAGCCCGTCAAAGTGACTGAAAGCGCCCGACAGCGCCTCCAGCCGCACATTCCTGGACGCGCCGAACGCATTCGCTTCCGCCAGAGTGCGGACGAACAGGTTGAATTTTTCGACCACGAAGCCGAACGCGATCACGGCAATGCCGGTCCGGACCCAGGCGAGAAACGTGCGTTCGTTGGCGGCGTGATCCGAATATCTCTCGATCATCGAGACCTCATGGGATGGCTGCAATCTGGCCTTGCCGGCGAACCGGCCGGCGCCCGATTGTAGCTCAACCCGCAGAGTCGTCCGACGTCGCCCTTGCGAATCTCATTCGAGGTAGGTCGTGAGCTGCGCACCCTCGTCGGCCACGAACACGGCGATCAATTCCGCCGGCTCGGCAGTGCTGGCGTTGGCCGAGACCAGATGCGTCGAGCCCGGCGGCTCGAAGAAGGATTGCCCGACCTTGAAGGTTTCGAGCGGGCCTCCGGCAAGCTGCGAGCGGATCTCGCCCTTGGTGACGTAGGCGGTCACCGAACCGGCATGCCGATGGGCGCGCGAGAATCCTCCAGGGCCGTAGAATACGCGGACGATGGTAACGCGCTTGCCGGGCACGTTGGGCAAAGGATAGGAGGCGATTATCTCGACTTTGTCGAGCGGCGAGCCAGCAGCGGCGCTGTCAGCACAAAGGGGCATCACCACCTCGCGCATCGCATCCATCGTCAGGGGCAGCGCCCTGCCAACAGCCACCGCGCAGGCGAGGCCCGCAACCATCGACAGCAAAATCCGCCGAGCAGCCGACGGCATCGGCGCCAGCGAGACCCTGGCCACGATCGAATTCATGTTGCGTCTCCCGAAAACTGTCTTCGCTACCCCTGCCCTGTGCCCTCAGGAAGCGGCGGCCTGGGGCGACTGCCGTGCCGGCGGCGTCCACTGAAAGGCGACGCCGAACCGGTTCCAGACGTTGATCACGGCAACGGCCGAGCTGAGGTAGACGAGCTCCTTTTCCGAAAATTCCGCGCTGGCCTGGGCGTACACGCCCTCGCTCACGCCGCCGGGCAGCAAGGTCAGCGCTTCCGTCCACGCCAATGCGGCACGCTCGCGGCTCGCGAATTGCGGCGCCTCGCGCCAGACCACCAGCAGGTTGAGTTTGTCGATGGAAACCCCGAGCCGCTCCGCCTCGAGCAGATGAAACTGCACGCAGAAGGCGCAGCCGTTGATTTGCGAGGCGCGGATCTTCACCAGTTCCAGTAGCTCCTTCTCAAGCCCCGCCTTGCCGGCGAGCTGGCTCAGCGCCAGCACGCGCTCGTAGATGTCGGGGGCGAGCGTCTTGAAATCGGGATAGTCCTTGCGAGGGTGTGACATGTTCATCGCCTCGTGTTATCAGAGTTCTGATAACCTTATAAGAGCTCTTATATCATGCGCAAGTTGAAAGCGAAGAGACCGGAAACGACGCGCGGGGAACCGGGCAGACCCCAGGGACGAGGCCCGGCGCAGGCGCGGCCAAAGGCGTCCAACGGCGCGAAGCAATCGCTCGCCGATGCTCCCGCTCCGCCTCCGCCGGTCGGTCAGGGCAAGCGCGGTGAAGAAGGCTATCTCGGCTATCTGCTCCGCCAGGCCCAGGCCGCTTCAAGGCTCACGCTGGAACGCTCGCTCGGCGAGGTCGGGGCAACGGTGCCGCAATTCGTCGTGCTCACGATGCTCAAGGCCTATCCCGGCCTGTCCGGCGCCGATCTCGCCCGCGTTGCGCTGCTGACGCCGCAGACGATCGGCGTGATCATCAGAAATCTCGAGCGCGACGGCGCCATCAGGAAAACGCCGCATCCCGTGCATGGCAGGATCCTGCAATGGACGCTAACGGCGCATGGATCTGCGCTGCTGGAACAATGCCGCAAGCGCGCGATAGCGCTGGAACAGCGGCTCGCGGCCGGGCTGACGCCCAAAGACCAACGCACGATCCGGCACTGGCTCGCCAACATTGCGGTGAGCCTGCAGCAGGACGGCTAGTGTCCCCTCATCCAAAGCGGGTTTTGTCGTCGCCTGCGCGGCGCTAGATTGGCTGCATGAAACAGCCTGATTCCGGGAATTTGCCGAGCCGCCGCGCCTTGTTGGAGGCAGGCCTTTCGGCAGTCGCATTCGCCGCCTGCCCCCTCGCGGCAATCGCCGCGCCCGCCGGATTCGACCAGTGGCGGGACAATTTTCACCGGGGCGCGCTCGCCGGCGGCATTTCGGAAGCGACCTGGAATCGCGCGATGGCGCATGTCGAACCCGACATGACCGTGTTCAAGGACATCCGCAACCAGCCGGAGTTCAAGGAACAGATCTGGCAGTACATCAACCGCCGCGTCTCCGACTGGCGGATCATCCATGGCAAGGAGGCGCTGAAGAACAACGCCGCGCTGTTCGCGCGGATCGAAAGGGATTTCGGCGTCGAACGGGGCACGCTGCTCGCGCTGTGGGGCGTCGAATCCGCCTATGGCGATCCGGTGGTGCAGAAGAACCACATGCGCCCGGTCTTTCCCTCGCTCGCTGCGCTCGCCTGGAACGAGCCGCGTCGCAAAGCCTATTGGGAAAGCGAACTGCTCAACGCGCTGCGCATCGTCCAGCGTGGCTGGAGCACGCCGGAGGAGATGCGGGGCTCCTGGGCCGGCGCGATGGGGCATACGCAATGGATGCCGGAAGTCTGGCTGCATGTCGGCATTGATTATGACGGCGACGGCAAGATCTCGCCGTTCGGCCGACCGGACGACGCACTGGGCTCAACCGCAAAGTATCTGGTCGATCGCGGCCATTATCATCGCGGCGAACATTGGGGTTACGAGGTGAGAAGCTCGAACGGCGCCATGAGCGGCAGCCGCACCTACGCCGCCTGGGCTGCCGCGGGCGTCAGGCGCGCCGACGGTCAAGCCTTTCCCCAGCCGAATGCATCCGCCCACATGTGGGTGCCGATGCCGGGCGGCCCAACCTTCCTGCTCGGCCCCAATTTCTATTCGGTGCGCAGCTATAACCCATCGATGAATTATGCGCTGGCGATCTGCCATCTCGGAGATCGCGTGCTCGGCGGCGGGCCGTTCATCCAGCCCTTCCCCGGCTCGGAGCGAGCCTTGACGCTGGCCGAGGTGCAGGAGATGCAGAGGCGACTGACCGAGGCCGGCTTCGACACCGGCGGCACCGACGGCCGGGTCGGCAACGACACCATGAAGGCGATCCACGATTACCAGCTCAAGATGGGGCTCCTGCCTGCCGACGGCTATGGCGGGCTGAAGGTGCTGGCGCGATTGCGGCAGGGCACCTAGCTCCTCCTTACGACCGGCGCACGGCCGTTCCTGCAAACATGCCGCCGTCGATGACGAGTTCGGCGCCGGTCATGTAGCTCGATGCATCGGAGGCCAGGAAGAGCACGCCCTGGGCGATCTCCCGGGCCTGGCCGGCGCGCCCCAAAGGCGCTGCCATTCGCGCAAGCTCCTGCGCATCGATCGGCGCGTTCTGGCCGGTGGCCGATCCGCCCGCCGGAATCTTTCCCCAGATCGGCGTATCGATGATGCCGGGATGCACCAAGTTGACGCGGATGCCGTCGCCGACTGAAGCGCATTCCATCGCAATCGATTTGGCGAACAGGCGCACGCCGCCCTTCGTCGCGGAATAGCCGGCGAGCGTTGCGGAGCCGCGTAGACCGGCCAGCGACGACATCATGACGATCGAGCCGCCGCGGCCGCCTTGGCGCATCGGCGGCAGACAATACTTCACCGACAGGAACACACCGTCGAGATTGATCGCGGTCTGCCGCCGCCAATCGGAGAGCGACATGTCGACGATCGAGGGAGCGCCGATCCCGATTCCGGCATTTGAGACGAGCACGTCAAGGCGGCCGAAGCGCTGCTTGATCTCATCAACGACTTCCGCCCAACGCTCTTCGCTGGTCACATCCTGGTGCAGGAAGATCGCATCATGACCGCCGGCCTTGCGAATTCCGGCCACCACGTCCGGCCCCTTGAGCTCATCGACGTCGGTCACGACCACACTCGCGCCCTCCTGGGCCAGCAGTTCCGCGATCGCCTGCCCAATGCCCGACGCGCCGCCCGTCACCAGCGCGACCTTGCCCGCAACCTGCCCTGCCATTTTTCACTCCTTTTGTTTGTTTTGCTTTGAACGGTTTATCGGATCACCGCCGGCCCCTGATCGGGCACGGCGACATCGAGCACCCGCAGCTGCACCCGCTCGGTGCCTTGGAAACGATCGATGGCGAGCGAGCCCGCCACATGCAGCGGCTGTCCGCGGTTTTGCGTCAGCGCCTGGCCGAGCTTCTGCCCGACCGAACGGAACGCCATGGCGTTGACGACCGCTCCGTCGCCGGACTTGAAACGCAACCGCAAATGCGTCTGCCCGACCTCATCGGCAAAGATCAGCTGATGCGAAGGCAGCGCCAGCACCGGCTCCGGATTGCCGCTGCCGAACGGGCCGGCGCGATCGAGCGTCTTTGCGAGCTCAGGCGTGACCGCGCGGGCGGAGACGGCCCCGTCGATGAGAAGCTCGTTGACATGGCGCGCCTGCGCCACGTCAGGGCCAAGCGCGTTCTCCAGATAGGCGCGAAACTCGGCAAGCTTCTCCTTGCGCAGTGTGACGCCCGCGGCCATGGCATGGCCGCCGCCCTTCAACAGCACGCCGTCGATCACCGCCTGGCGCACCGCCTTGCCGAGATCGACGCCCGCAATGGAGCGGCCGGATCCGGTGCCGATGCCGCCGGGTTCGAGCGCAATCACAAAAGCGGGCCGCGAAAACTTTTCCTTCAGCCGCGCCGCGACCAGCCCGACCACGCCGGGATGCCAGCCCTCGGAAGCGGTGACGATGACCGATCCCTTGTCCTCGAGCCCGAGCGAGGCCAGTGCTTCGGCTTCGGCCTGCGCCTCGGCATCCTGTTCGATCTGACGCCGTTCCGTGTTGAGCCGATCGAGTTCGGCCGCAATCCGCGCAGCCTCCGACACGTCGCCCTCCAGCAACAGGCGAACCCCGAGATCGGCACGCCCGATCCGGCCGCCGGCGTTGATGCGCGGCCCCAACAGGAAGCCGAGATGCCACGCCTCGGGCGGACCGCTCAGCCGCGACACGTCCATCAGTGCGGTGTGGCCGATATGATCGCGGCGGCGCATCGCGATCAGTCCCTTGGCGACCAGCGCACGGTTGAGACCGATCAGCGGTGCGACGTCGGCAACCGTGCCGAGCGCGACGTGATGCAGCACGCTCAACAGATCAGGCTCCGGCATCTCGCTGGTCCAGAAGCCGCGGTTGCGCAATTCGCGGTTGACCGCGACCAGGGTCACCAGCGTAAGACCGACTGCGGCAAGATAGCCGAGGCCGGAGAGATCATCGGGCCGATTTGGGTTCACCAGCGCGTCGGCCTCGGGCAGTTCGGTGCCGCATTGATGGTGGTCGATGACCACGACGGACATGCCGAGCCGTTTCGCTTCCGCCAATGGCTCGATGCTGGTGGTGCCGCAGTCGACAGCGACCAAAAGCGTCGCGCCCTTGCCTGCGAGCATGCGCACCGCCTCGGTGTTGGGCCCATAGCCCTCGAACAGGCGGTCAGGAATATGGATCAACGGATCGAGCCCGCAGTGACGCAAATGCCAGGCGAGCAGTGCCGACGAGGTGGCGCCGTCGACATCATAGTCACCAAAGATCGCAACCTTCTCGCCCTTCACGGCGGCATCCGCAATGCGCTTGGCCGCCGCTTCCATCTGGGTCACGGTGAATGGATCGGGCATCAATTTGCGGATGGTCGGATCCAAAAAATCCGGCACGGCGTCGATATCGACGTCGCGCCCGGCCAGCACACGCGCCAGGAGTTCCGGCAGTTGATGGCGCTGCGCAATCGCCAACGCCCGCGCCGCCCCGCGTGCGTCCAGCCGGTCACGCCAAAGCTTGCCCGTCAGCGATCGGCTGACGCCGAGGAAGGCCAGCGGCGTCTCAAGGGGCATTACAGTTGCGGGAAGCGTCATGGTGCCTTCCGGAAGACCGACCGCGACGCCCGAGGCAATGATTCGCTGGCGTCGGCCGATGTTAGCACCCCAGCCGGTCGGCGATGCCGCCGAAATCCTTCGCCACGATGTCCCAGTCGCCGGTGGCTTCGAAATCGACCTTCTGGAGCGGCCCATACTCGGTTGGCCGTGGCACGAACGCGGTCTTCAGACCATGCTTTTGCGCGTTCTTCAGGTCGTAATTGTGGGCGGCGACCATCATGACCTCACCCGGCTGCAGGCAAAGCAGTTTCGCCGCACCGAGATAGGTTTCAGGATCTGGCTTGTAGTGCTCGAACAACTCCGCCGACATGATCAAATCCCAGGGCAGGCCGGCGAATTTCGCCATCTCCGTGAGCAGCGCGACATTGCCGTTGGACAGCGGTGCGATGATGTATTTCGTCTTGAGCCGGGCCAGACCGGGCACGCTGTCGGGCCAGGGATGCAACCGGTGCCAGCCCATGGTGAGATGGTGCAGATCGGCCTCGTTGAGGCCGGAGATGCCGAGTTGGGCGACGAGTTTCTCCAGCGAGCGGCGATGCAGGACATCAAGAATGACATAGCCGCGCTCGGGATGCTTGCGCACCTCGTCCATCGAAGCGGTATAGACCGCGCGCCAGCCGTCGACCAGCGCGGTCCAATCGGCCTTGATGCCGCGCGTTTCACCCCATTCGGTGAAATCGTTGATCAGGCTGGTGCGCCAGTCGACGACCGTGCCGAAAACGTCGAACACCAGCGCTTTGACGGCTGAAAGATCGGACATGGTCGCTTCCACCTTCGTTTTTGTCGTTCCGGGGCGCGCGTAGCGCGAACCCGGAATCTCGAGGTTCCGGGTTCGATGCTTCGCATCGCCCCGGAACGACGACACTGGGAGCTAATCCAGGTGGAATTTCTCCAGCTGCCGGTGCTCGGCCTTGATGTAGCGCACCGTGCCCGTGACCGAACGCATCACCACCGTCTCGGTCTCGATCACGCCGTCCTTGCGGAACCTGGCGCCCGTCAATAGTGAGCCCGTGGTGACCCCGGTCGCGGCGAACAGGCAGTCGCCCTTCGCCATGTCCTCGATGCCGTAAATCATCTTGGGATCGGTGATCCCCATCTTGTGGGCCCGCTCCCGCTTCTCCTCGCTGTCGAGGACGAGACGGCATTGCATCTGACCGCCGATGCAGCGCAGCGCCACTGCAGCCAAGACGCCCTCGGGTGCACCGCCCGTGCCGATATACATGTCGACGCCGGTATTATCGGGGTCGGCACAATGGATCACGCCGGCGACATCGCCGTCGGTGATGAGACGCACCGCCGCGCCCGTCGATCGCACGCTCTGGATAATCTCGGCATGGCGCGGACGATCGAGCACCAGGACGGTAATCGCGGACGCGTCGACGCCTTTCGCCTTCGCCAGGCGCTTGATGTTATCGGCGGGCGAGGCATCGAGCTCGACCACGCCCTTCGGATAGCCGGGTCCGATCGCAAGCTTCTGCATGTAGACGTCGGGCGCGTGCAGCAGCGTTCCGCCGTCGGCCATCGCCATAGTGGCAATCGCGCCCGGCATGTTCTTGGCACACAGCGTGGTCCCCTCGAGCGGGTCGACCGCGATATCGACCTGCGGGCCGGCATTGAGCCCGACCTTCTCGCCGATGAAGAGCATCGGCGCCTCGTCGCGCTCGCCCTCGCCGATCACGACCGTTCCCTCGATCGGCAGCTTATTGAGCTCGCGCCGCATGGCGTCGACCGCCGCCTGGTCGGCCGCCTTCTCGTTGCCGTGGCCGCGCAGTCGCGCAGCCGAAACCGCCGCACGCTCCGTCACCCGCACAAGTTCGAGCGTCAGAATGCGCTCCAGCAACATCTGCGGCGGAACGGAAATATGGGTCGACATCGGCGCACTCCTTGAAACTCTGTCATGGGCCTTTCGGCCCGCCGTCAATCACCTAACGCGCAATCCGTACGATTTGGCGTCAATTCTTTTCGATCCTTATGACTTGCGGCCGGCCACTGATCACCTTGTCGCGCTGCACGGCCTTGAGGGCACGATATACCGCGTCCTCATGGGTTGCATAGGTAATCAGGATCACCGGCACCTGCGAAGCTTTGCCGCCGGCGCGTGCGAGGTCAACGCCGTTGGAGTGGCGCTGCACGATGGATTCCAGCGAAATCTTCTGCTCGGCAAGCCGGGTCGCGATCGCGGCCGCGGTGCCCGGGAAATCGCGCGCCATCAACCGAATGTAATAGCCGCCTTCATGACGCTCCATCGGGGCTTTCTCGGTCGCGCGCAGCTGCTCGACCGGACGGCCGAACGGGGTCACCCGCACCCCGCGCGCGACGTCGGCGATGTCGGCCACCACGGCCGAGGCCGTCGCCGACCCGCCGGCACCGGGGCCGACCAGGGTAAGCGGGGGAATCCCCTCGCCGTCGATCGTCACCGCATTGGTCACGCCCATCACTTGTGCGATCGATGAGGATTTGGGCACCATGGTCGGATGGACGCGCTGCTCGATCCCCTTGGCGGTGCGGACCGCGACGCCCAGGAGCTTGACGCGATAGCCGAGGTCGCTGGCCGCCCGCAGGTCTTCCGGCGCGATCGAGGAAATGCCTTCGACATAGATCGCATTCTCCGCCACCCTGGTGCCGAAGGCGAGGCTCGCAAGAATGGCAAGCTTCTGCGCGGTATCGTGGCCGTCGATGTCGAAGGACGGATCGGCCTCGGCATAACCGAGCCGCTGCGCATCTTTCAGGCATTCATCGAACGACAGTCCCTCCTGCTCCATCCGGGTCAGGATGTAATTGCAGGTGCCATTGAGGATGCCGTAGACGCGGTTGATCGAGGTGCCGGCAAGGCCCTCGCGCAAGGTCTTCACGATCGGAATCGCAGCGCCGATGGCCGCTTCGAAGTTCAGCGCGGCGCCATGGGCTTCCGCGGCCTTCGCAAGCCGCAGGCCGTGCTTGGCGATCAGCGCCTTGTTGGCGGTGACGACCGACTTGCCCGCCTTCAGCGCCGTTTCGATCGCAGAGAGCGCCGGCTCGCCAGCCCCGCCAATCAGTTCGACGAGACAATCGACGTCGGGATTTTCGGCCAGTGTCTGCGGGTCCTTCGCCCACGTGATACCGCGAAGGTCGAGGCCGCGCTTCTTCGCCCTTGAACGCGCCGTGACGGCGACGACACGCACGGAACGTCCACAGCGCGACGCCAGGCTACCAGCCTGGCTTTCTATCAGACGGACGACCTCAGCCCCCACGGTGCCGAGCCCCGCTATACCCACTCTCAGGGGTGCGACCATAACGAAAATGAACCTGCCAGTGGAATTAGCGCCGGTTGGCGAGAGGAACCACGTTGTGCAACGTTTCGATACCGCTTTCAAGGAAGCGGCGCACGCCGCGGGCGGCCTGTCGAATCCGTTGCTCGTTTTCCACCATGGCTATGCGCACATAGCCTTCGCCATGTTCGCCGAAGCCGACGCCGGGCGAGACCACGACGCCGGATTTTTCCACCATCAGGGTCGCGAACTGCATGCTGCCGAGCGCCTTGAACGCTTCCGGCAGCGGCGCCCAGGCGAACATTGAGGCCTCGGGCGGCGGAATCTCCCAGCCGGCGCGCCCGAAGGATTCCACCAGCGCCTCGCGCCGCTTGCGATAGGTATCGCGCATCTCGCGAATACAGTCTTCCGGACCGTTCAGCGCCGCGGTCGCCGCCACCTGGACCGGCGTGAACGCGCCATAATCAAGATAGGATTTGACGCGCGCGAGGGCTGCGATGATCCGCTCATTGCCGACCGCAAATCCCATGCGCCAGCCGGCCATGGAAAACGTCTTCGACATCGAGGTGAACTCGACGGTAACGTCGATGGCTCCGGGCACCTGCAGCACCGAAGGCGGCGGATTGCGGTCGTCGAAATAGACCTCGGCGTAAGCCAGGTCCGAGAGAATGAAGATCTCGTGACGTTTCGCGAATGCGACGAGGTCGCGATAGAAATCGAGGCTCGCGACATAGGCCGTCGGATTGGAGGGGTAGCAAACCACCAGCGCGATCGGCTTCGGGATGGAGTGGATGATCGCACGCTCGACCGCTTCAAAGAATTGCGGGGTCGGCTCCGAGGGCACCGAGCGGATCACCCCGCCCGCCATCAGGAAGCCGAAGGCGTGGATCGGATAGCTCGGGTTCGGGCAGAGGATGACGTCGCCCGGCGCGGTGATCGCCTGCGCGACGTTGGCAAAGCCCTCCTTCGAGCCGAGCGTCGCCACCACCTGGCTGTCCGGATTGAGCTTTACGCCGAAGCGGCGGGCGTAATAGGCCGCTTGCGCCTTGCGCAGGCCGCCGATGCCGCGCGAGGCCGAGTAACGGTCGGTGCGCGGCTTGCCCAGCGTCTCCTTCAGCTTCTCCAGCACATGGGGCGGCGCCGGCAGGTCCGGATTGCCCATGCCGAGGTCGATGATGTCAGCGCCGGCATTCCGCGCGGCCGCCTTGGCCCGGTTGACCTGCTCGAACACGTACGGCGGCAGACGGCGGATGCGGTAAAATTCTTCCATGGGTCCAGACTTCGGTTCACGTCGGTGTTTCACGTCGGTTCTTGGGCGCCGAACAACCGGCAAGGGCAGAATCGGAGAGCCTCTCGCGTCGCTTCGACGAGGCGTTCAACTCCGCCTGAAAAGCGCTCCAAGTCAATG
>JBLMWS010000041.1:0-29636 GCA_050257355.1 Gemmatimonas sp.
GGATTGCGCGCCTATGCCGGCCAGATCGAACGACAGGGCTGGCGCAGCTTGCGTGACCCCGATGCGACCTCGCGCCGGTTCTGGGCGATCGCCGTCGGCGTCATGGTCGAAGGCTTTGCCATGGGCCGCGCGGCCGACGAACTCTGCGCCGAAATGTTGCGAGTGCTGGGCGAGCAGGCCACGGCCCCTGCAAGCGAGACCGCGCGGTTGCGGCTGGCCGCCGATCGCGACGCCCGAGATTCAACTCGATCCGATCCGGAGACGTCACCATGACCGCCCTTCGCATCCGCGCCCGCGATCTGCTGACCGAGGAGCAACTGATCGCGGTGCGGCACCGCTCCACCTGGAAGGGCGTCGCCTTGATCGCGCATGCATGGGCACTCATCTTCGCTGCGGTTGCGCTGGTGGCGTGGTGGCCCAACCCGCTGACTTGTCTGCTTGCCATCGCCATCATCGGCTCGCGCCAGCTCGGGCTCGCGATCCTGATGCACGACGGTGCACATGGATGCTTGTCACCAGGCGAAAAGCTCAATCTCGCCTTGAGCCAGTGGCTATGCGCCTATCCTATTTTCGCGGAAACACGCGCCTATCGCCGTTACCACCTGCAGCATCACGTGCGCACGCAGCAGGAGGATGATCCGGATCTCGTGTTGTCGGCGCCGTTTCCGATCACGAAGATGAGCTATCGGCGCAAATTCCTGCGCGATATCACCGGGCAGACCGGCTATCAGCAGCGCAAGGCACAGCTATTCAATGCGCTTGGTCCGGCAGAGTGGCCACTTGGGCGCCGGATGGCGCATTTCTGGGAGAAGCTGGGGCCGCAATGTGTCGTCAATGGGTTGCTGTTTGCGGGCTTTGCAATCGCCGGCGTCTGGTGGGCCTATCCGCTTTTGTGGCTGGTCCCGCTTCTCACCTGGATGATGGTGATCACGCGCATCCGCAACATCGCCGAGCACGCCGTTGTTCCCGACAGCAACGATCCCTTGCGCAATACGCGCACCACGCGGGCAAATGTGCTGGAGCGACTGTTCATCGCGCCGTATTACGTGAACTATCACCTTGAGCACCATTTGCTGTTCTATGTGCCCTGCTACAACCTGCCACGCGTGCATCGTATCTTGAGCGAGAGCGGATATGCCGGGCGCATGGAGGTCCAGCCGGGCTACGCTGCGGTGCTTCGGCTCGCGACCGTCAAGCCCGACCACGAGGATCGTCCCGGGAAAATTGTGAATAACGGACGCCGGGCCCGCGCCGGTGCGGAGGTGGGCGCCGATCAGACGGCTGGCGGCTTTTAGGACGTTTTCCCCGGAGTAGTCCTGTACCTGAGGCCGCTTGACATCGCGGCCCGCGTCAGGTCTTACGGCCCGACTTTCGACTTATGGCGGGCTTAGGACGTTCAGGGAGCGCCGATGACGGCAGCATTCACTTTTCCAGGGCAGGGGTCGCAGGCCGTCGGTATGGGCAAGGCCTTGGCCGATGCCTTTCCGGCCGCGCGTGCTGTGTTCGACGAGGTCGACACGGCGCTGTCGGAAAAGCTGACGGCTGTGATGTGGGATGGCCCGAGCGAGATCCTCCAACTCACCGAAAATGCCCAGCCGGCGCTGATGGCCGTTTCCATGGCTGCGCTGCGCGTGCTGGAGAGCGAGGCGGGCGTTTCGGTGGGGCGTGACGCGGCCTACGTCGCTGGACACTCGCTTGGCGAGTATTCGGCATTGGCAGCCGCCCGGAGTCTCTCGATTGCCGATGCTGCCCGTCTGTTGCGGACCCGCGGGCTTGCTATGCAGAAGGCCGTGCCGGTCGGTGTCGGCGCCATGGCCGCGCTGCTAGGGCTTGATTACGAGGCCGCGGTGGCGGTGGCGGAAGAAGCCGCGCAAGGCGGGGTTTGCCAAGCTGCCAATGACAATGGCGGCGGCCAGGTGGTGGTATCGGGCGACAAGGCGGCGGTCGACCGCGCGGTGGAGATAGCCAAGGCGAAAGGCGCCAAGCGCGCCATGCTGCTGCCGGTCTCCGCGCCATTCCACTGCAAGCTGATGCAGCCGGCGGCCGACGTCATGGCAAAGGCGCTTTCGGAAGTGACTATCAACAAGCCGGCCGCGCCGCTGGTGTGCAACGTGCTGGCCACGCCTATCAGCGAGCCCGATGAAATTCGACGTCGGCTGGTCGAGCAGGTGACGGGCACCGTGCGCTGGCGGGAATCGGTGGCCTACATGGCTGCCCACGGCGTCACGCGGTTCTTGGAGATTGGCGCGGGCAAGGTGCTGACCGGGCTGGTCAAACGTATCGCCGAGGGCGCGGTTGGCGTTGCGGTCGGGGGACCGGCCGATATCGCTGCAGCGAAGGATGCGTTGGCGGCCGCCAAGTCAGCCTGACAAGGCGCGCAAGGAGATTTCGATGTTCGATCTGACTGGCAGGACAGCGCTCGTCACGGGCGCAACCGGAGGAATCGGCGCAGCGATCGCGCAGGCGCTGCACGCGCAAGGCGCGACCGTCGCGATCTCCGGCACGCGGCGGGACGTGTTGGATGCCCTGGCCGGCCAACTGGCCGAGCGGGTGCATGTGCTGCCCTGTAATCTGTCCGACAGCGCCGAGGTTGAGGCCTTGGTGCCGGCGGCCGAACAGGCGATGGGCGGCCTCGATATTCTCGTCGCCAACGCCGGCATCACGCGCGACAACCTGTTTGTGCAATTGCGCGACGAGGATTGGGACGACGTGATCAAGGTCAATCTGACCGCGACCTTCCGTCTCGCCCGGGCCGCCACCAAGCTCATGATGCGCAAGCGCTTCGGACGGATCATCGCGATCACCTCCGTGGTCGGGGTGACCGGCAATCCCGGGCAGGGCAATTACACCGCCTCGAAGGCTGGATTGATTGGCATGATCAAGTCGCTGGCGGCCGAATACGCCAAGCGCAACGTGACGGCCAATTGCATCGCGCCAGGGTTCATCAAAACGGCGATGACGGACGCGCTCAACGAGAAGCAGCGCGAAAGCATCCTGACCCGGGTTCCGGCGGCACGGCTGGGGACGCCCGAGGACGTTGCCGCGGCGGCGGTTTATTTGAGCTCGAACGAGGCCGCCTATGTCACGGGCCAAACGATTCACGTCAACGGCGGGATGGCCATGATCTGAGGCCGTGGCCAGGCCGCCGTCCACATGCGGCGAATGGTCGTTTTGGCAGGCAGATCAAGGCTTGTAGTCAAGGCTTTTGAAGTATGATAACCGAACCGCCAACGGCCGAGCGAAGAACGCCATTGCAGGATTCCGAAACCCTGTATATTGGCGAGGGACGAAGCTTGCCGTCGTTCGCCGGGCCTGTCTGGCCAAATCAAGTTTATGCGCGATAGCGAAGGAAGTTTAACGACCACGATGGCTCGTATCATCTTGGGGTCGGGTCTTAAGGGAACAAGCACGAGGTTGGAGCATGAGTGACATTGGCGAGCGGGTTAAGAAGATCGTGGTCGAGCACCTGGGCGTCGAGCCCGAGAAGGTGACCGACAATGCGAGCTTCATTGACGACCTCGGTGCTGACAGCCTCGACACCGTCGAGCTGGTGATGGCGTTCGAAGAAGAATTTGGTTGCGAGATTCCAGACGATGCGGCGGAGACGATCCTGACCGTCGGCGACGCGACGAAATTTCTCGAGAAGAACGCGAAGAGCTGACATCCTGCGCGGTCGCGACGCAATCGGCCGGGCCGCTCCAGGGCGGCCTTCCGGTTTTATATTGCAAGCCGCCAATCCAGGGCTGGAGTGCTGGACATGAGACGAGTTGTCGTCACAGGCCTCGGCATGGTGTCGCCACTCGGTTGTGGCGTCGACGTGACCTGGAAGCGAATCCTCAACAGCGAGAGCGGCGCGCGGCGGATCGAGAGCTTCGAGGTCTCCGATCTGCCGAGCAAGATCGCCTGCCAAGTCCCGCGTGGTGACGGCTCCGAGGGGACCTTCAACGCCGATCAGTGGATGGAGCCGAAAGACCAGCGCAAGGTCGACGACTTCATCATCTTCGCCATGGCTGCGGCGCGCCAGGCGCTGGACGATGCCGATTGGCATCCCGCGACGGAAGCCGATCGCTGCGCCTCCGGCGTCATGATCGGCTCCGGCATCGGCGGGTTGTCGGGAATCGCTGATACTGCCGTGCTGCTGAAGGAGCGGGGACCGCGCAAAGTGTCGCCCTTCTTCATCCCGGGGCGCCTGATCAACCTGGCCTCAGGTTACGTATCCATCGAGTTCGGTCTGAAAGGCCCGAATCATGCCGTGGTGACGGCCTGCTCGACCGGCGCGCATGCGATCGGCGATGCCAGCCGGCTCATTGCGCTCGGCGACGCGGACGTGATGGTGGCCGGCGGCACGGAGTCGCCGATCTGCCGAATCGGCATGGCCGGTTTCTGCGCGGCGCGCGCGCTGTCGACCGGATTCAACGATACTCCGGAAAGAGCATCGCGCCCCTACGACAAGGATCGCGACGGCTTCGTGATGGGTGAGGGCGCCGGTGTCGTCGTGCTCGAGGAGTATGAACACGCCAGGGCCCGCGGCGCCAGGATCTATGCTGAAGTGACCGGTTATGGCCTGTCCGGAGATGCCTATCACATCACCTCGCCGTCACCCGATGGCGACGGCGGATTCCGCAGCATGGCGGCGGCGTTGAAGCGTGCCGGGCTGACCGCCTCCGATCTCGACTACATCAACGCTCACGGGACCTCGACCCAGGTCGGTGACGAGATCGAATTGGGCGCGGTGGAACGGCTCCTTGGCAATGCCGCCTCGCGCGTGTCGATGTCGTCGACCAAGTCTTCCACCGGGCATCTGTTGGGAGCGGCGGGCGCCATCGAAGCGATCTTCAGCATTCTTTCGATTCGCGACAACGTCGCTCCGCCGACGATCAATCTGGAAAATCCGTCGGTGCAGACGGCAATCGATCTCGTGCCGCAAACGCCGCGCAAGCGTGAGATCAATGTGGCGCTGTCCAATTCGTTCGGTTTTGGCGGCACCAACGCGTCTGTGGTTCTGCAGCGCGTGATCAATTGATGCGGCTCGGCGCAAATCCACCGTTTCGCCGCATTCGGTGCTAAATCGTTGGTTCGGGCGTACACTACCGGCCCTTCGCGCGACCACGGCGCAAGGGCTGCGATAAGAGCGACAGGAATCAGGTTGCATCGATGACTGAGAGGCCGCCCATTTCGCCACGCAGTCCGCGCGCCGCGCTGGAGCCCGAGCAGGTGCCTCCGCCGCCCAAGAGGTCTGAGCGGGCGCGCAGCGCCTTCGTCGTGGTCGGCAACGCGATCATCACCATCCTGCTGTTGCTGATGATCGGCGCCGGCGCGACCTTTTACTACGGCAAGCAGGTCCTGGAAGCGCCAGGTCCGCTGCAGCAAGACAAGATCGTCAACATCCCGCAGCGCGCAGGCAAGCGCGACATCGCCGATACGTTGACCAGGGAAGGCGTCATCGACGTCAATCCGTGGGTTTTCATCGCCAGCGTGTTCGCGCTGAAAGCGAGCTCGGAGCTTAAGCCCGGCGAATACGCCTTCCAGAAGAACGCGTCCCTGCGCGACGTGATCGCCACCATGGTCGAAGGCAAGGTGGTGCAGCATGCCGTGACCATTCCCGAAGGGCTGACGTCGGAGCAGATCGTCGCTCGGCTGACGGACAATGACATCTTCTCGGGCACGGTGCACGAAATCCCCCGCGAAGGCACCCTGTTGCCGGAGACCTACAAGTTCCCGCGCGGCACGACGCGGGACCAGGCGATCCAGCGTATGCAGCAGGCGCAAAAGCGCGTCGTGGCGGAAATCTGGGAACACCGCAGTCCGGATCTTCCGCTCAAGACGCCGGAGCAACTGGTGACGCTCGCCTCGATCGTGGAGAAGGAAACCGCAAAGCCCGACGAGCGCAGCCGGGTGGCCGCGGTGTTCGTCAACCGGTTGAAGCAGAAGATCAAGCTGCAGTCGGATCCGACCATCATCTACGGCCTGGTCGGCGGCAAGGGAACGTTGGGTCGGCCAATCAAGCGCAGCGAGATCACCCAGCCCTCACCCTACAACACCTATGTCATAGAGGGCCTGCCGCCAGGGCCGATTTCCAATCCCGGCCGCGCCTCGCTGGAAGCTGCAGCCAACCCGGCGCGCACCCGCGATCTTTACTTCGTGGCCGACGGCACCGGCGGCCACACCTTCACCGAAACCTACGATCAGCACCAGAAAAACGTCGCCAAGCTGCGGGCGATGGAAAAGCAGATCCAGAACGACACCGTCGAACCGGCCGAGGAGCCGCCCGCGCCAGCAGCCAAAACGCCGCCCGCCGATGCGGCTCCGACGTCCGCTGCGCCGGGCAAGCCGGCAGCGAAAAGGCCGGCCCGGCCGCGGCAGGGGGCGGCCCATCACACTGGCACACGGCACGTCGTCCAGCAGTGATTCCGGAGCCGGACGCGCCGGACTCCACTTTTTCTGAAAACGTCCTATGGTCCGCGCGACTTTTGCGTTACGCGAATCTCACGCGGAGAACTTGATACCATGGCGCTGTCGAGCATGACCGGCTTCGCCCGCAGCCACGGCGCGAGCGGCCCATACACTTTCGAGTGGGAATTGAAGTCGGTCAACGCCAAGGGCCTCGACCTGCGTCTGCGGCTGCCGCCCGGATGGGACGAACTGGATGCCTTCGCGAAGAAGCGCGCCGGCGAGGTGCTGTCGCGCGGCACGGTCTACGCCAATTTCAACGTCAAGCGTTCCGACGCGCTCTCCACGGTCCGCATCAATGAGGAGGTGCTGACGGCCGTCCTGAAGGTCGCGGGCGCCCTTGCCGGCAAGATCGACGCGGTGGCGCCCAGCATCGACGGACTGCTGGCCCTCAAGGGCGTGATCGAGGTGGTCGAGCCGGAAAGCAACGAGGAAGAAGATAAGGCGGCGACTGCCGCCGCCGCAACGGCGTTCGATGCGGCGTTGACGAGCCTGCTCTCGATGCGCCGGCGCGAGGGCGAGGCACTCGGGCAGATTCTCGCTCAGCGCATGGACGAGATGGAGGCGTTGGCGAAGAGAGCGGAAGAAAGCCCGGGTCGCAAACCCGAGGCAGTGCGGGCGCGCCTTGCCGAACAGATCGCGGCGCTGCTTGAGACCTCCGATCGCTTCGACGCCGACCGGTTGACGCAAGAGGCGCTGTTGATCGCCGCGAAGGCCGATATCCGCGAGGAGCTCGACCGCATCGCCTCGCACATTGCGCAGGTCCGCGAGCTGATCAAGAAAGGAGGGCCGATCGGCCGCCGTCTCGATTTCCTGGCGCAGGAATTCCACCGCGAGGTCAATACCACCTGCTCCAAGTCGAACGACGTCGAATTGACCAATACCGGCCTCGAAATGAAGAGCGTCGTCGAGCAATTCCGCGAGCAGGTTCAAAATCTGGAGTAGTTCATGACGGCTCACCGCGACGGTCTGGGAGTCGAACGGCGCGGCCTGATGTTCGTGCTGTCATCGCCCTCTGGTGCGGGCAAGACCACGCTGTCACGGCTTTTGATCGAGCGCATGCCCGGACTGAAGATGTCCGTGTCGGCAACCACGCGCCCGATGCGGCCGGGCGAAGTCGAGGGGCGCGACTATCTGTTCGTCGACAAGGCGCGGTTCGAGCAGATGGCGAAGCGCAACGAACTGCTGGAATGGGCTGTCGTCTTCGACAATCGCTACGGTACGCCGCGCCAACCGGTGGAAGCGGCGTTGGCTGCCGGCGAAGACGTGCTGTTCGACATCGACTGGCAGGGAACGCAGCAATTGCGCGAGAAAGCGCGCGCCGACGTCGTCAGCGTCTTCATCCTGCCGCCCTCGGCTGCCGATCTCGAGAAGCGTCTGCACTCCCGCGCCCAGGATTCAGACGACGTGATCCGCTCACGCATGAGCCGGGCCAGCCATGAGATGAGCCACTGGGCGGAATACGATTACATCGTCATCAATCACGACATCGATCACGCCTTTGCGGAGGTGCAGTCGATCCTCAAGGCGGAGCGGTTGAGGCGCGAGCGGCGCGTCGGCCTCACCACATTCGTGCGCGAGCTGCAGCGCCAGCTCCAGGCATAGCGATATCGCCGAAGCGTCAGGCCTCGCTTTCCTGCGCCTGCTTCACGAGCTGCGCCAGGAGTTCTTCGATCTTTTGATATCTCTCCTGCGGCACGGCTTTGCGCGAGCTGCCGCTGGCGGAATCGGGGAGCGGCGCTGCCTTTTCGATGACCGGCTCGACCCAGGGCGGCGAGGGGACGTCATCGACACCCTCCCAGATCGCGGCGCGACGCTGGCGCGCATCGACGCGAATTCGCCGGCCGCGGCCAAACCGATAAACGATGCTCGCGGTCAAGCCTGCCAGCGCCAGTGCGCCGAGTATCACGACCATGAGCATCTGCAGCGAAGCGGAAGCGGGGCCGGAGGCTTTGGGCGCCGATTCATCGACGGGCGGGGCCGGCGTTGCCGCGGGCATCGGCGCCGTCTGTGAACTCGCTCCCGCGTCGGTCGCATCCGCGGCGAGCACGGGCGGGGCTGCGGATGGATCTGCGGACCCGGGCCAGCGCGAGGCGACCGCCGATCCTGCCGCGGGCGCGGCTTGCGGCGGATCCGGAAATGGGCTGCTTGCCGCAGGTGTCGCGCTGGGCGTTCCTGCCGGGGCCGCCTGCACAGGAGCACTGCCGGCGTTGTCCTGCGGGGCGGGCTGCGGCTGTGGCGCGGGGAATTCGGCGCGAGCGTCTTCGAGCGACCGTGCCGCAGGCTCAGCCTGTGCCGGGGGTGTGCTCGCCGCAGACTGTGAATCATCGGCGGATGCAGCCTGCGCGACGTCTCCGCCTTCCCCACGCAGATACCAGCATTTGCGCTTGGTGCCGCGCTCCAGATGATAATACCAGTGCTGACCCTGCGGCGTATCCTGACGGGGCGCGGTCAGGCAGTCTGTCGCGTTCGCCGCAGATTGCGCGGGCTGGGCTATTGCCAACGACATGCCGACGAAAAGCCCGCCGACGACGGCTGACACGAATTTCGTGGCTCTGACGACCATTTCCAACTCCACTCGGACTCTATTTGACGCTCTACCCATCCCAACTTTCGTTGAAGAGTTGGGTCGCAATGGGCCGCAATTCCGGAGAGGATGAGGCTTAATTCGGGCTGGTGTTTCCTGCCGAAAAGCCCCGGTTTTGAGCGGGAAATCACCCTTTTTCCGAGGTGCAGCGCGAGCCTGAAGCGGAGCCGTCGGACGGACGAAACGTCCAGAGCGCGGCTGCGCCCTGAAAGACCGCTGTTGTTGGTTGGGTGATACCGTTGCGGCTGCAGCCGAGGTTGGCGTCGGTGTTGTTGGTTGCTGTGCCAGCAGCAACGGCCTGCCAACCAGGCGCGCCACAGGCGCACCTTTCTCTATGTCCGCATCTTGGCGTCGAGCCGACAGAACGGTTCTGTCTGGCGCGTCTCAGTCGTTCTTGAGGATCACGCGTCCCACGACTTTTCCGGCCCGCAATGCATCGATCCACTTTTGTACGTCGGCCATTGGTTCTTCGCGCATCGGCGTCGGCCTGATCTTGCCGGCGCGGGCCAGCGCCATGAGTTCGTGGGCCTCGGTGAGCGTGCCGACCATGAAGCCTTCGATCGTCATGCGCTTGTAGACCCATTGGACCATGGGCAGGCTGAAATTGCCGCCCATCAATCCGGAGACCACGATCTTGCCGCCGCGCGCCAGCACCGATACGGCAAACGCCGTCGATTTCTCGTTGCCCGCGAAGTCGACGACCCCGTCAAAGCCGCCTTCGGTCTCCTTCAGGATACGTTTGACGATGTCGGGCTCGGCCGGATCGTAGGCGACGGATGCGCCATTCTGCAGCGCCGTTTCGCGGGCGGCCGCGCTGAGATCGGCGACCGAAATCGTCTGCTTGAACATGGCTTGTGCGAACGACAGCCCCATCTGTCCGACGCCGCCGAGCCCGATCAGCAAGAGATTGCGCTGTCGCGGCCGATCAACCAGACGCTTCAGCGCGCCATAGGCGGTGACGCCCGAGCACATCAGGGTTGCGGCTTGGTTGACGGGCAGCGGATCGTAGTCGAGCAGATATTTCGCATCGGGCACCAGCACGTGGCTGGCAAAACCGCCGTCGATGGAGACACCGAGGAAGCGTTGCTTGGCGCAGAGATTTTCGTCCCCTGCAAGGCAGTCCCGGCACTGACCGCAACCGATCCAGGGAAATACCGCCTTCCTCGCGCCGATCAACTCCTTGGGAACGTCCGGGCCGACTTCCGCAACCACGCCAGCGATTTCGTGACCGAGCGTGAACGGCAGCCTCATGCCGCGTGTGGTGTCGAGCCGCTTGCCGCCGCCGAGGTCGGCATAACCGTCCTGGATGTGAAGATCGGAGTGACACAGCCCGCATCGTTCGATGCGCACCAGCACCTCGCGGCCGGTGGGCTTCGGGGTCTCGACGATGGTTTCGCAGAGCGGGGCGTCAAACTTGACCAGCGACTGGCGGTGCATCAACGCCATGGCGTTCTCCTTAAGGCATGCTTGTTTTTTCGCTGCGTATATCCGCCAATTCACGCGCCATGGCAACAAAGCCGGAGATCTGGATGGTTTCCGCGCGGCGGGTGGGATCGACATGCGCCGCTGCGGCGAGGCGCGCCGGATCGACCGAAAGCGATTTCAGGCTCTGTCGCAGCATCTTGCGGCGTTGGCCGAACGCCGCCGCGGCCACCTGCTCGAGCAGGCGACGGTCGCAAGGCTCGGGCGCCTCGCGCGGTACCAGCCGGACCAGCGAGGACGTGACCTTGGGTTGCGGCACGAACGCCGCGGGCGAGATGTCGAACAGGATCCTGGTCTCGCAGCGCCAATTGGCGAGCACACCGAGGCGGCCGTAGGCCGGATCAGTCTCGCGTGCGACGATCCGCTCGGCAACCTCGCGCTGGAACATCAGGACCATCATCTCGTACCAGGGCGGCCAGGGTTCGATCGTGAGCCAGCCGATCAGCAGGTTGGTCGCGATATTGTAGGGCAGGTTGGCGACGATCTTGGCCTTGCCCGAACCGATATAGGGGCGCGGATCGAAGGTCTGTGCATCGGCGCAGACGACCTCGAGCCGCCCGGGATAACGTGCGGCGATCGTCTCCAGCGCCGGCAAAGCCCGCATATCGTGCTCGACGGCGATGACGTGCCGGGCGCCCAGCGCAAGCAGCGCCCGCGTCAACCCGCCCGGGCCGGGACCGATTTCGACGACGGTCGCAGCTTCGAGCGGGCCGGCCGCGCGCGCGATGCGGGCGGTGAGGTTGAGGTCGAGGAGAAAATTCTGGCCCAGTGACTTGCGGGCAGACAGGGCGTGTTGGCGAATGACCTCGCGGAGCGGCGGAAGATCGTCGATCGCGCTCATGAGCCGGGTTGGGCCGGCACCGCCGCCATACGCGCGGCGAGCCGCAACGCCGCGATTAGGCTGGCCGGATTCGCGCGTCCCGTGCCCGCGATATCGAACGCCGTGCCATGGTCGGGCGAGGTGCGAATGAACGGCAGTCCGAGCGTGACGTTGACCGCCTCATCGAAGGCGAGCGTCTTGATCGGGATCAGCGCCTGATCGTGATACATGCACAGCGCGCAATCATAGGTCTTGCGCGCAGCTTCGTGAAACAGGGTGTCGGCCGGCAGCGGTCCGCGCGCGTCGATGCCGTCCCCGCGCAGCGCATCGACGGCTGCGGCAATCATCGTCTTGTCCTCGGTGCCCAGCGTACCGTCTTCGCCGGCATGCGGATTTAGCCCGGTCACTGCAAGTCGCGGATGAGCAAGGCCGAAGCGGTGCTTCATTTCCGCTGCGACGATGCGGCCGGTCGAGACGATAAGCTCGGTGGAGAGCAGGGCAATCGCCTCACGCAGGGCAAGATGGATGGTCACGGGAACCACGGCGAGGCTCGGCGACCACAGCATCATGACGGGCTGCGGCGCCCTGCCGCCGGACGCGGCGAGCTCGGCGAGGAATTCCGTATGCCCGGGATGCGTGAAGCCCGCGTGGTAGAGCACGTTCTTGGCGATCGGATTGGTGACGACGGCAGCTGCTCGTCCACTGCGGACATCGGCAACCGCCTGGCGGATGGAAGCCAGCGCCGCAGGGGCACTGCTTTCGTCGGGGTGGCCGGGCCCGCTGGTAGCGTTTTGAGTTGTCGGCACCACCGGCAGCGCCTTGGCAAAGGCGTCCGCGGCATCTTCGGCCGTCACTTCCGCCAGCGGGAGCGCGGCACCGAGCGCCTTGGCCCGCGCAGCAACAAAGGCGCGGTCGCCGAGCAGGTAGAAGGCCGGCAGATCCAATTCCGTCCTGCGTAACCAGGCAGCAATCGTGATGTCAGGGCCGATGCCGGCCGGTTCGCCAAGAGTGAGCGCCAGGGGCTTCGGCGCGAGCGGCTTTGCCATGGCTATTTGGGATACTCGATCATCGCGGCTTTGCGGATTTCCTCCAGATAGGCTTTCTGCGTCGCCTCATATTTCTGCGCGTACATCTTGTCGCGGATTTCCTTCTTTTTCGGCGAGTCGATCTTGGTCGGTTTGCGCCCGCACAACGCGACCATCTCGACACCCTGCTTGGTCACCTCCGGCGGCGTCAAATGGCCGATCGGGGTATCGTCAAGCACCTTGCGCAACACCGCAGGTATATCGGCCGACGTTTTGATGATGGGATCGCGGATTGCCGCATTGGGCAAACTCTTGAAGTAGGAGTTGGCCTCGTCGCAGCTTTGGATCCGCCCACGCAGGGTCTCGGCCTCCTTCTGTCTGCTTTCGAGCGCTGCCGGCGGCGCTCCCTTCGGCACGATCAAGACCACCGGCTGCATCTTGTATTCGTATGCATCTCCTTGCTGGGCGTCGTTCCCACCTTCGGCCTTCAGCGCCGCCTCGACCTCCTTTTCGCCGACCTGCAGGCGCTCCTTGTAGCGCCCGCGCACGAGGCTCGTCCAAACCATGTCGGCTTTGATACGGGATTTCAGCGTGTCGGGCCGCACGCCCTGGGACTCCAGCGACTTCGTCAGCTGATCTGCCGTAATGCGCATACGCCCGGCCATCTCGCCATAGGCCCGGTCGATATCGGAGCCGGAGGGATCGACGCCGTACTTCTTGGCCTCTTTGATCTTCACTTTGTCGTCGATCAGCTCGTTGATGATGTCCTGCCGGCTGGTCTTCTTATGCGTGCTGAGAAAATCGAGTTTTCCGCGCTGCTCGATGTCGTAGTCGGTGATCGGCTCGCCGTTGACCATCACGACGACCGCTTGAGCGCGGGCGGGCGAAACACAAACCGGCAGGACGAGCGATACGACGCAAACCACCAGCGGAGTAAGCAGGCGATGAAGGAACGTGCTCGTCATGATCATCTTCGCTGTCAACCAATCCAATTGAGGCTGCCTCGCAGCTGGGAGCCGCCTCCGTCCACTGGCCGATTTACTGAACACCCATCGGGCTGCCGCCGCCCGACGTGTTGGCCAGCGTCCGCAGGCCGATCTGCAACATGTAGGCGTGGCTCAAGACCGGCGGGCTCGATGCGGTAGCATAGTTGTAGGACGTGATGTAGTTGGCTGCCAGCACGAAGCAGTCATCGACATAGCCCGCGCCGACCACATATTGATTGATCTTGTTGGCTTCGAGGTCCCAACGCGCAGCGCCGGTCACGACCCAGTTCGCCGCGACCTTCACCGAGCCTGAGCCCAAGATGCCTTCGCGGCGCGTGAGGTAGCCGAGATCCGGCTGCGGCGCGTAGTTGCCGTATATCATGCTGACCGACCAGCGATCGAAGTTTGCCCTGGCTTCGGCTTCGAAACGCTGGACGTTCCAGGTCTGCTCGTCGAAGCGCGAGCGCACGCTGAATGTATAGGTGCGGTTCGGCGAGTAATCGACGCTGGTGACATAGTCGGACGCGGTACGCTGCAAACCGGAATCAACGCCGGTATTGGTCATATCTTGGACCGCGAACGAGTTGAGACCGAACAGCTGATAAGATTGTCCGAACACCGTCTTGACCGTGCCGCCGCGGTCGAACTCGGTCGTCGCCTGGACGCCGACATTGGCGCGCCCGCCACCCTCGACGCGATCGTAGCCGGAGAATTTGTCCACCTCGAACAGGTTCGACGTATCGAACACCAGGCTCTGGGCATCCTCGTTCGGCAGCTTGCCGGCATAGGTTTCGTTCGGGCGAACGATGACCTGCGCGATCGGTTCGACCGTGGTGGTGCCCCAAGGCTGAACGTCGATGAAGGGATAGCGATACTCGAAACCGATCGTCGGCATCGCCCGCAACGCCTGGGTGTCGCCGACCGGCAGGAAGTTGGACACGCCGGGCTGGTTGGAGATGTCGGCATTGATCGCGTCCGCGCGAAGGATGGCAAAGGGCGTCCAGATTTGCCCCAAGGGATCCGTGAACGAGCGCCGCCACTGCGCTTCGGCCGTGAAGCGAGTGTAGGTTCCGGGCATGCCGCGCAGCAGGCACTGCGTAGGCGTGCGTGCGAGCGGATCGGCTGAGGTCAACGAGCACAGTCCATTGGTATTGGAGAGCGTCGTGATCGGATCGAACACGGCGTCATTGCGCGTCAGGTTGACGAAATTGGTCTTGTAGCTGACCTCTCCGCCGAAGATCGGATAGTTGAAGACGTTGGAATAATCGAGCACCGGCCAGACCACCGGCACTTGCTGCTGATTACCCGAGAAGCTGAGATAGTAGATCGAGCGCAGGTCGAAGAAGCTGCGGTTGCCGACGCCCGTCAAATACAGCTGCGAGATCGCTTCAGTCGGCAAGCTGATGAACGAACTCATCGGGTCGCGATACTGCGCGAGCCGATAGTCCTGCATGAAATAGTAGTCCGACAGCAGGACGCCGTCCCAGCCCCAGACCCATTTGTCGTTGATGGCGAACTGACCTCTGGTCTCCAAGCCGCCCCGGAACTGACGGTCGCCCGGCTGCCCGGCAAAGGCGCCCGGATCAAGCTGGTCGATGCCGTATGCGCGCACCTGGTACGAGCCGTTCAGCAAGCGCTGGCGGAACTCGGCCTGGAGCAGCACGCCCTGTTTGGATGTGATGCGTGGGCTGAACGTCGCGTCGTAGTTGGGCGCGATCGCCCAGTAGTAGGGGATTTCGACGCCAAAGCCATAGCTCGACGCCTGGCTGAAGCCCGGCATCAGGAAGCCGGACTTGCGCTTCACGGTCGGATCCGGCGTCGAGAAGTACGGCACGTAGGCGAGAGGAACACCGAAGAATTCGAGCTGCGCGGTCTCGAAATACAGCATCTTCTCGCTCTGGTCGTGGATGATGCGCTCACCCTTGACCTGCCAGAGCGGCGGCTTCTTGGGATCGTCCTTACACGGCGCGCAGGCGGTGTAGACGCCGTTCTCGAACACGGTGTAGTTGCCGCTGGAGCGATCGGCGCGGGTTGCCGCCATCCGGGTCTGATCCTCGGTGTCGACGCGCAGCGAATCGACGAAGCCGTCGCGATAGTCGTCGCTCAGATCCATGATGTTGGCGTAGGTGATCTTGCCGTCGGCATCCGTCATGCGGATGTTGCCCTCGGCATGCAGCCGCTTGGTCTTCTGGTCGTAGATGACCTTGTCGGCCTCGACGCTTGTGCCATTGTAGAACAGCTGCACATTGCCGACCGCCGACACGCGCGAATTGTTGTAGTCGTAGTCGACCTCGTTCGCCTGCACCAGCATCTGGTTGTCATTGGGGACGCGGGGCGGCGCGGGGCGCGGCGGTCTTGGATTATAGGTGAAGCTTTGCGCCATGGCGGATGCCGTCGACGCAATTTCGATCGCGCCGGCGAGGGCAAGGCAGAGCAACACGAGCGGAGCGTAACGCGCGGCCGCCCGCGCTCGCACCGGGCGCGCGAACGCGGGCCGCTGGAGTGAGGGCAAACGCTGGCGGAGGGCGGTAAGGACAGCCACTAGCCGTCCTCCTGGTACAGCAAGGCCAAAAAGCCGGTGAGGCCGCCCACGAGCACGGGCAACCAGGCGGCCGCGATCGGATGCATCAAGTCAGCCTTGCTCAAATCCTCAGTTACTTTGGACAGCACGTAGAGCAGAAAGCCCGCGCCCACGCCACTCAAAACCATCTTTTGCACGCCGCCGAAACGGAAGAAGCGCAGCGAGACCGCCGCAGCCAGCATCACCATCGCGGCCAGCAAAAACGGCTGTGCAATCAGCTTTTGATATTGCAGCCGGTAGCCGGCCGTCGCAAACCCAGAGTTTTCCGACGAGCGGATGTAGCTCGGCAGTTGCCAAAAGGACACAGTCTCAGGCGTGGAGAAGCTGTTGCGAATCTGGGCAACCGTGAGCGTCGTTGGCAATTCGAAGCGATCCTGGTCAACCGGCGGGCTATCGAGCGCATAGCGCCGGACCGATTTGAACAGCCAGTGACCATCTTCCAGCGTCGCCTCACGCGCTTCGATTCGTTCCTTGAATTTCCCGGCTGTGTCGAAGCGGAAGAGCGTCAGTCCGGTCAGCCGCACGCCCTGTCGCTCGCTGCGCGCGGCGTTGATGATGACTTGGCCGTCGCTGTTGGTCTGGTTGATCCAGAAGCCGGATGCGTCCTGGATACCGCCGCCGGGCGCATTGCCGAACAGCTTGGCCTCCAGGCGCTTGGAGAGCTCGGTCAGATTTGCCGACATCGGATTGTAGGCGACGGTCGCGAGCACGCCCAGCGCGAGCGCGCTTGCCAGCGCGGGCGCGATGAATTGCCAGGCCGATACGCCGGCGGCGCGCGCGACCACCAATTCCAGCCGTCGCGACAGTGCCAGATAGCACGTCATTGCGCCGATGAGGACGCAGAACGGCATCATCTTTTCCAACAGCTGCGGCACGCGACACAGCGATGTCTCTGCGACCATCAGCGCAGATACTCCGACCAGGCCCGAGGTCCGTCGCACCATTTCGATATAGTCGACGAGCACCAGCAGCAGGAAAATGCCGGCGAACACGCCGAGCGCCGCAATCACGAAGCGGCCGGCAAAATAGCGCCCCAGTGTGTTGGTGATCATGCTCATGCGGTGGCCGGACGTCCGATGAACCGCAGCAGGCGCGCGTTGGATCTGTTGATGGCTTCGAGCAGGGCCGGCGGCGGCTCCAGGACGATGCCGCCGATAATGATCCAGATGCTGAGACCGATGGTCGCAAAGAGCATCAGATATTGCACGACTGGGGCAAGCGGCGATTTCACCGCCATGACCGAGCAGGCAAATCCGGCCATCCGTATGCCGAATACGGTCACGATCGAGCCGCCGATCGAGAAATTTCTGCTCTGCCGCGTGGTGCGCGGGGCGCCGAGAAAGGCGAAGGTCAAAGCCGCGAAAGCGAAGGGATAGATCGGGGCCAGGAAGCGATCATGCAATTCGGCGCGGAACTGGCCGGGGATCTGCTTGTAGACGGGATCGTCCGGGGCCGGATCGAGCAATTCCCAGAGGTAGCGTTCGCGAATGCCGAGCGTGACGTCGTGGGCTTTGGAGAACTTCGACATGTCGAAGGCGTAACGGCCGAATGCCACCAGGGCCGGATCGCGCTTTCCCGCCTCGAAGCGCTGCAGATTGCCATCCTCAAGGACCAGGAACGAGCCGTCACCGTTCTTCACGACGGTGCCGTGGTCGGCGATGATGGTGGCGCGCTCCTTCGGGTCGCGCCGGTCGTCGATGAAAATGCCCTTCAGCAGGCCGCCCGGTTGCCGCTCGCGGATCCGGATTGTGAGATTCTGGTCGAGCTGGGCGAAGCGGCCCGGTTGCAGAATATTGGTCAGCACGTCGGCGGTGATGTCGGCGTCCCATTGCTTCAGCCGGCGCATGCCGTCAGGCGCAAGATACGCAGCGATGAAAGCGACCAAGAGCGCCACGACGCAAGTTGCATAGAGGAATGGCCTGAACAGCCTGAACGGCGAGAAGCCCGCGGCATTCATCACGATGATTTCCGAATCCGTCGCGAGCTTGTTCAGCGTGTGCGAAATCGCGATCATGAGCGCAATCGGCGCGATGATCAGCACGAGGGCAGGGATCACGAGGCTGGTGACACCGAGGAACGTCAGGATGGTTTGCCCCTGACTGGTCATCAGGTCGATGCCGCGCAACGCCTGCGTAATCCAGATCACGCCCGTGAGGCTGACCAGGACGAGCGCAAACGACGCCAGCGTCGTGCGGAAAATATACTTATCGATCGACCCCATCGGCTACCGCACGAATCCGCCCCGCGAACTCCCTGGAGCGCAAACGCTCAACCAATACCCCCTTGGGAAAAGGGGCTCCCCATGGTTGGGCAAAGACGCGTCCCGTTCGCTGAGTTTCTCACTACCATCCCTTTGATCCGTCAACAAAATGGCTGGGCCGTGGCGCCCTTGGCATATGGTTAATATTTCACGTATGTGGCCGGCCGGCCACGGCACGCTTGGCACGATGGCAGGCAACAGGCCATAGTGCGTCGATGCGGCATCGAAGGCGGGCGAAATCGCCCCCTGACGGAGCCGAACAACCATCCCGCAGACCGTTCCAGTCAGCTATCCCGCCTGTGAATGCCCTGTCTCTTGGAGGATTTGCCTATGCCCGACGCCGTTAAGGTCGGATTCGTCCCGCTTTCCGCGAGCCCGCGCGGCGTTTTGGTGGTGTTTTGCGATGAGGCGCTGAAGCTTGGGGCCGCCACGCGCAAGGCGCTCGGTCCTGCGGCGGATCAGATCAAACGCGCAGCCGAGAGCAGTCGATTCAAGGGCAAAAGCGGCGCGATGCTCGACCTCTTCGAACCCGAAGGAATCAAGATTCAGCGCTTGATCGTGATTGGCACGGGAAAGCCGTCGGAGCTCAAGGAACGCGATTTTCTCAAATTCGGCGGTGTCCTGGCTGGCAAATTGAATAGCGGCAGCGATCACGTGATGCTGCTGGCCGAATTGCCGGAAGGGGCCATGCGGCCTGAACAGGCTGCCGCCATTGCCAGCGGCATTCGGCTGCGCGCCTATCGATTCGATCGCTACAAGACCAAGAAGAAAGAGGGCGACGAGGGCGGCCTGCGCGCCGACATTTCCCTGGCTGTGGAGGACGTGCCGGCGGCACGTAAAGCCTTTGCGCCTCAATCCCACGTGATTGACGGGGTCGATTTCGCACGCGATCTCGTGAATGAGCCACCGAACGTGCTCTATCCGGAGGAATTCGCCCGCCGTGCCGCGCAATTGCGCAAGTTGGATGTGGACGTCGAGATTCTCGACGTGAAAGCGATGACCAAGCTCGGCATGGGCGCACTTTTGGGGGTTGCGCAGGGATCGGAGCGGCCGGGCCGCACCGTGATTATGCGTTGGAACGGAGGAAAGCGCGGCGCGGCGCCTGTTGCTTTTGTCGGCAAGGGCGTCTGCTTCGATACCGGCGGCATTTCCATCAAGGGCGCCGCCAACATGGAAGAGATGAAAGGGGATATGGCCGGGGCAGCCTGTGTCGTCGGCCTGATGCATGCGCTAGCCTCACGCAAGGCGAAGGTGAACGCGGTGGGCGCCATTGGCCTGGTCGAGAATATGCCGAGCGGCACAGCGCAGCGTCCCGGCGACATCGTCACCTCGATGTCCGGTCAGACGATCGAGATCATCAACACCGACGCCGAAGGCCGCCTCGTCTTGGCCGACGTCCTCTGGTACGTGGCCAAGAAGATCAAGCCGAAATTCATGGTCGATCTTGCGACGCTGACGGGCGCTATCATGGTCTCGCTGGGCAGCGAACATGCGGGCTTGTTCTCCAACAACGACGAATTGGCGGACCGCTTGGTCAAATGTGGGCTTGAAACGGGCGAGAAGGTCTGGCGCATGCCGCTTTCGCCGGAATACGACAAGCTCATCGATTCGCAATTTGCCGATATGAAGAACACCGGCGGGCGCTATGGCGGCTCGATCACTGCGGCCCAATTCCTGCAACGCTTCGTTGATAACACGCCCTGGGCGCATCTGGACATTGCCGGAACGGCAATGGGGGCACCCAAGAGCGAAATCAATCAGAGCTGGGGGTCGGGTTTCGGCGTCCGCTTGTTGGATCGACTCGTGATCGAGCATTACGAAGCGAAGAAATGACCGAGGTCCTGTTCTACCATTTGCAGAACATGTCGCTTGAGAGCGTCTTGCCGCCGCTGCTTGAGAAATCGCTCGATCGCGGTTGGCGCGTGGTCGTGCAATCGACATCGCCGGAGCGTGCCGAGGCACTCGACGCGCATTTATGGAGTTATCGCGACGATTCCTTCCTGCCCCATGTGACCTCGCGCGCCGGCGATCTCACCGAGCAGCCCATCGTTCTGGTGGTGGAGGAGGACAATCCCAATCAGGCCAATATTCGTTTCCTGGTGGACAATGCGGCCGTTCCGGCGGATGCCGAGAGCTACGAACGTCTCGTGTTGGTATTCAACGGCGACGACGCCGACTCGCTTGCCGCCGCCCGCGGCGCCTGGACGCATTGCAAATCGCGGGGCTTCGACGTGACCTATTGGCAGGCTGACGACCGCGGCCGCTGGCAGCGCCGGGACTAGAGCGCGATGAGATTGGGTTGAACCATCATCGCGCTTTAGTCCTTTGATTGAGCATGATCTTTTCGGAAAACCGCTGCACACTTTTCCGGATCATGCTCTAGGTCGGGGCAAGCGCAAATCCATCGTGTCGGTCGAAATGATATCTTGGGATTGGGCCGGAAGCCCTTGCGTCCAGCCATGGTGGTGCCGCAAAGTGATGTTGGGACAACCGCTTAAGGCCTTACCCTTAAGGTGAGATTTTAGTTCGACGTGAAAATTCGCATCCACTTTCGAAAGCAACTGGCTCTGCTGCTCGTGCTGGCCCCCGCCATCGCGGGCTGTTCAGGCGCGTCCAATATCTTTGACTCGGATCTGCTGTCGAAGGACGCAGACTGGTTCTCGCGGCCCGGCCGGCTATTCATCAAGAACGTCTCCATCGATGCACCGCCGCTGACGCCGAACAAGCCGATCACGCCGGACGATCTCGTCAGTGCCGAGGGCGCCTGCCCAGGCATGCCGGCCCCCAGCGCCCCCGGAGATGCCAATGCCTCGAGCGACGCGGTACCGGGGACGCCGCCTCCGAGCGCCGGAACGGTCGCGCTGGGTCATACCGAATGCGATGTGGTGCGCGGTATCGGCGCACCCGACAACGTCAACATTTCGAAGAACGACCGTGGAGACCGATTGGCCGTCGTAACCTGGACCCACGGTGCACGTGCTGGCATCTACACCTTCACCGCAGGCCGCCTCAGTTCGATCGAGGGAGTGCCCGAACCGCCGGCGCCGCCAAGGGCAGCCAAGTCCAAGTCCAAGGCGAAGGCAGCAAAGACCAAGAAGAAGCCGGCCGCGACGTAGCCGAATCCCGGCATTTATCCGCTCACGCCTCATCGTAGAGGCTGCTTGCCTCGAGCCATTCTTCCTCAGCCTGCGCCAAGGCGTCCGCAGCATTGGCGCGGGCCTTTGCCAGCTGGGCTGCTTGCTTGGGATCGCGGGCAAACAGGTCGGGCAGGGCCAGCGCGGTGTCTATTTTGGCGATGATCTCGCTGATCCGCGCCATCTCGGCTTCCGCGCTCGAAATCCGCTGTTTCAGTGAACCGCGCTTCTCCGGCTTCGACCGTTCCGGTTTTTCAGCTTTCCCGGCGCGTGCGTCGTCGTTCGTGGATAGGCGTGCGCCGCCGCGTGCGGACAGCACCGTGCGTCCATATTCGTCGAGGTCGCCGTCAAAGCTGGTCACGGCGCCGTCAGCGACCACCCACAACCGATCTGCGCAGGCCTCGATCAGATAACGGTCGTGCGAGACCATGATCACCGCGCCAGGGAATTCGTTGATCGCCTCGGCAAGCGCCGCGCGGCTATCGATATCGAGATGGTTGGTCGGTTCGTCGAGGATGATCATGTTGGGGCCGAAAAAGGTCGCCAGTCCCAGCAGCAGCCTTGCCTTCTCGCCGCCCGACAGGTTCTTCGCCTTGGTGTCGGCCGCATTGCCCGAAAAGCCGATCGCGCCGGCACGCGCGCGCACCTTGGCCTCGGGCGCTTCGGGCATCAGCTTGCGCACGTGATCATAGACCGAGGCATCTTCGTTCAATTCGTCGAGTTGATGCTGGGCAAAATAGGCGATCGACAGCTTTTCCGCCCGCGTGACCGTGCCGGAAAAGGGCTTGAGGCGATCGGCCAGCAGCTTCACCAGGGTCGACTTGCCGTTGCCATTGGCGCCGAGCAGCGCGACACGGTCATCATTATCGATCCGCAAGGTGACGCGTTTGAGCACAGGCGTCTGCGGATCATAGCCGACCGAGACATTGTCGACGGCGATGATCGGCGGCGACAGCAGCCTTTCCGGAGCCGGGAAAGTGAATTCGCGCACTTCTTCGCGCACCAGCGCCGCAACCGGCTTCATTTTCTCCAGCATCTTGACGCGTGACTGCGCCTGGCGGGCCTTCGAGGCCTTGGCCTTGAAGCGGTCGACAAAGGCCTGCAGGCGCTTGCGTTCGGCGTCCTGGCGCTTGGCGTGCTTGGCATCGAGCAGTTCGCGCGCGGCGCGCTGGTCTACGAAGGATGAGTAGGAGCCGCGGTAGAGCGTCAGCTTGCCCCGCTCGAGATGCAGGATCTGGTCGACCGAGGTGTCGAGCAGGTCGCGGTCGTGGCTGATCACGATGACCGTGCGGGGATAGTTCGCAAGATGGTCCTCGAGCCACAGCGTGCCTTCGAGGTCGAGATAGTTGGTCGGCTCGTCGAGCAGCAGGAGATCCGGCGCGGAAAATAGCGTCGCGGCAAGCGCGACGCGCATGCGCCAGCCGCCGGAGAATTCACACACCGGACGCGATTGATCCGCGCGCGAAAAGCCGAGACCGCTCAGGATTGCAGCAGCGCGTGCGGGCGCCGAATGCGCATCGATGTCGACGAGCCGGGTCTGGATCTCCGCGATGCGCTGCGGGTCCGTGGCGATGTCGGCTTCGCGCAGCAGGGCGTCCCGCTCCAGATCAGCCTTCAGCACCACGTCGACGAGGCTGTCCGGCCCGTTCGGCGCCTCCTGGGCGAGGCTGCCGATGCGCCAGCGCGGTGGAATGAGGATCGTTCCGCTCTCGCTCGCGATCTCGCCGCGAATGGCTCGGAACAGCGTCGACTTCCCGGTGCCGTTGCGGCCGACGAGGCCGACGCGGGCTCCGGGCGCGATCTGCGCCGAGGCATGATCGATCAGAAGCCGTCCGGCGAGGCGGAGGGACAGGTCGCTGATGACAAGCATGCGGCCTTGTCACCGCAGTCGACATCAAACGCAACTGCTTTGTGAACGCGGATTGGCACGCGCGGCTCTAGCGCCGGCCCAACTCGGCATCCTGCCGGCGCAGAGCATCCATGAGATGGCGCAGGTGGTCGGGCAGCTGTGAAAAATCCGGCTGCATCTTCTGCTGCAGCCGTTGACCGACGGCATCGCAAATCGACCGGCTCGTCTTGCCGTCGATCGTCTCGGTGCTATCGCCGCTCCGGCCGTTCATGACAGTTCCGTTGGCGTTCGTTCGCTGCTTAATCCCAACGATGTCGAACCAAGTCGTGAACGCACAAATTGTTTCCGGCCTGTCACATCGCTCTACGGTTAAAATTCCATGAAAATCGAGCGGTTGCAGCCTGACGGGGGAGCCCCATGGGCCGGGGTTCCCCGCATCGGACGGCCACGGTCAATAACAGGTGTTGACGAGCCGCCAGCGTGGCCCCCATGGCGTCGGGACCAGGCGCCGCACAAAGCAGCTGCCATAGCCGTATGAAGGATAGGCATAGACGGGACCGCCGACGATGACGCGCGGGCCCCACCAGCCCCAGCCGTGATGCCAGCCGCCGTGCCAGCCCCAGGCGGAAGCCGACGTCGGCGCCATGGCCGCGCCCAGCGATGCCACGGCAACTGCGACAAGCGAGAGTTTGCGTAACATGGTGACCTCCTCGACGTTCGGCACTGGTCGCGCCGATGGCTGAAATCCAGCCTGCAGCCTAGCGCTGCCTGCCTGAACGGCAGCGCGCCAAGGGCTGCAGAATGGGTTCAGCTTGATGAAATCGGTGTCATGGTCGCGGTTGCGCGATCGCGCATCGCCGTCGCCCGGGGTCGCTTGCCGTCGGCGGTGGGCGCCGATATAAGCCCGCAACTCCTGAGATCACCACCATTTTGAGGACCCAGCCAATGGCGATTGAACGCACCTTCTCGATCATCAAGCCGGACGCGACCGCGCGCAATCTCACCGGCGCAATCAATGCGCTGATCGAGAAGGCCGGCCTTCGCATCGTCGGGCAAAAGCGCATTCGCATGACGCGCGACCAGGCCGAGACCTTCTATGCGGTGCATAAGGCCCGCCCGTTCTTCGGCGAACTGGTGGACTTCATGATTTCCGGCCCCGTGGTCGTGCAGGTTTTGGAAGGCGAGGGTGCCATCGCGAAATATCGCGACGTGATGGGCGCCACCGATCCGGCGAAGGCGGCCGATGGGACCATCCGCAAGCTTCATGCAAAATCGATCGGCGAGAACTCGGTGCACGGTTCGGATGCGCCTGAGACGGCTGCGGTCGAGATCGCCCAGTTCTTCTCGGGCAACGAAATCGTCGGCTGATCAAGCCTGACGGGATTTGGCGCGAGCCGCGGGGGTAGACCGTGGGTGCGTTATGGCAGGCGGTCGATCCCGTCAATCTCGGCGCGTTCCTTCACCAATTCCAGGCCGACGTCCAAACGACGGCCTTTTGGCTCGTTGTCGGTAAGATCCTCTGGATCAATGTGCTGTTGTCCGGCGACAACGCGCTGGTCATCGCGATGGCGTGTCGCGGCCTGCACCGCCCGCATCGCCTTTTGGGCATGGTGTTCGGCTCTGCCATCGCCGTCCTGCTTCGGATCTCCTTCACCGGCATCATCGCAACGCTAATGGCGCTGCCTTATCTGAAGCTTGCAGGCGGGCTGGCGCTGCTCGTCATTGCCGCCAAGCTTCTGGTGCCCGAGGACGAGAACGACGAAATCGCTGCCGGTGCGACGCTGTGGCAGGCGGTGCGGATCGTCGCAATCGCCGACATCGTCATGAGCTTGGACAATGTGATCGCAATCGCCGCCGTTGCCGACGGGCAGGTGTTGTTGCTGATCCTGGGTCTTGCCATCAGCATTCCCGTGATCGTCGCCGGCGCCGCGCTGATTATGCTGATACTCGATCGGCTGCCGGTTCTGGTCTGGCTCGGCGCAATGCTGCTTGGATGGATCGCAGGTGGGGTGATCTCGACCGATCCAGCGATTGAGCCTTTCCTGCATCAGCTGCTCAACGGCAAAATCGTGTTCGACACCGAGATCAGCTCCCGGATCCTTGGTGTGGCGCCGCATCTCAGGCTGGAGGCAGGACTGCTCGAAACGTTGGTACCCTTGCTGGGAACGCTGATCGTGCTGGTCGCAGGATCGATCTGGCGCAAGCGCATGCTGGCAAAAGCGCAGCGGGCCGCGCTGTCGCCCGACAGGGTCAGGCGAAGGGACTAGCCCTCGCGACACGAGAGCGCACCGCCCTGTCGATTTTTGTTTGAGCATGGTCTGCCGCAAAACCGCTTCCTGCCTTTCCGGATCATGTTTTACCGCAGCACGATCGAACCGGAACGGCCGACGAGCCGCGCCAGCTGCCGGAAGCGGCCGCCGACCCGGTCGGCGACCAGATCGACCATCCGGTGCTCGAACACCAGCTTCAGATGACGTCCTTCGGTGCGGAAATGGACAGCCGGCAGCACGCCCGGACGCGCCGCGGAGATCAGATGCGCGACGCGGAAGGCCGCGCCCAGCACGCGCGCGCGCTCCACCATCGCCGGGCTGACCAGATCCTGGATGATCTGCGGAGGCTGGTTCTCTTCGCTCAAGCCGGCATAGCGGAAAAACACCGCTAGGCCGACGAAGGCCCGGCCCTGATGGCTGATATCGCCGAAATTGCCGTTGATGATCTGGGTGAGCGTCTGCTCGCCCCGATGATCCGGATGCACGCGCCAGCCGATATCCGACAACAGGCAGGCGGCATGGCGCAACCTGCGGTCCTCGTCGGTTTCCCGCAACTTCACCACGCGCACGAACCGATCGCTCCATTCGATCAGTTCCTTGGCGTGGCGAGCGGAGCGCGACAACAGCTGGTTGAGCTCTTCCGCGGCGCAGATCAGGCCGTCCTTGGCGCGCTCTTTGTCGGAAAGCATGGCGTAGAGCAGGCCTTCGCGGACGCCGAAGGTGGAGAAGGTGATGGTCTTCGGCCTGCCGACGCGGATGATATATTCCAGCACCAGGGCGCCGTAGGTGAGAAGCGGGCGGCGCGCTTCGGCGACCATCTCGATGTTGGCGAGCATGTCGGTGGCGACCAGGCGCCGCAGCCGCCGCGCGAAATCGAGCGCTTCGGCGGCCGGCATCGAATAGCCGTGCATCACGCCGAGCGGATAGCCGCTCTGCACGATGTGGATGCGCGCCAGGGCCCGCCAGGTGCCGCCCACGGCGTAGAAGGTGCGGCCGGCGCCGGCCTTGAGCTGCGCAACGTCCGCCAGATCGTTCTCGACGATGCGTTCGGCGCGCTTGAGCGATTTGTGCGAGAGGTCGGCCAAGGCGAGGCTGCCGAGCGGCAGCGTCACGCCGCTGCGAACGCTGTTGCCGCGGACGTCGATCAGTTCGAGCGAACCGCCGCCGAGATCGCCGACGATGCCGTCGGGCTTGTGGATGCCGGACACCACGCCGAGCGCCGACAATTTTGCTTCGCGCGGCCCCGACAGGATTTCGATCGGCACGCCGCAGATGCGCTCGGCCTTGGCGATGAAGTCGGCACCGTTGGCGGCGTCGCGGCAGGCGGCGGTCGCGATCGCATAGACGCGCCCGACCTGCTGAACCTTGCAGAGCGCGCGGAAGCGGCGCAGCGCAGTGAGCGCCTTGGACACCGCGTCGGGCGCGAGCAGCCCCGTGCTCTGCACTTCGCGCCCAAGACCGCACAACGCCTTCTCGTTGAAGATCGTGATGAGGCTGCGCGCCAGCGCTTCATAGACCACGAGACGAACCGAGTTCGAACCGATGTCGATGACCGCGACGGTGGACGAGCGTTTGCCAGGCCGCTTCACCGCATCGGCCCCTTGGGACGCACCCTAACGCTCGTTGCGGCGGGTGAGGCGGCGCGGCGCAAATTCCTTGAGCGACTTTCCACGGCCAGAGAGACTCGGATTCGTCATGAAGTACTTGTGCAGGTTGAAGGGTTCCTCGCCCTTCGCCGCCTTCATACGCGTTGACGATCCGTCCGGCAACAATTGCCAGCTTTGCTCGGTGTCCTTCAGATTCGCGATCATGATCTGCTCGAGAACCTGCTGATGCACCGTCGGATTTTGCAGCGGACACAGCACCTCGACGCGCCGGTCGAGGTTGCGCGGCATCATGTCGGCGGAGGAGATATACACAGCCGCCTTCGCGCCGGGTAGGCCTTGTCCCCTGCCGAAGCAGTAGATTCGGCCGTGCTCGAGGAAGCGGCCGATCACCGATTTGACGCGAATGTTCTCCGACAGTCCGGGCAGGCCGGGCCGCAGGCAACAAATACCGCGCACCACGAGCTCGATCGACACGCCGGCCTGGGACGCCTGGTACAGCGCATCGATGATGTCGGGGTCGACCAGCGCATTCATCTTCATCCAGATCGCACCGGGCCGGCCGTGGCGGACGTGTTCGATCTCGTCGTGAATATGCTCCAGCATGCGCTTGCGCAGGTTGAGCGGCGAGACCGCGAGCTTCTCGAGGTCGCTCGGTGCAGCATAGCCGGTGATGTAGTTGAAGACCCGCGCGACGTCGCGCCCGATGATCGGATCGCAAGTGAAGTAGGACAGGTCGGTATAGATGCGCGCGGTCACCGGATGGTAGTTGCCGGTGCCGGTGTGGACGTAAGTCGTCAGGCTGCCGCCTTCGCGCCGGACGATCAGCGACAGCTTGGCGTGGGTCTTGAGCTCCAGGAATCCGTAGACCACCTGCACGCCGGAACGTTCGAGATCGCGTGCCCAGCGGATATTCGCCTCCTCGTCGAACCGCGCCTTGAGCTCGATCAGGGCGGTGACGGACTTGCCGGCTTCCGCAGCTTCGCCGAGCGCGCGCACGATCGGAGAGTTGTTGGAGGTGCGGTAGAGCGTCTGTTTGATCGCGACGACGTCGGGATCGCGCGCCGCCTGCTGCAGGAACTGCACCACGACGTCGAAGGATTCGTAGGGATGGTGGACGATCAGGTCCTTCTGCCGGATCGCCGCAAAGATGTCGCCGCCGTGATCGCGGACGCGCTCGGGATGGCGCGGAACATAGGGCGGAAATTCCAGGTCGGGGCGGTCGAGGCGCGTGAGTTGCGAGAGCTCGTTCATCGCGAGCACGCCGTCCACCAGCATGACCTCGTCGTCGCTGCAGGACAGCGCATGCTGTACGAAGACGCGCAAATCGTCGGGCATGCTGGCTTCGATCTCGAGCCGGATCACCGACCCGCGCCGCCGCCGCTTCAGCGCGGTCTCGAACAGGCGCACCAGGTCTTCCGCCTCTTCCTCGATTTCGATTTCGGAGTCGCGGATGACGCGGAACGCGCCCTGGCCCTTGACCGTGTAGCCGGGGAACAGCCGGCCGATGAACAGCGCCGTCGCCTGTTCCAGCGTAATCAGCCGGGTCGCGCCGTCCTTGCTGGCGGAGAGGCGGATGAAACGGTCGATCTTGCCGGGCATGCGGATCAGCGCGTTCATCGGCTTGCCGTCCGACTCCCGCGAAAGCTGCAGCGCGACGGTAAAGCCCAGATTGGGAATGAACGGGAAGGGGTGTGCGGGATCGATCGCGAGCGGAGTGAGCAGCGGGAAGATGTTGTGGAGGAAGTGATCCTCGATCCAGGCTCGTTCCGATTTGGTCACGTCGCGCCCGTCGACGAGCACGAGGCCCACTTCAGCCAACATGCCGCGCAGATCGCGCCAGATCGCCTGCTGGTCGCTGGCGAGTTGCGAGACCGTCCGGTTGATCAGCGTCAGCTGCTCCGCCGGCGTCAGCCCGTCAGGGCTGCGCTCGGTGATGCCCTCGCGGATCTGGGCCTTGATGCCGGCCACGCGGACCATGAAGAATTCATCAAGGTTGTTGGCCGAAATCGACAGGAAACGCACCCGTTCCAGGGCGGGGTGGCCGGGATTGACCGACTCCTCCAGCACGCGGCGGTTGAAATGCAGCCAGGACAGCTCGCGGTTGATGAAGCGTTCGGGGCTGCTGGCGATCGCCGGAAGACCTTCGGAATCCGGTTCTTTCTCTTTGATTACAGTAGTTTGCGCGGATTCCATGAGAAATCGATCCATCTGTCGGTCGGACGCGGCGCTATTGGGCCGGACGTTGCGCCAACCTTGTGCGGGCGCAGTGACTATTCAATGACATGATGTTCCCAAAGGTTTCGGCGTCAAGACGCTCGACAATCTAACCCACCTGAGCGGGTACCAAGGACCACGATTCGCCGGCGCCGCTTGATGGAACGGCAAGGGCATGAAACGCCGGCATGAAACACAGGAACGACATCGTCGAGACCTGCAATTTCGATTTCAAACAGCGGACGCGCCGCCACGAGCTCGCCGCGCTGTTCGCGCCCGAGTTCTGCTCTCGTCCACCCTCAAGAAAGCAGAGGGTGCAGGGAAGGCCGGGTGGCCGCTGCACCCGGGGCCCCCGCGCAAAAAAATTGCGC
>JBLMWS010000042.1:0-12084 GCA_050257355.1 Gemmatimonas sp.
GGGATGCCGAGGTCCACAAGATGATCAAGGTCTATCGGGCACCCGTCGACGAAGCCGATGCGGCAAAGATCATCGACTATCTGGCAGCGACCAAGGGAACGAAATAGTGGCGCGGCTAGCCGCGTACTCTTTTGTCATGCGTCAAGGTCCGTTCTTCGGCGGATTGTAGGTGGCCCGAGCCCGCCTCTGCGATGCTGCCGTCGACGATGTGCAGACGGCGGTCGGCCCGCGCGGCTAGCGCCGGATCGTGGGTGACGACGATAACGGTCCGCCCGCTGTCGGCGATGTCACGCAGGATTTCGAAGACCTGGCCGGTGGAAGCGGTGTCCAAGGCGCCGGTAGGTTCGTCGGCAACGATGATCTCCGGTCTGTTGGCCAAGGCGCGCGCGATCGCCACCCGCTGGCGCTGGCCTCCAGAGAGCTGGTTCGGCCGCTTGCAGGCGTGATCTCTCAGGCCAAGCGAATCCAACAGCTCGAGAGCGCGCTCGCGCATCGGCCTTTCGCTCATTTGCCCGGCAGCTCGCATCGGCAGCAGAACGTTGTCCAGCGCCGTGAATTCCGGCAGCAGGAAGTGAAACTGAAACACGAACCCGCATTTCATCAGCCGCACATCGGCACGCTCGGAGTCGGTCAGTTTCGACGTCGCTTGACCGCAAACGATCACCTCGCCGGCGGTTGGGGCATCCAGGAGGCCGAGTAGATAGAGGAGCGACGATTTGCCCGAGCCGGAGGGCCCGGTGATCGCCAGGAATTCGCCCTTCGCGACCGTGAGATCGATGCCGTTGACCAGCGTGTGCGCAGCCGCTCCCTCAATCCGCCGGACCAGTCCGACCGCCTGCAGCGCGATCTCGCTCATGAGGCCCCCCTGATGATCTCGACCGGATGCACCCGCGTGGCCTTGCGGGCGGGGAAGAAGGCGGCGCCGGTGCAGCAGAGGATGGAGACAGCGCCGGCGACAACGTAGTGCATCGGCGAGTAGTAGATCTGCAGCGGCACCGTGGCGCCGGTGAGCGGATTGAAGATGGTGATCTTGGACCAGCCGTAGCAGAGCGCGTAGCCGAGCAGCCAGCCGGCGATGATACCGACCGCGCCGATGATCGCCGCCTCGATGATAAAGATGCGGCGCACCGCATGTTCGCGCATGCCTAGCGATTTCATGATTGCAATGTCCTGGCGCTTCTCGTGGGTGATGGTGGAGATGATGTTGTAGGTCGCAAACGAGGATGTCAGCAGCATCGCGCCCATCACCGTCAGCACGATGAAGTCGCGCACAGAAAAAGTGGACAAGAGGTCCGCGTTCGCTTCCTGCCAGGATACCGATTTATAGCCGGTCTGTGCCTCGACCCGGGCGGCGATCGTCTGCGCGGCCAGCGGGTCGTTCAGGCGCAACCGCAATTCGTTGATGATGCCGTCCTGTCCCATCATCAGCTGCGCGAAGGCGAGCAGAGAATAGATCTGCCCTTCATCGACGCGCTTCAACCCGGAGCGGAACAGGCCGACGATCGTTGCGGTGACTTCGGTGCCTTGGCCGCCGATGACCAGCACCGTGTTGCCGGTTTCCAGTCCGAGCTTGGCGGCGAGAGCCTCGCCGATGATCACGGCGTTCGGAGCGCGCGACAGATCGGTGATCCGCCCCGCGCGCATCTGCGACGTCAGCTTGGACACGTGAAACTCGCGCCGTGGATCGATGCCGGTGAGGGTCACGCCGATGCGCGCGCCGCCATGATCGATGATTGCGGTGGTTCTCACCGAAGGCGCGACGTCGCCCGGGAGCCAGGACTGCAGCGCGGCGATGACGGCCTCCGGATACCGGATACCGGGGCGCGTGGGCAGATTGGCAATTCCGGACATCTGCACGGCGGCATATTCCTGTTCGGCAGGCTGGATCGGCGGCGCACGTCGCTCGTCCTGGACGGTGATATGCGGCATCGTGTCGACGAGCTGCCGCAGAAAATCGATCTGCGATCCCTGCATCAGGCCCGCCATCATGATGGTGAAGCCGACGCCCATGGCTACTCCCGCCATGCCGACCAGCGTCTGGCGGACGCGGGTGGTGACATGGGTCCAGGCGATGTCGAGCAGGAGGTTCGTTGCCATGGCTGTCATGCACCTCGATCAGCGGTTGGTCTCCAGCCTGGCGACATTGCGCCGCGCATCGTTCACCACGGAATCGATATGGGCGGTGATGGCCGCCGAGATCACCGCGAGATCGGGATCGCTCGGAGCGGCCGGCGCCGGTGCTTCGGCCGCCACAGGCGGGGCCGCAGGCTGAGGCGGCGTGGGAGCGGCGTCTGGCGCGACGTTCTGTATCTCGATCGCCGCGTTTCGCGGGCTGCCGTCGATGCGAACCGGCGTGCCATCGGCGAGATCAAGGCGCGCCGGCGAGAGAACCGCCATGCCGCGCGTCACGTCGCCGATGACCTCGACATTGCGGCTGCCGCGGATTCCGAGCTTGACCGGCACGCGTCGAATCCGGCCGTTGTTCACGACCTGCACGGCGCCGCCGGCGACCGCTTCAGCCGGGACAACGATGGCCTGCTGCTTGTCCCGAACAATGATATTGGCCTCGACCGACATGCCGATCCGCAATGGTGTCTCAGACGGCAGGCGGAGATAGATGCGAAAGGTCTTGCGCGCAGGGTCGCCCTTCGGGGTGATCCGGGATACGGTCGCGGGCAGTGCGCGACCCGGAAAGGCCTCGCTGCGCAGATAGGCCTTCTGGCCGACGACAATCCGGTTGATTTCCTCTTCATTGATTTCGGCAACCACCTGCATCGGGGTGGGCGGGCCGACCCAGAACAGCACGTCGGTCGGACCGGCGATCTCGCCAACCTCGCCATCGCGGCGTAACACCATGCCGTCGAGCGGTGCGCGTAAGACCAGTTGATCGAGTCTCGCTTGCTGGGCCGCGATGCGCGACTTGGATTCCTGGAGTTGGGTCCAGCGCTGCTCATAGGCGTCTCGCGCTGCGTCGCTCTTGTCGCGGTCCTTTTCCGCCCGCGCCAGGTCGCGTTCGAGTTGCTCGTTATTCACTTCGAGTTCGTGCAGCGCGCTACGCTCCTCGGCATCGTCCTGACGGCCCAGGATTTGGCCCGCCTTCACGGCCTGGCCCTCGCAGCTGCAGAGTTCGAGCAGGCGGCGGCGCTGCAGCGGCACCACCTTGGCCCAGTGTTCCGGCTCGACCGTTCCGGTCCCATAGACGGCCTCGGAAACCGGCGCGAGCGTCGCGATGCTGGTAGTTACGCCCTGCACGCGCCAATAATTCGTGTAGACGTAATAGAGGCCGCCTGCCGCGAGCAGCAGGGCCGCAATGGCCGAAAGTCGTCGGATCGTCATGGCCGTCCTCTCGCGTTAGAAGCCGAACCGTTTGCGCAGTCCCTGCGGCACCTGATCGAGCAGACTGTCGATATCGTTCTTCTTGGCTGCCTTGCCAAAGCGCAGCTCCGGCACAGCGTTGTCCGTTTTTGGCGCCGGCAGGATCGAGATCGTCGGCGAGGGGCGCGTGTTTGCGGCCGGTGGTGGGGGCGCCGGATCTGGCGTGGCGGCGACCAAAGGCATGCTCGCTGTCGCGGCGCCCGGCGCAGCGCCGCCGCTATCCTCCCGTGGCGCAGGCGCTGCTCGACCCCCGTTCGGCGTCGCATGCCAATGGGCCGCGTCCGATTTCGCGAGATTAATCTGCTCGGGGGTCATCTTGCCTTCGAGCACACCCATCAATTGCCGTGCACCGTTGCGGAATTCCTCGACCTTGCTCGCGGAAGCGACGACATAGGCCCATTTGTACGCCTTGATGTTGTCCGGCCCGACACCGCGGCCGACCGCATAAAGACCCGCCAGAATCAGCATCGCATGCGAATGGCCTTGTTCGGCCGCACGGGAGAACCAGCGGAATGCTTCGCCGTCCGAGGCAGGCACACCGACGCCCGCGGAATACAGCGCACCGAGGTAAAACTCCGCGTCGTCGTCGCCCGATTGCGCAGCCTGCAAATACCGGGCGGCCATCTCCTGGTCGGAGCCGGCGTGGGCGAGGGCCGCGTTCGCAGCTAGGAAGGCCGCGCAGAGCAGTGCGCGAACGGCGTGCTTCATCATATCTCGGGACCTCCGGCCCAGCCAAACATCCGAGACGATCGTCTGCTTGCGCGAGTCTTGTCGAAGCAATTCCCATTAGGCTTGTGTCGAGACTACGCCTCTCCGGGTTCAGGCGGTGTGATCGATCTCACGTGGCCTGAAATGTCGGAGAACGTTCCGCTGTGCGACGGCACGATGGAACCCACGGGCCACGCAAACCACCGGCTCGGTTGGCGCAATGCTAGCGGTTGCGCGCGAAAGCGCTCGTGATGACGCCTTCATTGCCGCGCAGATCGAGCATGCCGGCGATTTTCTCGCCATTGCGATCCGTGAAAGTCGAGAGCAGGATTTCGCCCTCCAGCCCTATTGCGTCGGAGGCAAGTGACACCGGATCGGCACCAAAGTTCAAAATCACGGTTAAGGACGAGCCTTCGCCGCTGCGCCGATAGATCAAAAGATCGTCCTTGGCGGCGATCGGCTCGTAGCTGCCGACGGCCAGCGGCGGCCATTCCCGCCGCAGCCTGATCAAGGCCCTGTAGAGGCTGAGGATCGAGGTGGGATCGGCGTCGAGATTGGCGACATTCTCGTGCATGAAATCGTCGGCGAGGGGCAGCCAGGGCGCTGCGTTCGAGAAACCTCCGTTTGCGACCGGCTCCCACTGCATCGGCGTACGGCAGCCGTCGCGTCCGACGCCCAGTCCCGGCACGTTCTTCTCGAAGGGGTCGCGCACCTGCTCAGGCGCAATCGCGACCTGATGCATGCCGATCTCGTCGCCGTAATAGAGCGTTGGCGTGCCCCGCAGGGTCAGCAGCAGCATCGCGGCGACGCGCGCCTGGTCCGGGCCCACCCGGCTCGCGACCCGCGGACGGTCGTGGTTGCCCAGCACCCAGTTCGGCCAAGCCCCCGCGGGCAGGGCGTGTTCATATTCGCTGATGAGTTTTTCGATGCTGCGGGCATTCCAGGCTGCGGACAGCAGCGCAAAGTTGAAGGGCAGATGCGCCCCGGAAAGATCTCGGCCATAATAGGCGACGAGCCGCTCGATCGGCAAATAGATCTCCCCGATCAACACGCGCGCGCCGAATTCGTCGACAACGCGCCGCATCTCCGCGATCACGTCGTGAACCTCGGGCCGGTCGGTCGAGTAGAGCGGGACCAGGCGCTGGTGCGGCGGTTGGCCTTCGCGGAAGCCGGAATTGGGCGGGTTGTCGCGAAACGCCGCGTCCTTGATCAAATGCCAGATCACGTCGACACGGAAGCCGTCGACGCCCTTGCCCAGCCAGAACCGCATCACGTCGTACATGGCACTGCGCACGGCCGGATTGCGCCAGTTCAGATCGGGCTGTCGGGCCAGGAAGGCGTGATAGTAATACTGCCCGGTCGAAGCGTCATATTGCCAGGCGCTGCCGCCGAATTCGGAGAGCCAGTTATTGGGCGGGCCACCATCGGGCTTGCCGTCGCGCCAGATGTACCAATCGCGCCTGGCATTGTCGCGAGAGCTACGGCTTTCGACAAACCAGGGATGAGCATCGGAGGTATGGTTCGGAACGAGATCGAGCACAAGTCTCAAGCCGCTGGCATGGACGGCACCGAGCAGCGCGTCGAACTCCGCCATATTGCCGAACAAGGGATCGATACCGGTATAATCGGAAATGTCGTAGCCGAAATCGGCCATCGGCGAGGGGAAGATCGGCGAGAGCCATATCGCATCCACACCGAGCGACTTCAGATAGGGCAGCCGGCGGATAATTCCGGGCAGATCGCCGACGCCGTCACCGTTCGAATCCTGGAAGCTGCGCGGATAGACCTGATAGAAAATCCCGCGTTGCCACCACAGTCGGTCGTTTGCTGCCATAGCGAGGAGATCCACTAATCCGATTGATGATTCTGAGCGAACCCGGCAGATTTACACCATCGAGGCGGCAATGTCGGCGCCGCCAAAAATGGTGGTCCGCAGCTGAGAAGGCGGTCGCGCGGTCACTGGGCCGTGGCCGCCCGGCGTTCGGGGCCGCCACTGTCGGCCCCGGCGGCTTTGACGAAGTCGATGCCTTTCGCTTCCGTGCCAAAGAAGGTCAGCACGCCGATTGCAACCGCGACGGTCGCCGCGACACCGGTGAGGGCAAGGCTGTAGTTGCCGCCGAGTTGCGCGGCCACGGTCGCCTGCAGCGGGGCATTCACCGAGGCCAGGAGGTTGCCGAGCTGATACACGAACCCGGGAAAGGTGCCGCGCGCCGTAGCAGGTGAAAGCTCGTTGAGGTGCACAGGGATGATCCCCCATGCGCCCTGCACCATGAACTGCATGATAAATGCGCCGACAGCGAGCATTGCGATGCTGTTGGCGAACGCCCACGGCGGAATGGCAAGAAGCGACAGGATGGATGCAGCGATGATGCAGCGGCGGCGGCCGAAGCGCTCGGAGAGCGAGCCGAACAGGATGCCGCCACAGATCGCGCCGATATTGTAGATGATTGCGATCAGGCTCACCTGATGTGGCGAAAGCTTGCGCTGCACCTGCAGGAAGGTTGGATAGAGGTCCTGCGTGCCGTGGCTGAAGAAGTTGAAGGCGGTCATCAGGATCACGGCGTAAACGCCGAGACGCCAATGCGAGCGCAAAATCGCCATCGTGCCAGCATTCGCTGCCGCTTTGCCGCGCTCGAAAACCGGCGATTCCGGGACGTTGCGGCGAATGTAAAGGATCAGAAGCGCCGGAACGACGCCGACCATGAACATTCCGCGCCAGCCGATGTATTGAAACAGGAGGCCGTAGACGATCGACGCGATGAAATACCCGGTCGGGTATCCCGACTGGAGCAATCCGGAGACGAAGCCCCGCGCATGGGTTGGAATGCTCTCCATCGCGAGCGATGCGCCCACGCCCCACTCGCCGCCCATCGCAACTCCGTAAAGTGCGCGCAGGACGATCAGGGCCGTCAAGTTCGAGGCAAAACCGGACAAAAATTCCAGGATAGAGTAGAGCAGCACATCGACGATGAGCGTGGGGCGCCGGCCCCAGCGGTCGGCGGCGCGGCCGAACAGAAAGGCACCGACCGGCCGCATGGCGAGCGTAATCAGGATGGCAAAGCTGACGTCGGCGATCTCGGTGTTGAACTCGGCGGCGATGTCCTTCAGCACAAAGACCAGGAGAAAGAAATCGAATGCGTCGAGAGACCATCCGAGGAAGCTTGCCGCAACGACATGCCTCTGCTCGCTGGTCCAGCCCTGCAATGCACGAATGGTCACCGGCGGCCGCCTCTGTTGCGCATGCATTCGGGCAAGGCAACGCGCGGAGTCAAGGCAAAGTGGGGTTCGCTCTACCTCCCGCGCGATCACATGCCGCCGGCTGTATAGCCCACCAATGTCTCTTGTCGGCGGCAAAAAGCGGCTGCTGTTGGAAACGTGATCTTCACTGAACGAACCGCCGGATATCGGCGGCTCGTCTTTGGTGTCCAGCGTGTCCCGATCGGATGAGAGCGCTCGTCTTACGTGACCGGTGCCGGCCGCTCCACTTCGACGGTCCGCTCGGTCGTGGTGCGCTTGGTGGCGGGGTCAGCCGGCAGCTGCACGATCCGCGCCCGCTGGCCGACGACGAGGTCCGTCACCCTCACGATCTTGCCGTTCGAGAACTCCAGCGCGTCGTGGTGTTGCGCCGGCTTGTCGAGGTCGATCTGCCGGAAACGCGCCAGCTTCGCGCCGATATTCTTGCGGAATATCGTGCCTTCGGCATAGGCATTCTGTTCGAACGCGATCTCGGTCCCGGGGCGCAGGCACACCGCAACCGTCGGCTCGGCGGGGGAGGCGAAACCTCTTGTGTGGGTGCCCAGGAACTTCGTGGACACCAGGACTTCCGAGGCTTCCGCGGGTCGCGAGGCCACGGCATGCAGGCTATAGTCGCACATGACGAACTCCTAATTATCAGCACCAAAGCCGAAACTTCGGAGACACACACTTGTTCCTGTGTAGCGCTGCACAATGGCGAAAGTAATTGCCTGCCGCGATCGTTTGAGGTGACGGTGACCGGCGCCTCCCCGCATGCGGGTGGCAGCGGATCGTGAGCTCAATCCGTACCACCGGACAATTTGTAGATTTCCAGAGCATCCGCATCTGCTCCGCGCGAAACCTTCGCCAATCTGAACAGCTGCGCGGCAAGGGACGCCATCGGAACGGGGGTGGAGGTATTGCGGGCGACCTCGATAACGGTGTCGAGGTCCTTCAGCATCGTGGCAATATGGCCAAGCGGTGGCGAATGGATGCCCTGCACCATGCGCGGCACAAATAATTGAAGCGGAATCGAGTCGGCAAAGCCACCGGCGAGGGCCTCCGGCAGACGCTCGGCGTCAATTCCGGCGTTGGCGGCGAGTCGTGTTGCTTCCGCAAGCACCGCCATCGCGCCGCCGACGATCACCTGGTTGCACAACTTTGTTGTTTGGCCGGCCCCGGTCGGCCCCATATGCGTAAACCTCCTCGCCATGGCCAGAACATAGGGACGTACCCTCGCGATGTCGGCGGCCTCGCCGCCCGCCATCACCGCCAAAGTACCCTCCTCGGCGCCTTTGGAGCCGCCCGAGACCGGGGCATCGATCCATCCCATGCCGTTCGCTTGCCTCAGGCGCGCCGCAATCGCGCGCGTGGCGTCCGGATGGATGGACGAAAAGTCGACGACCAGCTTGCCGCGGCCGGCCGCTTCGGCAAGCCCGTTTGCGCCGAACACCAGCTCTTCCACCGCTGCGGCATCGGTGACGCAGATGAAGATGATGCCGGCCGTGGCGGCGAGATCATGCGGATGGCGCGCCGGCTTCGCCCCTGCTTCAACGAGGGGGGCGGCTTTCGCCGGGGACCGGTTCCAGACCGCGACCTCGTAGCCGGCAGCGAGCAGGCGCCGCGCCATCGGTGTCCCCATCAATCCCAATCCGAGATAGCCGAGCTTCTCGGCGTGCTTGCCCGTCTCTCCGATTCCGTCCATTGCCGTCTCCCGCTTCGACGAAAGCTTAACGCCGTCCAGGTTCGCGCGAACATGGCTGGGCCCGCAATGGCTTGCCTGACTGTTTGAACCATGAAAGATTTGTCCCCCAAAGTCGGGCTGGCATGCCTTTCGGGGCAGAGAAACGGAAGTGGGGCATTATGCGACGTTTTTCGACGTGGATTCTGGCTGCCGGGACGGTGTCGATCCTTGCCGGCGTGAGTGCATCGAGCGCGCAACCGACCATACACGTCGGCTGGACCATCCCCGCGGAGGAAGCGAAGTACTGGATGATGCGCCGACCGGCGGAATTTCCCGACATCGGCAAGACCTACAACATCGAGTGGACGCAATTTCAGGGCACCGCGCCGATGACGCAAGCGCTCGCGGCCGGCGCGCTGGATTGCGCGACCCAGGCGCCGCTCTCGCTCGCCAATGGCGTCATCGGCGGTAATCTGAAGGCCTACATTGTGGCGCAGCACGTGTTCGAGAAGCCGGGAGGGTTTTCGGTTTACTGGGCGGTGATGGACAATTCACCGATCAAGACCATCGCAGACTTGAAGGGCAAGACAGTCGGGATCTCCGTGATCGGCGGCGGCACCCAGGGTCCGTTCAACATGCTGCTCAAGCAGAACGGTGTCGACCCGGCCAAGGACATCAAGCTGGTCGAGGTCGGCTTCGCGGTGTCCGAGGACGCGCTGCGTCAGGGGCGCGTCGATGCCGTCAACATGAACCAGCCCTTCGCCGCACGCGCGGAAGCCAAGGGCGGCATCCGCAAACTGTTCTCGCTCAATCAGGCGATGCCGAACATCGTGCACATTCTCGAGGCCTGTCGCGCCGATTTCGTGGACAAGAACCCCGATCTGGCGAGGGCGTATGTCCGTGACATTACGCTCGGCATGAAGAAGGCGCTGGCCAACCGGCAAGAAACCTTGAAGGTCGACTCCGAGGTGCTCAAGGCGCCGATTCCGGTGCTCGACACCTATCTGCTGAAGGACAATGATTTCGGCCGGGATCCCGGCGCCGCGCCCAATTTCCCGGCGATCCAGAAGATGCTCGATATCTACGCCCAGACCGGCATGCTGCCGAAGATGGATGTCGCGCAATTCAAGCACCCGACCATTGTCGCTCCGCTGCAATAGGGTGTCCGTCCGAACGGGAAACTGGCGCGCCGTGCTGTTCACGACGCGCCGCGGAGAGTGTCGCACATGACGAAATGGCGATCGCGGGTAACGACGGATGGCCTGGATCGGGCGCCGCACCGCGCCTTCATGCGTGCCATGGGCCTGGATGACACGGCAATTGCAAAACCGATGATCGGGGTCGTCAGCATGAAGGGCGAGCAGACGCCCTGCAACATGACCCATGATTTTCAGGTCGCCGCTGCCAAGGAGGGCATCGCGGAAGCCGGCGGCTGCCCGCGTGAATTTGCGACCGTGTCTGTCTCGGACGGCATCAGCATGAACCACGAGGGCATGAAATTTTCCTTGTTCTCACGCGAATTGATCGCGGACTCGATCGAGGCGGTGGTTCATGGGCTCGCTTACGACGCGCTGATCGGCTTCGGCGGCTGCGACAAGACGCTGCCCGGCGTGATGATGGGCATGATCCGCTGCAACGTGCCCTCGATCTTCATCTATGGCGGCAGCGCCTTGCCCGGCCGATTCGAGGGCAAGACCCTCACTGTGCTCGACTCGTACGAGGCCGTCGGCGGCTTCATGACCGGGGAGATCGACGAGGCGACGCTTGCGGGGATCGAGCGCCATTGTCTGCCGACCATCGGCGCCTGCGCCGGGCAGTTCACCGCCAACACGATGGCGATGGTCTCCGAGGCGCTCGGCCTGACCATGCCCAACGTCTCCATGATTCCCGGCGTCTATCCGGAGCGCGCACAGGTCGCGCGTCAGGCCGGGCGCCTGGTGATGCAGATGCTAGATCGTGGCGGGCCGTTGCCACGTGAGATCGTCACCCGGAAATCCCTGGAGAACGCCGCGGCCATCGTAGCGGCGACCGGCGGATCGACCAACGCGGCGCTGCATTTGCCGGCGATCGCGAACGAGGCGGGCATCCGCTTCACGCTCGATGATGTCGGGGAGGTGTTTGCGCGCACGCCGTTGATCGGCAATTTGCGGCCCGGCGGCAAATACACCGCGAAAGATGTCTATGATATCGGTGGCACAGCCGTGGTGATCCGCGCCTTAGTCGGAAGCGGCCATATCGACGGCAGTTGCCTGACCATCACCGGCCGCACCATCGCGGAAGAATATGGCAACGCGAATGCCCCGGACGGCGACATCATCCATCCGACCGACGCGCCGCTGATGCGGGACGGCGGCGTGGCGGTCCTCAAGGGCAATCTCTGTCCCGATGGTGCCGTCATCAAGGTCGCCGGCCTGAAGAGCCAGGCATTCGAAGGGACGGCACGGGTATTCGAGGATGAGGAGACTTGCGTCGAAGCCGTCCGTAACCGGCGATATGCGGCGGGCGAGGTTCTGATCATCCGCAATGAGGGGCCGGTAGGCGGCCCCGGCATGCGCGAGATGCTTGGTGTAACCGCGCTGATCTACGGGCAGGGAATGGGGGAGAAAGTTGCCCTCGTGACCGATGGACGCTTCTCGGGTGCAACGCGCGGAATGTGTATCGGCTATGTCTCTCCGGAAGCCTTTGTCGGCGGTCCGTTGGCGCTGGTCCAGGACGGCGACCGCATCCGGATCGATGCCGCCGCGCGTCGGATGGACCTGCTGGTCGAAGAGCAGGAACTCACGCGGCGGCGCCATGACTGGAAGCCCCGGCCACCGCGGCATCGCGCCGGCGCACTGGCAAAATATGCGCGCCTGGTCGGGCAGGCGCCTGGCGGCGCGGTCACGCATGACGGCCCGGCGGAATGGCCGTGGTTCGATTAGCCGGGTCTTATTGTTCTGGCATGAAATGCGCATCACTCTTGCACGCGGTTTTCCGCTATGTTGTCTGACCTCAAGAGAGCGGCGAGAATGAACCTGATGCCATCGCGACCGGATCGTCAGGCCGAGTCCGCGCCCGCAGCAAGGCCCGCACCTGCGATCATC
>JBLMWS010000043.1:0-27770 GCA_050257355.1 Gemmatimonas sp.
TCCACGCTGTCTTCAGACCCCACCTCGCGATGACGCCCTTGCGCTTCGCTAATCCTTCGCCGCCATCAGGCTGGATAGAGGACTTCCACCTCCAAGCTGTCGTTCATACTCGGCACACACGCAAAAGCCCGGCTGGTGCCGGGCTTTTGTCCGATCGGTTTGCCGGAATGACCGGCCACGTCGAGACAGGCCTTACGCCTGCGGTTGCGGCTCCAAGCCAGGATCCGGATCGGGCCGCGGGCGCGGCTTGCCGGCAGGCGGCACCGCGGAGGCACGCGGTGCGGCCGGCTCCAGAACCGACTCGCGATTGGGTTTCTTGCCCTTCAAGAGATCGGTAATCTCCTCACCGGTCAGCGTCTCAAACTCGAGCAAGCCCCTGGCCAGGGTTTCCAGGTCGCCGCTTTTCTCGGTGAGAATGCGCTTGGCCTCGTTGTAGCCCTCCTCGACCAGCCGCTTGATCTCGGAGTCGATCTTCTGCACGGTCGCTTCCGACGCATTCTGGGTACGCGACACCGACATGCCGAGGAACACCTCGTCCTGGTTCTCGCCGTAGGACACGGTGCCGAGTTCTTCCGACAGGCCCCAGCGTGTCACCATCATGCGTGCCAGCCGGGTCGCCTGCTCGATATCGGATGCCGCACCCGAGGTGACCTTCTCGCGGCCGAACACGAGCTCCTCCGCGACGCGACCGCCCATCATGATGGCGAGGCGCGAGGTCATCTGCTCCAGCGACATCGAGAGCTTGTCGCGCTCGGGCAATTGCATCACCATGCCCAGCGCACGACCACGCGGGATGATGGTCGCCTTATGGATCGGGTCGGTGGCGACGACATTGAGGCCGACGATGGCGTGGCCGCCCTCATGGTAGGCGGTCAACAGCTTCTCTTCCTCGGTCATGACGAGCGACTTGCGCTCGGCACCCATCATCACCTTGTCCTTGGCCTCTTCGAACTCGGCTTGCGTCACCATGCGCTTGTTGCGCCGCGCGGCGGTCAGGGCCGCCTCGTTGACGAGGTTCATCAGATCGGCGCCAGAGAAACCGGGCGTGCCGCGCGCGATGGTCTTCAAGTTGATATCGGGCGCGAGCGGCACCTTGCGCACATGCACCTTCAAGATCTGCTCGCGGCCGACGACGTCCGGATTCGGCACCACCACCTGGCGGTCGAAACGGCCGGGACGCAGCAGCGCCGGATCGAGCACGTCGGGCCGGTTGGTGGCCGCAATCAGGATCACGCCTTCGTTGGCTTCGAAACCATCCATTTCGACGAGCAGCTGGTTCAGCGTCTGCTCGCGCTCGTCGTTGCCGCCGCCGAGACCTGCACCGCGATGACGGCCGACCGCATCGATTTCGTCGATGAAGATGATGCAGGGCGCGTTCTTCTTGGCCTGCTCGAACATATCGCGCACGCGCGACGCGCCGACGCCTACGAACATCTCGACGAAGTCGGAGCCTGAGATGGTGAAGAACGGCACATTGGCCTCGCCCGCGACTGCGCGCGCAATCAGCGTCTTGCCTGTACCGGGCGGGCCGACCAGAAGCACACCGCGTGGAATGCGGCCGCCGAGCCGCTGGAATTTTCCCGGATCGCGCAGGAACTCGACGATCTCCTGCAAATCCTGCTTGGCCTCATCGACACCCGCGACATCTTCGAACGTGACGCGGCCATGCGCCTCGGTCAGCATCTTCGCGCGCGACTTGCCAAAGCCCATCGCCTTGCCGGCGCCGCCCTGCATCTGGCGCGACAAGAAGATCCAGACGCCGATCAGAGCGATGAAGGGCAGCCACGAGACCAGCAGCGAGACGAACCACGGCACGTTGTCGCCGGGCGGCTTCGCGGTGATCTGCACTTTGCTCTTGTAGAGGCGATCAACCAGCGTCGGATCACTCGGCGCATAGGTCTGGAACGATGAACCGTTGGTGAAAGTGCCGTGAATCTCCGGCCCCTGAATCACAACGTCGCGGACGTGACCCTGGTCGACTTCGTTCAACAACTGCGAGAACGAGATATCCTGCGACGAGGTGCGTTGACCGGGATTCTGGAACAGCGTGAACAGCGCCAACAGCAATAGGACAATGATGACCCAGAGGGCGAAATTGCGCAAATTGGCGTTCATTGATCTTCCTTCGTGGTCGCGCGGATCGCGGCCTTCACGTCCTTTGGACCTATCATTCGGAAGCCACGAGGGAATCCCCCGTTCGACCGTATCACAATCTAGGTACCGCTCGTCTTGCTGCCAAGGGAACCACGCAGGACTATTTAGCGCATCCTAGCGCAATTCCGGTTCAAAAAATGGCGCCCAGCACTGCGTTTTGGGAGGTGGTTAAGGTCCGCCGACAGTCCTATCGCAAGAGCCGAGGCACGTCATTTGCCATTTGCCAAGCCTGTTTCCAAGCCTGTTTGCCGGCCTGCTTGATCGAACCTGTTGGCTAGATTGCCTGCCGGCGGCGCGCCGGTGCCGGCTCGATCCGGATCTGGCCGGCCCTGAGGCTTACCACCGCACCGGCGAGGGTTTGCTTGAGCGGTTTCTCCTGACGCGTGCCCCCGGTCTTCGCGGACCTTCCCGTAGAGTTACGGTCGAGCTGGGCCAGCAGGGCCTCGAGCTTGCCAAGTTCGGCCGGCCCCTCATGCCCGAAGCGATTGATCGCGCGCATCAGAAGCCGCAGCCGGATCTCCTCCGGCAGACCCGCAAAGGCTTCCGCATCGAACACCACGCCATTGTGGAGAGATTGTAAGGCGCCGTGCCCTTTCAGGGCGAGATAGCGTTCGGCGCCATCGGCCAGCACCTCGACGGCTGCATTGGCCCTCGACAGCCTCGTGGCGAGCCTCGCCAAGCATCGTGCGTCGCCGCCCTCCGCGGCAAGCGCCGGCAACAGCCCCCGGAGCCGCGGCCGTGTAAGCGCCGTATCATAGTTGGTGGGATCGTTGGCATAGGCGATCTTCGCCTTGGCCAGGGTGGCAACGAGGCGCGATTTGGCGACGTCAAGCAGCGGTCGTGCGAGCGCAATGCCGTCGCGCTCCGTCACGCGAGCCATCGCTCCCAAACCGGCGATACCGCTGCCGCGCAGCAACCGCATCAACAGCGTTTCCGCCTGGTCATCGCGTGTATGCGCCGTGACGATGTGGCTGGCCCCCGCTGCCTTCGCCGCTTGCGCCAGCAGGCGATAGCGCGCTTCGCGGGCGGCGGCCGGCACGCCGGTCCGAGGCTTCTCACCGCTCCAGCGCAGCGTCCGATGTGGGAGTTCGAGTTCACGCGCCAGCCGCTTCACCTCGCGCGCTTCGCGGGCCGCCTCGGGTCTTAGGCCGTGATCGACGGTCACGGCAATCAGGCGCGGCCCACGCGCCAGGGAGCGGCGCCAGCGCACCATCAGCCACATCAGTGCAACCGAATCAGGCCCGCCTGATACCGCCAGCAACAGCGCAGGCGCGGTGCTCCAATCGGCAAAAAGGCTCTTCGCATCTCGCGCCGAGATCGGGGAGTTGTCGTCCTCTGCCATGACGCCGCGCTGCCAGCTCTGGAATATCCATTCCTTTGCAACAGTTCTATCAGGAAGCGCAAGCCGGCGCCGCACCCCTGAGAAGGCCGCCAGCGGCCCGGGTCAAGCCAAGCTGACCCGCGGACCGGCCTATCGGTGCAGCATGGCTACCAGCAGGGTTTAGCGTTCCGGGCGAACGCCGGCGAGGGACGTCAGCACTTTTCCTTCTTCTGTTCGCGGTCGACCGCGGCTTTGACGCCGGTCGAGGCGTGCGGATATTTCCGCAGCACCTCGCCGAACGAAGCGCAAGCCGCCTCCTTCTGCTTCAATGCGGCCAGCGATTGACCGAGCCGGAGCAGCGCATCCGGGGCTTTCGCCGATTTTCCGTATTTTGTGGTCACCGCGAGAAAAGCCTCAGCGGCGTCGCGATATTGCTGGCGTTGATAGAGGCTCTCGCCCAGCCAATATTGGGAATCCCCGACCAGCGGATCATTGGGATACTTCAGCGCGAAGTTGCGCATGGTCTGCTCGGCGAGCGCGTAATCCCTGCGCTGCATGTAGCCGATGCCGAGATCGTACTCATCGCGCGGTGAATTCGACGGAGGCGCTGTGGCCAGGCCATTGCCACTCGGGGTCGTCGCTGGCGGTGCTGCATTGGCTTGCGGGTAGCCCGGCGCGCCAAGACTGAGCGGTGCACCGGGTGCCGCGGCCGACGTATCCGCCGGAATGGGCAGAGCGCCGCCGCCGAGCGGTCGCGGAGCGCCGGGCGCATTGGGATTGAGGCTCGGGTCGAACGCACCATCACGGCGCGCAACGCCGGTCGCCGAAGGTTCCTGCATGATGGGCGCAGGAGCTGGGAGCTGTGATTGCGCGTATCCCGGCTGTACCTGCGGCTGGGGATAACCGGGCCGCGCCTGCGGCTGTTGTGCATAGCCAGGCTGACTCTGCGGCTGACCGTAGCCGGGCGCAGGCTGCATCGGAGGCGCCGCGGCGACGCTGGGCTGGGCGCCCGGCTGGCCCGTCGCGGCCGGCATACCGCCCCGCAGCTGATTCAGCTGCTGTTCCAAGAGCTGGTTGCGGTGCTGCAGTTCCTCGTTCTGGCCGGTGAGTTGCCGCAGTTGGTCCTCGAGCCGCTGGATGCGGAGTTCAGGATCGCTGTCATCTCCCGACTGCGCCAGCACCGGAGACGACAACGCGGCGAGCGCGGCGAACGCGGCGGCGCAGCTCAAATTGAAATACCTGGATGACATACTGCCCTAGCGACGAAAATCGGCGAAGCGGGAACGGCCGCACCTTGGCGGAGGGAGTACGCCAAAAATGTGACTGATTCAAATAGCTTCAAGTCACATCGCACAAAAGCAAAACCGGCGCCCAGAGGCGCCGGTTTTCGGACCCTTCAACGCGGTCGGATGATCAGGAACTGGCGTTCAATACCGTCACCGCGCGCCGGTTTTGAGACCAGCAGGACTCGTCGTTACAGACGGCAACGGGCCGTTCCTTGCCGTAAGAGATCGTGCGCATGCGGTTACCATCGATGCCGCGCGAGATCAGGAAGCTGCGGACGTTCTGAGCTCGCCGTGCGCCGAGTGCGATATTGTATTCGCGCGTTCCTCGCTCATCCGCATGGCCTTCGATCGTAAACGTATAGCGCGGATAGGTCTGCAGCCATTGCGCCTGTTTTTCCAGGGTGGCGATCGCCTGCGGGCTCAAGTCGGTCTGGTCATTGGCGAAAAACACGCGGTCGCCGACATTGACCACGAAATCCTGTGCGCTGCCCGGGGTCGCAGCGCCTGCCATCGCGTTAGCACCACCAAGGTTGCTGTTGGCGCATGCGCCCATGGACAGCGCCACGGCCAGAACGGCGGCCAGCTTCAATCCCTGGAGGATACGCATTGGGTGTTTCATTCGGGAGCCTCCACGCTCACGCATCTCAACTGCTATCCGATCTACAGAGGGTTGGTTAAGCGAACGTTCCGTCAACCTTGATGGGATGTTGCCAAACCCAATCAAATGCCCCCCAGACGGTGAAAAGCAACCGTGATGGTTAATGGTTTGTAAATGTGGCGCAAGGGTGAAGGCAAGCGGGCCCGGGTACCGATATCAGCCCGGATTTTGGGCAGTTTCCGCTTGGCTGAGGCGCCGCGGCCACACATAGCAAGTGTCGTCCCGGGGGAACAGCTCCCGCCGCAGGACACTCAAGCTTGCGGGACTATCGAAGCACGCTCCAACGAGTGGACCGTCGAGAGGCGTCGCGGCCCATTACGCTGACCGGAGCGCTCGAACAGCATTCGTCGCTCGAAAGCACTCGATCGCAGGAACGGAAAACGGATCAGAACCTTCTCGCGCACCGTGGGAAGGTGTGCGGCCATCAATCCGACCGGCTTGAGGAGCCCCGGAAGCAGCCGCGGCTCACACCAGGTCTCCTGCAGGAACACGCGGCGATAGAACGGCTGATGTTCAGCCCGGACCAGAGCCAAACCGTAGTCCGCATTGAAATGGACGCCCGCGGTCGAGCCCAACCTCACAGTCACGTAGGGCAGCTCCGGAAAGTGTCTTGCCTTGCTGGGATCGGCCACAAACCGCGTCGAGTCGATGAAGACGAGGCCCCTGTCGAGCATAGGATGAAGGATATCGCCGCACAGTTCGACCGATGGCGACATTCGCCAGTCGGACGTCACGACGCTTACGCGAATCGAGGCGTAAAGCTCGCCGCGCAGATAAACGCCGAATATCCAGGCGTTCGGAGCATCATCATATTGGTCGACCACGCGCTCGTCGGCGAAAGGTGGAATTGCCCCTTCACGCAGATAGGCCCGATAACGAAGCCTGTAAATTTCGTCCTTTTCTTCAGGCGTCTCGGCGAGCCGGTAATCGACGTGGTCCATCGGGTCCCAGTGCCGCCCCGTAGCCGCTGCAGGCGTCTTGGCGGCGGATCCCATCTGATACCCCATGCAAACACTCGACAACTGTAACGCGTACAAGGAAGCCTTAACAGCTCCTTAACGACGATGCAAAGCAATCGAAACGTTAGGGTTAATCATCCGAACGTCGAGGGTTGCTCGAAGGAGGTTCGTTTCAGCCCTGCGAACGGGAAGCAACCGCCTGCAGCTCCGCTTGCGCGGCCGGCCTGCCATGCGATGCATTCAGCAACTGGCGGATCCGCACCGTCGGGACCGGGCGGCTGAACAGGTAGCCCTGCGCTTCCGTTACGGTGCCGTCGGCACTGACCAGTTCGAGCTGCTCGTTGGTCTCGATGCCTTCGACCACCACCTGCATACCGAGATCGGCCGAGAGCCGCGCCACGCCACGCAGCAGCATCAATGGCCGGTCGGTGTCGATGCCCTCCAGGAAGGAGCGGTCGATCTTCACTTTCTGCAGGGGGAAGTTGTGCAGATAGCTCAGGCTGGAATAGCCGGTCCCGAAATCGTCGAGCGAGATTCGCACCCCGATATCGCGCAGCTGCGACAGCACGTCATGAGTCAGTTGCGTGTTGCGCAACAGCGAGGATTCCGTAATCTCGATTTCCAGCCGATGTGCCGGCAAGCCCGAGACCTGTAGTGCATAGCGTATCTCATCCAGCACGTCGCGCTGATGGAATTGCTGCGGCGAGAAATTGACGGCGACGCTGACGCTTTCCGGCCATTTCATGCATTCCATGCAGGCCTTGCGCAGGATCCAGCGACCGAGATCGACGATCAGACCCATGTCCTCGGCGACCGGAACGATGTCGACCGGCGACACCGTGCCGCGCACCGGGTGGTTCCAACGCAGCAGCGCCTCGCAGGTCGTGATCTTGCCGGACTTCAAATTGACCAGCGGCTGGAAAAACAGCTCGAATTCCTCGTTGGCCAGCGCCTTGCGAAGGTCGAGTTCGAGGATGCGGCGCGCCTCGACCGTTTGCGCCATCTCGTCGTGAAAGAAACAATAGGTGCCGCGGCCGTCCGACTTGGCGCGGTAAAGCGCCATGTCGGCGTTTTTCAGCAGCGTGTCGGCGCTGACGTCCGGAGACGTGAGCGCGATGCCGACGCTGGCGCCGATCTCGACCAGGTGATCGTCGATCTTGTAGCGCTCGCTCAAATGATCGACAATACGCCGCGCCAAAGCGGCGGCGTCCTCGCTGAAGCTGATATTCTGCTGAAACACCACGAATTCGTCGCCGCCGAAGCGCGCGACGAAATCCTCCGGACGCAGCATTGCGCGCAGGCGGTCGGCGACCGCGCACAAGAGCTGATCCCCGCACGGATGACCCAGCGTATCGTTGACCTGCTTGAACTGGTCGAGGTCCACAAACAGGAGCGCTGAAACCTTCCCGTCCTCGTGCGGCATCGCGAGCAGCCGCTCGATCTCGTCGCGGAAACTGACGCGGTTGGGTAATTCCGTCAGCTCGTCATAGCGCGCCAGATGGCTGATCCTGGCCTCGGCATTGCGCCGCTCGGTGACGTCCTCGAGCAGTACCACGGCGCCGCCGCCGGTCATCGGCTGGAACGTCCACGACAGCGAGCGACCGCGCAGCTCGTCCGGATCAGTGGTGACGATGCCGCGCGCCTTGGAGTCCAGGATTTCGCCGACAATGATTTTCCCGGCTTCCGGCGAGATCGATCCAGTGTCGATGCAGGCATTCACGATGTCTTCTGCGGTGGCGCCGCTGTGGACCAAACTGGCCGGCAGATCCATCATTTCGCTGAACCGGTGGTTCATCACGGCGAGGCGTCCGTCGGCGCGGAACATGCACAAGCCATGCGGCATGTTGTTGAGGGCGGTGTCGAACTGACCCGCCAGCGCAGCCTCCCGCTCACGCGCGACGAGCGCCTGAACGAAAATCCGCTGCAGATTGGTCGACATCTGCTTGAGGGCGAGGAAAAACACGGCGGTCGCGATGCCCATCCCGATGTAATAGGGAGTGCCGCGCCACGCGAGCGCGACGGACGTGGGGCCGCATGCGAGCGCGATCTGGACATGGAATATCCAGGGCCTGCCATAGGTGCGGCCCACGCCTCCCGCCATGTAGCCGGTCGTGACCGACAGGCAGATCATGTGAACGATGGCGTCGTCGCTGCCGAGCAGGGCAACCGTGCACCACGACCCAAGCGCAACGGCGTAGAGCATCGCGCCGAGTTGATAGCGCATCTCCCAGCTTGCGGCTTCATCCTCGGTCAGCGCGGATCGGCGCCGGCTGTACCGATACATGTCGACGGCGCGGAGCACGCCGGCGAGCGTGAGGACCCCGACGCAGACCCACAGCCCCGTCAGCCCCGTCTTGAACGCGGTCATGGCTGCGGCGAACGCAACAAACACCGTGCCCGCAAACAGGGGCGCCGGGCTTTCAAAAAGCGAATCGATCAGCGCCACATAGATCAGCGGCGACAGTTTCTGATCGTCTTCTCCGCTTTGGCTTGCGAGCTGCATTTGAGACTATGCGTCCTGTTCGACGCGCAGCTTATCGGTCTCAGATGAAGCCTTTCTGAGGGAACATCGTTAGCGAGAGGTTGTCTCGGCTCTCGCAACGCCGAAATATACCTTAAAAATCAGTAAGCTAGGCAAGACCTGCCGAGTGCCTCAGCCCTCGCCTCACGAAAGCAGCGGCGACCATGCGGGGTCGGAGGCGTAACCCGGCGTCGGCTCTTTCTGTTCGTTGCGCCCGGAAATGTCGATCGTATACAGCGACGGGCCGCTGTTGCCGCCGGGGTCGCGGAAGAACATCAACACCCGCCCGTTCGGCGCAAAGGTCGGCCCCTCATTGTGGAAGCCCGAGGTGAGGAGGCGTTCGCCGGTACCGTCCGGCTTGAGAATGCCGATCGAAAACTGCCCCGCGCCCTGCCGCGTGAAGGCGATATAGTCGCCGCGCGGCGACCACACCGGCGTCGAATAGCTGGCGTTGACGTCGTCCTTGGCAAAGGAAATGCGCTGGGCGGCGCCGCCCTGCGCCGGCATGATGTAAATCTGCGGCTTGCCGCCGCGGTCGGACTCAAAGCAGATCTGGCTGCCGTCGGGCGAATAGCAGGGCGAGGTGTCGATGGCCGGCGTGTCGGTCAGCCTGGTGGTCGCCTTCGAGCGCAGATCCATCACGAACAGATTGGCGTTGCCGCCCTCCTGCAGACTCATGATGATGCGCTGGCCGTCAGGCGAGAAGCGCGGCGCGAACGACATGCCCGGAAAATTGCCGACGATCTCCCGCTGTCCGGTCTCGATGTTGAACAGATAGACGCGCGGCTCACCCTGGCCGAACTCCATATAGGTGATTTCCTGCGTCGACGGCGAGAAGCGCGGCGTGATCACGAGATCCTGGCCTCGGGTCAGATAGCGCACATTGGCACCATCCTGGTCCATGATCGCGAGCTTCTTGACGCGGCGCTCCGCCGATCCGCTCTCGTCGACGAACACCACGCGGCTATCGAAATAGCCCTTTTCGCCGGTCAGCCGCGTATAGATCTGGTCGGAGATGATGTGCGCGATGCGGCGCCAATATTCCGGCGCGGTGACGTATTGCTGGCCGGCGAGCTGCTGGCCGGAGACGACGTCCCAGAGGCGGAATTCCGCCTTGAGCCGTCCGTCCGACTGCCGGGTCACGCGGCCGGTGGCCAGCGCCTGCGCGTTGATGCTCTTCCAGTTCTGAAACTGCGGCGCGACATCGATATTGGTGATCTTCTCGATGAAGGCGGCTTGATCGATCGGCGCGAACAGGCCGCTTCGCTTGAGGTTGTTGGTAATGACGCCGGTGACGTCGGCGCCGACCTGGGCGTCCGACGGAGAGCCCGGCAGGAAATTCGGGATTGCGATCGGAATCGGCTGGAAATTTTCTGGGTTGACCTGCAGTCGCTGCGCGAAAGCGGATTGGCTGCCCAACATGGCGGCCGTCGAGCCGGCAGCCATCATGAAGTGTCGTCGGGTAATTGAATTGGCTTTGTTCATCTCAATTGTCTTGTTCAAGTTCGCCACTCACAGCATGTCTTTCAGGCCGAACGTCATCGGAATGTATTTCCAGGTGTTGTACTGCTCCTTGGGCAGGAACGCATAGGCCTGGCACTGCACGATCGCGCGTTTGGCGCTTTCCGCCATGGCATCGCCGATCGACTTCGACGGTCCGCGGACCGCTACGATGGTGGGCTCGGAAGCCAGCGTACCGTCAGGCCGCATGTTGATGTCGATGTCGGCCTCGAATTGATCGGCATCCTGTCCATTATACGGGAAATTGAAACAGCGCCGGACCGCCGCGACAAACGCGCCCTTCCAGGTGGCGACGTTGGTCTGGGCATTTGCGCTGTGCAGGCCGAGCGAAGCCGATGCATTGAGTTCGGCGCCGGTGATGGCGTGATGGTTCGGATCACGCTGGTCGAGCAGGGCCGCGATCTTGGACTCGTCAAAAACCCGCGCCTGCTTCGGCTTCGGCGGCTTCGGCGGAGCGGTCTTGGCCTGTTGCTTCGGCTTCGGCTTTTTGTGGTCGTCCGCCTTTTTCAAGGCTTCCGCGATCGGGTCGGGCTTCTTCTCGGCCTGCTTCGGTTCGTCCTTGGGTTTCTCCTCGGCAACCGGCTTCGGGTCGGGCTTCTTTTCGACCGGTTTTTCCACCGGCTTGGGCGGTGGCTTCGGCGCGGCCGAGGTCACGATCTCCTGTTTATCGGTGACCTTGCCGATGGCCTCATCGACCGGCTTGGCGTCGGCGACCTTTTCAACCAGCGGCTTCGGCTTGTCCTTCTCGCCGTTCCTGATGCCGGCGGTCACCTTGGCAAGCTGATCGGCGGAAATGACGTCGACCACAAGCGAGTCCTGCGGGACCTCGTAGGAGCGCGCGGAAAAGGAGATCAATCCCCATCCGAGCACAAGGACGTGGAGTGCAATCGACCCAGCCAGAGACTTGTCGACCTTGACCTTCACGGCTGTCAGCTACCCTGATCCACTTCCGTCACCAGCGCGACGCGGTGAAAGCCGGCAGCCGAAAGCCGGCCCATCACCTGCATCACCGTGCCGTAATCGACCTTCTTGTCGCCGCGCACGAAAATGCGCTCGTCGGCGCCGCCACGGGCATCGGTGATCGCCTTCAATTTCGGCACCAGATCGTTCAGCGCGATTTCGGTGTCGTTCAGGAACACCTGCCCCTTCAGATTGACCGACAGCGTCAGCGGATTCTTGTCCTGATCGAGGCTTTTCGCCTGGGTCTGCGGCAGATCGAGCGGCACGCCGACGGTGAGCAGCGGCGCCGAGACCATGAAGATGATCAGAAGCACCAGCATGACGTCGACCATCGGCGTGACGTTGATCTCCGCCATCACCGGCCTGCGGCCGCGGCGGCCGCGCGCCGCCGACGCACTTGCGATGTTCATCGCCATGTTCTGCTGCTCAACCCCTGCTGACCACGATGCCCATCCCTACCCGCGCTCGTCGATCTGGCGCGACAGGATGGCCGAGAATTCATCCGCAAATCCTTCCAGGCGCTGCGCCTGCCGGTTCACCTCGGAGGTGAACTTATTGTAGAAAATAGTCGCCGGAATTGCGGCGATAAGACCAATTGCGGTGGCAAACAGCGCTTCCGCGATGCCGGGCGCCACCACCGCGAGCGAGGTGTTCTTGGAGGCGGCAATCGACTGGAAGCTCGACATGATGCCCCAGACCGTGCCGAACAGGCCGACAAAGGGCCCGGCCGAGCCGACGGTGGCAAGCACGAGCAGCCGCCGCTCCAGCCGCTCGATCTCGCGCGCGATCGAGACGTTCATCACTTTTTCAATCCGCATCTGCAGGCCGGCGAAGGAGCGCGCATGGCTTTCGAACGAGCGTTTCCATTCGCGCATCGCCGCCACGAAACAGGCTGCCATGGAATGGGTCGGCTTGGCCGACAGCGAGCGGTAGAGCTCCTCGATCGATTCGCCGGACCAGAACGCCTGTTCGAAGCGATCCATTGCACGGCGGGAGCGCGAATAGAGAAATGTCTTGTCGATCGCGATCGCCCAGACCCAGACCGAGCAGGACAGCAGCCCAAGCATGACGCACTTCACAAGCCAGTGAGCCTGCCAGAAGAGCGCGATCAGCGATACGTCGGCAGAGGGCAGCGGCAGGGCTGCCTGAGCCACGTCGGCTGGATTCATAAGCAGTATCCTCTCAACGCAAGGGTCCCCAAAAACTCCGGGAGCAAATGGCTGCCGGTTTCGGTGGCCGCGCTTGTCTCGCGCGGTCCGTCAAGCCTGCGCTGAAAAACCTGGTTTAGTCGCATGGTAGGCCCGCCGAAGCCTGCGGGCGTCATTCCCCTGCCAACATGTCAAAACGAGGGCTGTTCGCGCGGCTTTTCGGCCCTAACCAAACGCTAAGCATGGTTAAAATGCGGTTACCAAAGAGGAATCTGGTGAGGCAAAATCAAGGCGGAGCAAGTGCTTGCGTACGCAAACGCGCATTTTCCCGACTAAAGACGGAGGCCGGCTGCGGACCTTCACGCTGCGGACGCGGAAACGACACCATTTGCGGCGCCATGGCCAACTTTTTCAAAGAGCCCGAGACGATACGGCCTCGCGTTCCCGCGGCGCCGCGCGCCCGGGGTTTTACGGGAGTCCGTACCCTCTTGAAGTGGAGAGGGCGCAGGGAAGGCCGGATGCCCGCCAGGCACCCGTGGGCCCCCGCGCAAGAAGGTTGCGCGAAGAGCGCGAAGACCACAGGTGAAGGCGGTGACAACCGGCCCTCCCTGCGCGACGGTTTTACGACTTACTTCGAGCTCTCCCCGGTGAACCAGCTTGTTGCCACCGTCATCCGCGCGATGCGCAAAGCGCATCGTCGCCAACTTGGCGCCTGCATCGGCGCGCCAGGACCACACGACTTCGCCGTCCGCGTCTGCGCCGTTCGTCTCGCGCCGCCTTGTCGCTCACGCGTCCTTCGGAGAGGAACCGCAGCTTGCGACTGCCATGCGCGCCGACGCAGCCCGCGTCCATCGCATCCCACACCGCGTTCGTGACGACTCGCGATCCGCCCCTCTTGCCGGGTGGGACGGTCATGACCATACATCCGATTCTATCTTCGGAAAAACAGAAATATTTTTCGCAAGCGGGATTGACAGGAATTTTGGCCGCGTACCCGTCGGGCAAATCAAGCTGCGGAAGTAGCCCGCATGAGCAGCGCGACATGCGGGAGCGGAGCGCGCCGCGCGTTTGGAGAGCGTTTCTCCCGGATATCGCTGCGCTCATCCGGGCTACGGTGAGAGAGCGTCATCAGGCCCAAGCGAGACCGCTGAGCGCCCCTGTCGTCGCAAGCGCATCAACGCGTCGCTGGGCAATCCGAGCGCATGCTCCGCCGCCTGATTCAAGACAAACACGATAGCCGCGGCACGGTCGGTCTGAAGGATCGCCACCGCAGAGTGATCATTTTTCGCCGGTCAGTCGCTCCTAGCTGCGAAGGGCCTGTCACTATTCATATTCGTCGTGCCGGCGCCACCATTCGTAAGGGCGTGACTGCGGCCAATCCGGAGGCGAATCCTCCCACGTCTCCTGGCGCCCATAAGGGGTCGCGTCCAGGAAACCCCAGACGTTCCCGAGCGCCTCGCATCCGCGCCGGGAGGTGAAGTAGGTGCGGAACACCTCGTCTCCCCGCCGCAGGAAGACGCTGAGCCCATGAGCTTCGCCGCTCGGCGTCGTGAGCCCCAGATCGACATTGAAGCTGTTGTTCGCCGACGAGACCCACCGGTGCGGCCAGGACATGCGCTTGCGATAGGCCTCGATGCTGGCGAAGGGCGCGAGCGAGACCAATGCTAGGGATACGCCGCGCGCGTTCAGGTGCGGTACCGCGAATTGACCGATGTTGTCGACGAACATCGAGCATCCCGGACAGCCCGCAGACGGCCAGCCGTGCACGCCCGGCGCGAACATGAAGTGGTAGAGGAGAAGCTGCGGCCGGCCGTCGAACAGATCCAGAAGACCCACCTGCCCCTCCGCGCCGTCGAAGACGTAGGACTTCTCGATCTTCGTCATCGGCAGTCGGCGACGCTCCGCGGCAAGCGCATCCCTGGTGCGGGTCAGCGCCTTCTCCTTGGCAAGCATCGCGTCGAGCGCCTGGTGCCACTCACGCTCCGCGACAACTTTGGGCATCGGTTCCGCTGTTGCGTTCATTGCCTGCTCCTTCGTCCAATAGAATTGATCCGAGGACGTTCGAGGCGGACCCAAGCCGACAGGCCGATCGTAATTGTTTCCAAAGGCTAGACCGGCAGGTCGCGCAGCAGCGCGCCGCAATGACAGGAACGCAATCCGGGGTTAGTTACCTGTCGCCACCATGCGCCCGCAGAAACTGCGCGAAGGCTTTCAGCGTAACCTCGGAGACGTAGTGCTCGATGCCCTCGGCATCGCCTTCGGCCGCCTCGGCGGGAACGCCCACCGCGCGAAGGAAATCCACCACCAGGCGGTGGCGAGCGCGGACGCGGTCCGCCAGAACGCGGCCTTTGTCGGTCAGGAACACCCCGCGATAGGGCCGCGAGGTCGCCAATTCGGCGCGCTTCAAGCGGGATATCGTCTTGATGGCGGTGGCATGCGACACGCCGAGCCGGCGCGCGATATCGGTCGGACGTGCCTCGCCCGTGCTCGCCAGCAGATCCGCGATCAGTTCGACATAGTCTTCGAACAAAGCGGTCGACTGGGCGGACCGCGTCTTGCCGAAGCGGCGGGCCTGGATCAGCTCGCTCGGCAGCCCATCAGTGCCGCCACCCTCCCGCCGCGCTTTCCCCGATGTCATCGGCGGCATGGCCGGTAACCTTCAAATCTTGGAAACCCGTTCCGGAGAGAACACATTCGCCTCGGTATGTCAAAAGTGTAGCCTAGGCTACAAAGCGGCGGTCATTGACATTGACATTGGCAGATCGCTCCCTAATTTGTAGCTTAAGCTACACTTCCGGGTGGAGCGTCGGGTCATTCAATGACTGAAGTCGTGGTGCAACGAGCCTCGCTTTCGGAACGGACGGTCGCCTCGGCCCGCCAGGTGCTGGCCGGCCGGCGCGGAGGTTTGCGCGCCTATCTGGCGTTTGCCGGCCCCGCGGTCATTGCCTCGATCGCCTATATGGACCCCGGCAATTTCGCGACCAACATCCAGGCGGGGGCGAAATACGGCTACACGCTCCTATGGGTCGTGCTCGCCGCCAATTTGATCGCCATGCTGTTCCAGGCGCTCTCGGCCAAGCTCGGCATCGTGACCGGGCGCAACCTCGCGGAGATGTGCCGCGAGCATTTTCCCAAGGCGGTCGTGTGGCCGATGTGGATCGTCAGCGAGATCGCCGCGATGGCGACCGATCTCGCCGAGTTTCTCGGCGGCGCCATCGGCCTGTCGCTGCTGTTTCACATGCCGTTGTTTGCCGGCATGGCGGTGACCGCCGTCGTCACCTATGGCGTGCTGATGTTCGAAGGCTTCGGCTTTCGGCCGATCGAGCTTGTCATCGGCAGCATGGTCAGCATCATCGCCCTCTGCTACGTGGTCGAGCTGTTCATCGCTCCCGTCGATTGGGCGTCCGCCGCAATGCATACCGTGCTGCCGCAGATTCCCGATGCCGGGGCGCTGCTGCTGTCGGTCGGTATCATCGGCGCGACCGTCATGCCCCATGCGGTCTATCTGCATTCCGGCCTGACGCAGGCCCGTATGCCGGTTCATAACGACGGCGAACGCCGCAAGGTGCTGCGCTTCTCCAACCAGGAAGTCGTGATCGCGCTCGCGGTGGCCGGGCTCGTCAACATGGCCATGGTCATGATGGCCTCGAGCGCGTTCCATGCCGGCCATGCTGACGTGGCCGAGATCGAAACCGCCTACCACACCCTGACGCCCCTGCTCGGGATCGGAGCGGCCGGGGTGTTCCTGGTTTCGTTGATTGCTTCCGGCATATCGAGCTCGACGGTCGGAACCATGGCCGGCCAGATGATCATGCAGGGCTTCCTCAAGGTCCGCATCCCGATCGTGGTACGCCGGCTCGTGACCATGCTGCCCGCCTTCGTCGTCGTCGCCCTCGGCGCCAACGCGACGAGCTCGCTCGTCATCAGCCAGGTCGTGCTGTCGATTGCGCTGCCGCTGCCGATGATCTCGCTCCTGATCTTCACCAGCCGGCGCGACATCATGGGCCAGTTCGTCAACAGTCGGCTGACCCTTGTCGCAGCGTTGGCGGGAACGGCCGCGGTGCTCCTGCTCAACACTTTTCTGATCCTGCAAACCTTGGGCGTGCCGATACCGGCACTGAGCCCCTGAGATTCACCGGACTTAAGGTGGCGGGGACCCGGTGTTGAGAAGTTGGGATATCGCGGTGACCAATTGCGCAGGCGCAAAGGGCTTGTGCAGAAGGATGCTGTTGGGCACGCCCTGCGCGGCCCATTGATCGGCGGCCGCACCCGTCATGTAAACGACGGGAAAAGATGAATCGGCCTCTCTGAGCTCGCGTGCCAGATCCCAGCCCGTCATTCCGCCGGCGAGATTGACGTCGGTAACGACTGCGGCGTACGTGACGACGCCACTCTTGAACAGCGCGAGCGCTTCCTCGCCGGAAGTAGTCGTCACCAGATCGAAGCCGCCGTCCTTCAGCGCATCGTGAACGATGGCCTGCAACGGTTCCTCATCTTCGACCACCAGAATGACCGGCAGCTCTGGCACGGCACTCCCCCCTCCAACGCGATACACGGGAACCCAATTGTGTTCCCCGACGCGCAACCAACGCGCTTCAGGAAGAAATGTTCAAAACTGTACTTTGGCGGAACTCCAGGGGCAGCTTCCACATTGGTTGTCGACGGCCAGCGGGAGCCCGCGATGCGAGCGATGAACCTTGACGCAAGAGACAACCAGGCGATCCGCGATGAGATAGCGGAGCGGCTGCGCGCGTCGCTCTCGCGCCAGCAATCCTCACTCCCACCGCGGCTGTGCGAACTACTGCGGCGCCTGGATGGGCTGGAGAACCGCTGGTCCGCCGGGGCAGCTTCGGCGTCCATAGCCGCACTCGCGGGCGCCGGCAGCTGGCTGCACAAGCTCGCCAAGAGGTCGTAATGACCACGGTCGCGACGCTCCTTGCGCAAAAGCAGCAGCTGGTCCAACGGCTGCAGGAGGAGCAGGAGCCGCAGCAGCGCGACGAAATCGAACGCTGCCTCGAGAAGATCAACACGGAATTGAATCGAATCGACCAGGCGCCCCGCGATGCCGGGCACGAGCCCTACGAGGAATAGGCTCCGTTTGGCGATCAGCCCTGCGCGAGGATCGCTGCAGAGATTTGGTGGCCGCGTGGCAAGCGGTCACCGCCGCGGCAGTTCCTTGTCGCCGTCATAGATCACGCCACAACTGTATCGCCTGTTCGGACAGGGGCGCAGGTGGCATCGGGAATCGAGCGCGCAGCCGCCATAGATCACGCCGAAATAGCCGATTACCGTAGCCGCGGTGAGGCCAAGCAACCATTTGGTCCAGAGGTCCATCGACACCTCGCCCCGCAAGCCGATCCCTCGGCCCGCCCGCTGTTGTGTCAGGCGTATCGCAGTCCTGGTTTCTGTCTTCAACAACAAAACCGCCCGGCTGCGATCTCGCAGCCGGGCGGCTTGGAACGTCAGGTCTTTCGGGCATTACGCCGGGAGGGCTTAGCCCTGCGGCGGCGGCTGATCGTTGCCCTGCGCAGGGCGATTGCCGTGTTGCGCCATGAAGGCGTCGAACTCTTCCTTGTCCTTGGCGTGACGCAGCCGGCTCAGGAATTCCTTGAACTCGCGCTGCTCGTCCTCCAGACGCCGCAAAGTCTCCGTGCGGTATTCATCGAAGGCGCGGTTGCCGCTCGTAGGTGGGCCGAAGCCGAAGCCAAAGCCGCGCCGCTCCATGCGGTCGCGCATGCGCTCCATCTTGTTCTGCATCCGCTCCATTTTATGCTGCCAGCGATCGCCGTCGTAGTGACTCCAACACGCCATTTTTCTGCTCCCGAGTGTGAAGAAGAGAAGGGCCAATCCGATCGGCCACCAGAAGATGAAGCCGAGAATGGTCACGACGATCCAGCCGGGGTGCCAGGGCGTATCGAGCATATGCGGCCGATAATAGGGCCGGTCATAGGGCTCTTGCGCCGGACCGCGCCAGCGATGATTGACATCTGCGGTGTAGGCCATTTCGCTCTCCCTTGCGGCACCACGGCATCACGCCGGTGTGAATGTAAATAACATTTACATAGCTAGCGCATCCCGGATTTTTGTCAAGGCGGCCAGCCGACGCGCCTGCGGATTTATTTTCGCAATTTTATTTCGGCTTGCCCCAGGGACCAGACTGGTCCGCTGGCTTTTCCTGCGCGCCGGCCGCATCACCCCTGCGGTCGGTCGGGAAGCCGAGGCCGCGCAGATAGATCAGCACTTCGGCTTCCAGCAATTCTTCCGGCGACATCGGCAGCTTGCGCCGCGCGCCATCGCCGCGCGCAAACAGCGACGCAACGCCGTGCGCCATCGCCCAGATATGCAGCGCCATCATCATCGCAGGCGGCCGCGGCACGCCTGGCGGCGCCAATGCGGCGAGCCGTTCGGCGGCAGCGCGCAGCACGCCGAAGGCGCGTTCGCTTGCGGCGAGCAGCGCCGGATTGAGGTCGGCCGGCAGGCCGGATTCGAACATCGCCGAATAAAAGGCGGGCTCCTCACGCGCGAAGGCGAGATAGGCTTTGCCGACGCGCTCGAAGGCGGTGATGGTGTCGGGACGGCCGTCATCCCAGGCGCCATTCAACGCAGCCTCGAACTGCTCGAAGCCGCGCTGTGCGATCGAGGACAACAATTCGTCGCGGTCGCGAAAATGCCGGTAAGGCGCCGCCGGGCTGACGCCGGCCATGCGCGCGGCATCTGCAAAGGTGAACCCGGCCGCACCCTTTTGCGCGATCAGGTCGAGCGCCGCCTGCAACAGCGCCTCCTTCAGATTGCCGTGATGATAGCCGCGCTCGGCGCGGCGTTGATCCTTGCGCCAGCTCATGTAAATGGCTTTTACATGAGCCGGCGTCGAGTCACTAGCCTTTAGGTGTCAGATCCTTAGGCGCCGCCCGGGATCGGCAGCACCGGCATGATCTCGATGGATTCGCCGGGAAAGATCGAAAAATGCGGATGGTTCTCGAACATTTTCGCCGCGGCCTCGTGCGAGGCGGCGCGAACCACCGTGAACGCCCCCATCTGGTTACTGATCTCGGCGATTCCGGCCTTGTCGACCTTTCTGGTCTTGCCGAGCGGCCCGCCCATATAGACGATCGCGCCCTGATGCTTTTCGACCCATGCCTTCCAGGCGGCCATCCCCTGTTGCTCCCTGGCGCGGCGCTCACCTTCGGGAAGCGCCATCCAGGCCTGCATTTGCGGGCTGGTCTTGCTGCCCAGGAAGATCGCGAGATAGGTGTCGTTGGCACTCATGGGTGTTTCTCCTTTGGGGGTTGACGAGGACTTGACGACGCCGCGCGGCTCTAGCGCGCCGATGCACGCTGCAGTTCGGCGAAACCGGCCGCCGCTTCCTGAATCTCGGCCGGGAAATCACCCATCTCCTGGACCTGCCGGATTTCGATCACCTCGTTGCCGGCAGCCGGGCAGCGCCTCGCCCAGGCGATCGCTTCTTCTTTCGAGTTGACCTCGATCATCCAATAACCACCGATCACCTCCTTGCTTTCGATGAACGGACCGTCGGTGACCAGCGGCTTGCCGCCTTCGAACGAGACCCGCGCGCCCATCGACGGCGGATGCAGCCCATCCAGCGTGATCAGGACGCCCGCCCCTTTCAGCGCCTCGTTGTATTTCATCATCTTCTCGACGGCATCGACCGGCGGCATGGTGCCGGGCGCCGCCGTCTCGTAGCCTTTCGGGATCATCAGCATCATGAAGCGCATTGCTCATCTCCGTGCGATTGTCTGTCCGGGCCGAAGCGAGTTTCGCCGGCGCCTGCTATGAAGACGAATGGGGCCGCCCGTCGCCGACAGATTTCTTGAAAATTATTTCGGAGGTCATGGCGGCCTCCCGCCAAGGCACGCGCTATGCCGGCTGCTTGACGAAATCGCCGTTTTGGTAAGCCGCACCGAAATAAACCTCGATACGGTCGATCTTGTCACCTCGGAAGGTGAAGAACTCGGTGTTGCGAAAGCTTTTGCCGTCCTTGGCGATGCACAGGTAGGTCACGAACGCCGCCTCGCCGTCGACAACGATCCTTTCGAGTTCATGCTGCGCGATCCAGTCGCTGCCCTTCCAGCAGCGCGCGAAATAGGTCGCCTTGTCGAGCGCATCGTCATAAGGGCTGGTGAAGCGGAAATTCGCAGTGAAGAATGCCTCGACCCGCTTGCGGTCGTTTGCGAGGTAGGCGTCGAACAGCGCGCGAATGATGTCGGCCTTGTCCGGGATCGTCGCCATTCAACTCTCCTTCGGCACCATGTGGAAATAGGGTTCGGCCTCCCTGATCACCCGCGCCACCGAGAGCCGCGCCTGCAGCCGCTCGAGATAGGCCGCAAGGTTCTTGCGGGTTGGCCCGAACGGCTCGACCTTGTTGCCGTAAAACAAGGCCGGCAGCGCCGAACAGTCGGCGAGCGTGAAATCCTCCCCAATGGCCCAGGGGCCGGCGGCGGTCTGCTGCTCGAGCATATCGTAGGAGACGCGCAACTGCGCCCTCGCCTCGTCCACGCCGTGCGGATCTTTCTTGTCCGCCGGGCGAAGCCGGTCGCCGATGATCTTCTGCATCGGCAGATGCACATAGAGGTCGAGGAAACGATCGCGCAGCCGCGTCCGCCGGCCGGCCTCCGGATCGGCGGGGATGAGGCTGACCGGACCGGGGTGATGAGCATCGAGATAGTCGATGATGATGCTCGACTCCGGGATGGTCTCGCCCTTCGCCTCGTCGCGCAGCACCGGAAATTTGCCGATCGGCCAGAGCTTCCGGAACGCGGCGCGCTCTTCCGGATCGCCGAGATTGACCAGCTTCGGCGTGAACGGCGTGCCGTTCTCATAGAGTGCGATCAGGACCTTCCAGCAGAACGAGGACAGCGGGTGGTAATGCAGCGTCAGCGACATGAAATTCCCCTGAGATGGCCGGCGGGTTGCGCCGGCGTTCCCTCATAGGACGAACCGCCGGCGACACTGCAGACATCTCACGGAAAAATTATTTGAGGACGCGCGAAGAAGGCCCGAGGAGCACCTTAAGCCAGCCAGCGCCGGACCATCTCGGTTGCGCCCTCGGGGAGCGCCTCGAAAATCGGCGAGGCCAGCGTTGCATGGATGTGCAGCCTGTCCGTTCCGCAGTTGCGGAAACCATGCAGCCGGCCGGCCGGAACGATCAGCGACTGCCCGGCCCTCACGACGAAGCGACGATCCCCGATCCACATCTCGGCCTCGCCCGCGCACACGCTCAAGACTTCCTCCACGGGGTGCGAATGCGTCGGCGGGCCGGCGCCGGGCGCGACCCATTGCTCGAACAGGCATAATTGTGTCGCGCCGTCTTGGGCCGAGACCAGCATGCGGGTCTCGACGCCGGCCCGCCAGGATTCCAGCGGCAGGGTTTCGGGATCGATCGGCTTCATCGCGAAAATCCTTTCGTCGCGGACGCGCACGCCATTAAAAGCGGGACTCTGGCTTCATGCCAGGCCCCTTGGGTTTCACAATGGATGATGGAATGACCTCTTCCCCGCAAAAAGTCGCGCTGGTGACGGGAGCCGCGCGCGGCATCGGCCTTGCGACCGCCAAACGCTTTCTCGCCGACGGGTGGGGCGTGGCGCTACTCGATATCGAGCGCGAGCTGTTGAACAGCGCGGTCGCGGCGCTCGAGCATCCTGACGCGCTGGCGCTGCATTGCGACGTTTCCGACACCGCCCAGGTGGCAGAGGCCATCGACGCGCTGGCCCATCGCTTCGGCCGGCTCGATGCGCTGATCAATAATGCGGGAATTGCGACCTTCGCGCCGATCATGGAAACCTCCGAGGCCGACTGGAACCGGATCCTGGCCGTCAATCTCAGCGGCCCTTTCATCTGCGCCAAGGCGGCCGTGCCGTTGATGCGCGAGACCGGCGGCGGCGCCGTGGTCAACATCACCTCGATCTCCGCGGTGCGGGCCTCCACGCTGCGTTCCGCCTACGGCACCAGCAAGGCGGCCCTGGCGCACCTCACCAAGCAGCTCGCGGTGGAACTCGCCGCGCTCGGCATCCGCGTCAACGCCGTTGCCCCGGGTCCGGTCGACACCGCCATGGCCAAGGCCGTGCACACGCCGGCGATCCGGGCGGATTATCACGACGCCATTCCGCTCAACCGTTACGGCCTTGAAGACGAATTGGCCGAGGCCATCTACTTTCTGAGCTCCGACCGCGCGAGTTACATTACCGGGCAGATCCTGGCGGTCGATGGCGGGTTTGATGCCGCGGGCATCGGATTGCCGACGCTGCGCGGACAGAGACGAAACGGGTGAGGCTTGCGCGCGCTTCGAACCCTGCTGGTTGCGGCTTTGGCGATGTTGGCGCTGGGCGCGACACCGCTTCGCGCCTCGGTGCGCATCCTCGCAAGCCCCGGCGGCGAGGTCGGCCCGTTCCTTCATTTGTTCGAGGCGGTGCGCGATTCCGGCGAGCGCGTGATCATCGACGGCCCCTGTCTCTCCGCCTGCACGCTGGTGCTGAGCATCGTGCCGAGCGACCGCATCTGCGTCACCCGTCGCGCCGTGCTCGGCTTCCACGCGGCGCGCTCGATCGACCGGCGCGGACGGCTGCATGCCGAGCCGTGGGCCTCCGAGGTCGTGCTCTCCGCCTATCCAGCCCCGGTACGAGACTGGATCATCCACCGCGGCGGGTTGACCTCACACGTGCTGCTGTTGCGCGGCAAGGCGCTCACGGCGATCTATCGGCCCTGCAGGTAGACTTGCGAACTCCCGACGATCACCTGACCCTGAGGGGATGACAAGTGGAGATGGGCCGTCGCTTCGATGGTGCGTGGCGCGCTCAATGCTCCATCGGCGAGATCACCATCCAGGGAATCCCGAACTGGTCGACCCCCATGCCGAAGCCCTTGGCGAAGAAGGTCTTCGACCACGCCATGGTGACGGTGCCGCCCTTGCACAGCGCGTTGAACTTGCGCTCGGCCTCCGCCGGATCGCTCACGCTCAACGACAGCGAGAAGCCCTGGGGCTTGTGGAAATGCTGCGGCGGCGCGTCAGAGGCCATGATGGGCGCGCCGTCGATCGAGATCATGCCATGCATGATCTTGTTCTTGTACTCCGCGGACGAGGGCATCTCCGGCGGCGCCTGCTCGTAGCGCATCATCACCTCGGTCTTTGCGCCGAGCTCCTTTTCGTAGAACTTGAACGCCGCTTCGCATTTGCCGTCGTAGTACACGTAAGGGGTCACCTGCATGGGTCTGCTCCTTGGGTTACACGTGGTCGTTGTCGAAGCGTGATGTCTGCAACAGCATTTCACCGAAATATGGTCTCTCTGTGCAAGGCGCGAAGGATCACGAGCGGAATGGCAGCAGCTGGCGCAGCTTCGGATCGCGCAGCCACAAGCCGCCCCACACCATCAAACCGAGATAGAGGCCGAACAGCGTGTGCGTGAACAACGGGCTGCCGATGCGCACATGGGATGCGATCGCGCCGCCGAGATAGCCGGTCAGGAGGATGGCGCCGACGAACGACGTCGGCGGCACCGCATAGAGAACCGTGCAAATCATCGTGATGGCCCCCAGCGTTCGCGCCAGCGTCTCGCTCGAACCATAACCGATCCTGTCCATCGCTTCCGTGACGACCGACAGCGGCACGAGCTTGATGGCGGCGTCGAACAGCAGGAACAGCACGACCGAACCGGACAACAGCCGGCCCAGCCACAGCGCAGGCCTTGAGACCGGCGGGTCCTTCAGCTCGTGTTGCGCTTGCGTCGGCATGGCTCGCTCCATTGGTGATGCTTCGACCAATAGACGAACGGGCGAGATAATGGCCGACAGGAGGGATGCGAATTTTTTGGCGCCGTCATTCCGGGGCGATGCGCAAGCATCGAACCCGGAATCTCGAGATTCTCAGATGTGCAATGCACATCAGAGTTCGCGGTTCGCGCGCCCCGGAAGGACGGCGGTGCAGGTGGAGAAAAACCTACCTCCGCGCCTTGCTGCCCCTCTCGCCATCCCGCATCAGACGGTCGAGATGCATGCGGATGTGGGCGGCTTCGGCGGAGGTGTTGGCGAGCGCGATGGCGCGATCGAAGGCGATACGCGCCTCCTCGTTGCGGCCGAGCTGCATCAGGAATGCGCCGCGCACCCCGAAGAAATGGAAATAATTGGCGAGCCGCGGCGCCAGGGGCTCGATCATCGCAAGCGCAGCCTCAGGCCCGCGCACCTTGGACACTGCAACCGCACGGTTGAGCGTCACCACCGGCGAGGGCTGGATCGCCTCCAGCGCACCATAGAGCAGCTCGATCTGCTGCCAGTCGGTGTCGTCAGGCTTTGCCGCGCGCGCATGCAGCGCCGCAATCGCGGCCTGGATCTGGTAGGGTCCGCTGCGACGGTGACGCATCGCCTTGTCGATCAACGCCACGCCCTCGGCAATCAGCTTCTGATTCCAGCGCGAGCGATCCTGATCGTCGAGCAGGATCAGGCTGCCGTCCGCATCGAAGCGCGCCTCGGCGCGCGCATGCTGCAGCAAGAGCAGCGACGTCAGCCCCATGATCTCGGGCTCGCTCGGGAAAAGCCGAAGCAGGAGACGCGCCAGCCGGATCGCTTCTTCGCTCAAAGGCTTTCTGATCTCGGCGGTATCGCCGCTCGCCGAATAGCCTTCGTTGAAGACCAGATAGATCATGGCGGCGACCGCGGCCAGCCGCTCGGAGCGTTCGACCGCGCCCGGGGTCTCGAACGGCACGTCGGCGCCCGCGACGCGCGCTTTCGCCCGCGTGATGCGCTGCTCCATCGCCGCGTCGCCGACCAGGAAGGCGCGCGCGATCTGCTTCACCGAAAGCCCCGAGACGATGCGCAGCGCGAGCGCTATCTGCTGGGTCGGCGGCAGCTCCGGATGACAGCAGATGAACATCAGCCGCAGAATATCGTCGCGGTAATGCGAGCCGTCGAGCCGCTCGGCGATCGCATCCTCCGCGTCGTCGAGATCGGAAATCGCCTGATCGTCGTCCGGCAGCGGCTGTTGCTTGCGGGTGCGTCGCACCTCGTCGATGGCGACATTGCGTCCGACCATGATCAGCCAGGCGGCGGGATCGCGCGGCGGGCCGTTCTGCGGCCAGCTTTTCAGCGCACGCAGACACGCGTTCTGGAACGCCTCCTCCGCGGTGTCGAGATCGCGGAAATAGCGCAACAGGGCGCCAACCGCCTGCGGACGCGCGGACGTGAGCGCGGCATCGATCCAGGCGGCGTCGGTCTCACTCACCTCGCGGCACCTCCGGGCGCGAACATCCCGACGGGGCGGATCTCATAGGCGCCGCCGGGATTGGCGGCCCCGAGTTCTTGCGCAACATCCAGCGCCTCGTCGAGGTTCTTGCAATCGACCAGATAGAAGCCGAGCAGCTGCTCCTTGGTCTCGGCATAGGGTCCGTCGAGCACCAGCGGCGGATCGTCCTTGCGCAGCGTGGTCGCCGCCGTCGTCGGCAGGAGCCGCGCCACCGGACCCAGCCGGCCCTGTTTGGCGAGCTTCTCCTGGACCACCGCGAGCTTCTTCATCACCGTGGCGTCCTGTTCCTTACTCCAGGAGCCGACGAAATCCTCGTCATGGTAGCAAAGGATGGCATAGAGCATGGGTTTCGGATCCCCTCGGTTTCATCTAGGACGCTTCAGGATGGCGGCAGCCGACAGCATGCGCGAAATATTTTGCACGGCCAAGCCGACCCTCTAATGTCGTTCTCTCTTCCCCAACAGATAGGCGAAATTGCAATGACGAAAGGCGCGCTCGCGCTTCTCATCCACGGCGGGACCGACAACTGGTCTCCGGAACGCTGGAAGACCCGTTTCGATGAGGTCTGCCGCGACCGCCGCGTCCTTCAGTTTCGGCAGGCGGACGCCGATCCGGCCGAGGTCCACTATGCCGCGGTGTGGAAGCCGGCGCCGGGCGAACTCGCCGCGTTTCCCAATCTGCAGGTGATCTTCAACTTGGGCGCCGGCGTCGACGCGCTGATGGCCGACCACACTCTGCCGAACGTACCCCTGGTGCGGGTCGCGGTCGACGACCTCACCGACCGGATGATGGAATATGTCGCGCTGCACGTGCTGATGCACCACCGGCAGGAGCCTTATTTGCGGGAATCGCAGCGGCTCCGGCGCTGGGCGCCGAAATACCAATGGCCGGCAAGCGCGATCTCGGTCGGCATCATGGGGATCGGCACGCTCGGCGCCCGCGCTGCACAGGTGCTGACGAGAATCGGGTTCCGCGTGACCGGCTGGAGCCGGAGCCGCAAGCAGGTCGAGGGCGTCGAATGCTTTGCCGGCGGCGCCGAGCTCGACGCCTTCCTGCGGCGCACCGACATTCTGGTCTGCCTGCTGCCGCTGACGCCGGATACACGGGGCATTCTCAACCGCGATGTTTTCGTCCGGCTGAACCGGAGGAGTCCATTGGGCGCGCCGGTGCTCGTCAATGCCGGGCGCGGCGGCCTGCAGAACGAAGCCGACATTCTGGCCGCGCTCGACGACGGCACGCTGGGCGGCGCGTCGCTCGATGTGTTTGCGCAGGAGCCGCTGCCGGCCGAGAGCCCGTTCTGGACCCATCCCAAGGTCGTGCTGACGCCGCACAACGCCGCCGACACCGACCCGGACGCCATCTCGCGCTACGTCGCCGAGCAGATCGCGCGGTTTGAAGCGGGTGGCGCACTGGAGAATGTGGTGGACCGGACGCGAGGCTATTAGACGTTCGTCGCCTGGCGAAAGCCAGGGCCCATAACCGCAGGCGGCTGTTTGTTGCGACGGGCGACGACCACCGAGTCAAAATGACAGATTCCGCGGTATGGGTCCCGGCTCGTTGGCCGGGACGACACCGACTCTATGTCGCGGCCGTGCCGCACAACACACAGATCGCATTCTTCGCGATCGCTTCCAGCTCCTTGCGCGGCACGTGCGCGCGGGCGCGAACCGCGATGGTGTGGATGGTGGCCGAGGCGAGCTGGGCCAGGGCGACCGGGTCAGCGTCTTCCGGCAACTCGCCTGCTTCCTTGGCAAGCCGGAAGCACCTCGCAAAGGCCTTGTCCAACTCGGACAATGCGTCGACCACCATGGCGCGAATGGCGGGATCCTGCACCGCGTCGGAGGCCGCTGTCAGCACCGTGAAGCAGCCTTGCGGCGCATCTTCGTCGGCGAGATAGATATCGAGCGCCACCGCATAGATGCGCTCCAGCCGCTTGCGCAGCGACAACTCGGTCCTGAACACATCGTCCATCGCGGCGCGCGCATCATCGCGGTAG
>JBLMWS010000044.1:0-5981 GCA_050257355.1 Gemmatimonas sp.
TCCACGCTGTCTTCAGACCCCACCTCGCGATGACGCCCTTGCGCTTCGCTAATCCTTCGCCGCCATCAGGCTGGATAGAGGACTTCCACCTCCAAGCTGTCGTTCATACTCGGCACACACGAAAAAGCCCGGACCTTTCGGTCCGGGCTTTGCTTGGTTTTTTGTGTCGCTGCCGGCTTAAACGTCAATCAGGCGATGACGCCGAGCCGGGCACGCATCAATCCGATGCTGTCGAGGTCGGCCTGTTCGCGGGCGCTTTCTTCGGCGCGCTCGCGCGCCTGGTCGCGCTCGTCCAGGAGCTCGACTTTCTTCAATTCCTCGAAGGCTTCGGCGAGGTGCGCCTTGGCGTCGTCGAGCTGGCCTTTCAGTTCTTCGGCCGAGCGCAGCAGGTTCTCGCGGCGCTGGATCGCGGCTTTGGCATAGGTCGGATAGGCGAAATGCGAGGGATCGTTGATCCCGGCGCGTTCTTGCTCGCTTTGAATTTCGCGCTCGAGTTCGGCCGACATCCGCTGAAAATCGGCAATCATCCCTTCGATCTGGGCAACTCTCCGGCGCCTCTCGTCGACCTGAAATTTCTTCAGGCGGATCAGCGTTTCGCGTGACTTCATCGACTCATACTCCCCAGAAGTCCCGTGTCAGATGCCGGACAGGGCTTGTACCCCCGCGGAAGCGCCCGCCGGCATCGGTTCAACAGGTGGAGCGGATGATGGCCTGACAAAGTTAGCGTTCCGTTTCCAAAACCTTTAGGATTTGCTCAAGTTTCCGATAACCATCCGCGAGGCTCGACGCCTCGTCCTTGCCCTGGCGCAGGAACGCCTCCAAGGGCTCATGCAGCCGGATCGCCTGGTCGACCTCGGGGCTCGAGCCCGGGCGGTAGGCGCCGAGCCGGATCAGTTCCTCCATATCGGCATAGGTCGCCATCACCTGGCGCGCCTTGCTGATCACCGGCAGGAAGGCCGGATCGGCCGATTTCGGCATGGTGCGCGAGACCGATTTGAGAACATTGATGGCGGGGTAACGGCCGCGCTCGGCGATCGACCGCTCCATCACGATATGGCCGTCGAGGATGCCGCGCACCGCATCCGCGATCGGCTCGTTGTGATCGTCGCCGTCGACCAGCACGGTGAAGATCGCGGTGATGGTGCCCTGACCGGTGCCGGGCCCGGCGCGCTCCAGAAGCTTCGGCAGTTCGGTGAACACGGTCGGCGTGTAGCCCTTGGCGGTGGGCGGCTCGCCGGCGGAGAGGCCGATCTCGCGCTGCGCCATGGCAAAGCGCGTCACCGAATCCATCAGGCAGAGCACGTCCTTGTCGTCGTCGCGGAAATACTCGGCGATCGCCAGCGTCAGGTAAGCAGCCTGCCGCCGCATCAGCGCCGGCTCGTCCGAGGTCGCCACCACCACGACGCTGCGCGCCAGGCCTTCCTCGCCGAGATCGTCCTGCAAGAACTCCTGCACCTCGCGGCCGCGTTCGCCGACCAGCCCGATCACCGAGATGTCGGCGTCGACATTGCGCGCCAGCATCGAGAGCAACACCGATTTGCCGACGCCGGAGCCGGCGAAGATGCCAAGCCGCTGGCCGCGGCAGCAGGTGAGGAAGGTGTTGAGCGCGCGCACCCCGAGATCGAGCGGGGCGCCGACGCGCTTGCGCGAATGCGCCGGCGGCGGCGTGTTGCGAAAGGACATCGGCGAGGTGCCCTGCGGCAGGGGGCCCTTGCCGTCGATCGGCTCGCCCATGGCGTTGACGACGCGGCCGAGCCAGGCGGCCGTGGGACGCACCTGGTTTCCCGCATTGGCGATCACGGCGCGGCAGCCACGCCGCACACCCTCGAGTCCAGCGAACGGCATCACCACCGCATTGTTGCCGGAAAAGCCGATCACCTCGCAGGGGATGAAACGGTTGCCGCCGGTCTCGACCACGATGCGGGCACCGACCGACATCGCGTGTATGGGCCCGGCGATCTCGACCATGAGGCCGCGGACGCCCACAACTCGGCCATAAATATTGACGCCGTCAACATCGGTGATCTGTTCGGCCAGGGCTTTCATCGGCAAAACCTTAAGTTTCGGCGAATTGGGCCGCAAAGCTTAACTTCGTGTTTACCCGCATCATTAATCATTGCGTCACTGTCTTTGGTGACTGAGGACGCTCGCCTGCTCAGAAGAACAGCGAGTCGAGAGAGTCGGTTAGGCCCGTCTCTTGAAGTGGAACTTGAACGAGGACGGATACAAAAAGCTGCTTCGACGCAATATCTTACGGCGATTCGATAAAAATTGCACCGCGAGACCTTGCGGACCAGAATCAGATTTTGTTAACCATAAGTCGTCAGGATCCGAATCAGTTGTTCAAAGGCGTTTTGTTGAGTGCCGCACGAGCGGCCGACCTGACGCCCGGAGGGGCGACTATGGGGAACTGGCATGCGCGTTTTGCTGATTGAAGATGACAGCGCCGTCGCGCAGTCGATCGAATTGATGCTCAAATCCGAGAGCTTCAACGTCTATACGACGGATCTCGGCGAAGAAGGCGTCGATCTCGGCAAACTTTACGACTACGACATCATCCTGCTCGACCTCAACCTGCCCGACATGTCCGGCTACGATGTGCTCAAGCAGCTCAGGGTCTCCAAGATCAAGACGCCGATCCTGATCCTGTCGGGCCTCGCCGGCATCGAGGACAAGGTCAAGGGGCTCGGCGTCGGCGCCGACGACTACATGACCAAACCCTTCCACAAGGACGAGTTGGTCGCCCGCATTCATGCGATCGTGCGCCGCTCCAAGGGCCACGCCCAGTCGGTGATCCAGACCGGCGATCTCGTCGTCAACCTCGACACCAAGACGGTGGAAGTGGGCGGCCAGCGCGTGCATCTGACCGGCAAGGAATATCAGATGCTGGAGCTGCTTTCCTTGCGCAAGGGCACCACGCTGACCAAGGAAATGTTCTTGAACCATCTCTACGGCGGCATGGATGAACCCGAGCTGAAGATCATCGACGTCTTCATCTGCAAGCTGCGCAAGAAGCTCGCCAACGCCTCCGAAGGCCGCAACTTCATCGAGACCGTCTGGGGCCGCGGCTATGTGCTGCGCGAGCCGCACGATCTCGACGAGCGCATCCCCGCCTGATCGCGCTTTTCCGAGAGCCGGCGCGTCCGCCGGCTCCTCCTCCCGACTGGACCCCGCCGCGAATGGCGGGGTTTTGTTTGGCATTGAAGCGGGTGCTCGGACAGGGATTCGGAGCCCTAAAATCAACTTCGCGGACAGCTTGGCGGCAGTTCAGCGCGCCGCGACCAGCTTCATCACATGCGGCATCGTGCCGAAGGCCGGCTGCACGCCGCGCTGCGGGTTCGGCTGGTACAGGCCGCGCCGATCCGGATAGGGGCGGAACGCGTCGGTGACGCCGACGACCGACTCGGCGGCACCGAGCATCAGCATGCCGTCCGGCTCGATCACCTTGAGCAGTCGCTCGAACAGCGAAGCCTTGGTCTCCTGATCGAAATAGATCAGTACGTTGCGAATGAAGACCACGTCGAACTTGCCGAGATGGGAGAAATCCTGCAGCAGGTTCAATTGCCGCGGCTGCACCATGCTGCGGATCTCGCTTTTCAGCTGCCAGAGTTCGCCCATTTGGGTGAAATACTTCACCAGCAGCTGGATCGGCAGACCGCGCTGCACCTCGAACTGGCTGTAAATTCCGGCCCTGGCCTTTTCGAGCACGTCCTGCGACAGGTCCGTCGCGACGATCTCGACGCGCCAGCCGGAAAGAGCTGCGCCCATTTCCTTCAGGCACATCGCGATCGAATACGGCTCCTGCCCCGTCGAGCAGGCGGCCGACCAGATGCGGATCACCTTGCGGGAGGCGCGCGATTGCAGAAGCGCCGGCAGGATGGTGTCGCGCAAATGGTCGAAGGGAGTCTTGTCGCGGAAGAAGAAGGTCTCGTTGGTGGTCATCGCCTCGACCACGTCCGTGGTCACCGCCTCCGCCCCACTCCTGATCTTTAGGACGAGGTCGGAAATGCCCGACAGTCCGATGCGGCGCGCCAGCGGCACCAGGCGGCTTTCCACCAGATATTGCTTGTCGGCGGAGAGGTCGAGACCGGAGCGCTCTTTGAGGAGCCGGCGCAGAAAGTCGTAATCGGCGGGGGTCACGCTCGATCCCCTGCAAACAACCGCACCAGTTTCGGCGCAATCTGATTGAGCGGCAGCACGGCGGCGCAGATCCCGGCATTGGCCGCCGCACCCGGCATGCCCCAGACCACGCTGGTCGCCTCGTCCTGCGCAATGACGCTGCCGCCGGCCGCGACGATGTCCTTGCCGCCGCGCATGCCGTCCGAGCCCATCCCGGTCAGGACCACGGCGAGCGTGCCGCCCTGCCAGAATTCGGCGGCCGAGGTGAACAGCGGATCGACGGCAGGCTTGCAGAAGTTGACCGGCGGACCATCGTCGAGCGCGATCACGGCGTCCGCGCCATGACGCGCCACGCGCATGTGACGGCCGCCCGGCGCGAGATAGATCTGGCCGGCCTTGATGATCTCGCCGTCGACCGCCTCGTGCGCCGGTCTCTTGCTGGAGCGCGCCAAATGTTCGGCGAGGATGGTCGTGAAGGTCGGCGGCATGTGCTGGGTGATCAGGACCGGATAGCGATCGATCAGGGGTGCGAGATCGGTGACAACCGACATCAAGGCCTGCGGACCACCGGTCGAGGAGCCGATCACGAGCACGCGGGGCTGATGCAGGCCGAAGGCACGGGTCTTCACCTGCCCCGGCACCGGACGCGGCGCGGCGTCGTTGATCTTGTCGTGCACCGGCGCCAATGGCGCGGGGTGGGCGAGCGGCCGCGCCGGCGCGGCAGCCGCGCGGCGAACCTTGCCGGCGAAGGCGCGGATCTTCTGGATCAGATCGTGATGAAAGATATCGGCGGCGGCGGGCTCGCGGGTGGTCTCGGGTTTCGGGATGTAATCGGATGCGCCAAGCGACAGCGCCTTGAAGCTGATCTCGGCGTTGCGGCGGGTCAGCGTCGAGGCCATGATGACGATGAGGTCGCGCTTCTTCGCAAGCAGCTGCGGCAGTGCAGAAATGCCGTCGAGCTCGGGCATCTCGATGTCGAGCACGGCGACATCCGGCTTGATCTTGTCGAGCTGGTTGACCGCCTCCAATCCGGTGCGCAGCGAGGCTGCCACCATCATGTCCGGCTCGGCGCCGATCCAGCGCGAGATCAGACCTCTGATGACGGCAGAATCATCGACCACCATGACCCGCAGCGGCTCCGGCCTCGCCGAACTCGGGGTCGAAACGCTCGCCAACGCAACACTCATTCTTCACCAGCTATGACTGACGGCAAACCACCAACAATACGCCGAAGGCCATTCAGCCGCCGGATCGAAAGCAGATCAAATAAGGCCGACTTCCTGGAACTTCGCGGCAACGATGTCCTTGTCGAAGGGCTTCATGATGTATTCGTTGGCGCCCGCATGCAGGGCGCGCGCAATATGGGCAACATCGTTTTCGGTGGTGCAGAACACGACCTTCGGCGCGTCGCCGCCGGGCATGCGACGCAAATTGCCGAGGAACTCATAGCCGTCCATGATCGGCATGTTCCAATCGAGCAGCACCGCATCGGGCATGCTGCGCTTGCAGGCCTCCAGCGCCTTTTCGCCGTCCTCCGCTTCGATGATCTGGAAGTCCAGGCCTTCCAGGATGCGGCGCGCGACCTTTCGAATGACGCTCGAGTCGTCGACCACCAGGCATGTTCTCATGTCAGCCTCTTATTTCCAGGTGCTCTCAAGGGACGTTTCCACGGCGCTATGCCGCTTTCGCGTCGTGAGTCATTTCGAGGACGCGATCGACGTCGAGGACGACCATGAGCTGGCCGTCGAGACGGTGGACGCCGCCGGCGAGCTTGGCCATGCGGGGATCGAGATTGACGGGGTTGTCCTCGCGGCCGTCTTCGGGCAGCCGCAGGACCTCGCCGATCTGGTCGATCAGGAGCC
>JBLMWS010000045.1:0-14525 GCA_050257355.1 Gemmatimonas sp.
CCCGGAAACGGTCGAGCGCCTGGACATCGACGCTGTCGAAGCGCTCGCGGATGCGGAACAGGAAGATGCCGATGACGATGAAGGCGATCAGCACCGAGAAGGCGACGCTGATCTCGACCACCAGCGGCATGCCCTTGGCGCCGGTCGCCGCCAGCACCAGGCCGTTTTCCAGCGACATGAAACCGACCACCTGGCTCACCGCGTTGCGCCGCGTCACCATGATCAAGAGGCCGAGCAGCACCACCGAGAGCGCGAAGGCGAGATCCTCGCGCGCCAGCGCATCCGCACCTGGCGTGATGCGCAGCATCAGCACCATCGACAGCGCGACCAGGCCGATGCCAGCCAACATGGTGAGGCCGACGCTGACGGCGGTTTCGATCTCGCGGTGAATGCCGAGACGGACGATGATCCGGTGCAGCGACACCGGAATGATGATGGCCTTGAAGACCAGCGCGATGAAGGCCGTGACGTAGAGATGCGGCGCGTCCTGGACGAAGGCCTGCCACGCCACCGACAGCGCAAGGACCAGCGCATGCAGAGCGTAGACGTTGAGCAGCGCCGTGAGCCGATCCTGGTAGAGCATCATGAAGCTTGCCAGCACGAGCGTGCCTGCGAGCAGATGAGCGACGTCGAATTCAATGCCGTGCATGGCTCATAGGCTCCCCGAAACGAAGCGCAGCAGCGTCGCCAGCAGCGCCAGCATCAGCGCGGCGCCCAGGAATTCCGGAATCCGGAACACGCGCATTTTGGCAATCGCCGTTTCGAACACCGCGAGCGCCACGCTACAGACCGCAAGCTTCGCGATGTAGGCCGCCGCGCCGAACGCAAGCGACGGCGCCGCCGCCTCAGGCGCCGCGGTGCCCCAGGGCATGAACATGCAGGCGATCATCGAGACATAGAGCAACAGCTTCAGCTGCGAGGAGAGATCAATCAACGCGAGATGACGCCCCGAATATTCCAGCACCATCGCCTCATGCACCATCGTGAGCTCGAGATGCGTCGCCGGGTTGTCGACGGGGATTCGTCCATTCTCGGCGATCGCGACGATAATCAGCGCGACCATCGCCAGCCCCAACGAAACGCGCAGGCCCACCGCGCTCGAGCCCATATATTCGGCGATGGTCGAGAGCTGGGTCGAGCCGGCGATCATGGCCACGGAAAACACCATGATCAGCATCGCGGGCTCGGCGAGCGAGGCAATCATCACCTCGCGGCTGGAGCCGATGCCGCCGAAAGCGGTGCCGACATCCATGCCGGCGAGCGCCAGGAAGAAACGGGCGCTGCCGAGCAGGGCGATGATCGCGATCAGGTCGGCCGACCAGGAGAACAGCAGCCCGGTGCCGAAAGTCGGCACCAGCGAGGCCGCGACCCAGGTGCCGGCAAAAATGATGTAGGGGATGACGCGGAACAGCCAGGACGCGTTGTCGGCGAGCACCACGTCCTTGCGCATCAGGCGGATCAGGTCGCGATAGGGCTGCAGCAGCGGCGGGCCCTGCCGCCGCAGCAAGCGCGCCTTGATCTTGCGGACGAAACCGGTGAGCAGCGGCGCAAGCGAGAGCACCAAGAGCATCTCCGCGCCCTGCGAGACGAGATCGTGGATCATGCTCATATCGTCAGCACCACGAGCAGGACGATGAGCGCCACGAACACCAGCGTGAGATAGCGACGGATGGTCAGGAATTGCAGCACATTGATACGCTCGGTCGCAAAGCCGATGGCTTTTGCGATCGGCGCGTAGAGCGCATCCCAGATCAGGTCGCGCATCTCGACGACGAGCCGCGCCGGCGCGGCGGAGCCGGGCGGCGGCATCTCGCCGATCTCGCGCGCGGCGAAGATGATGGTGCCGAACACCCGCCGGATCGGCTGCGAGAAGCTTGAGGCGGTGTACTGAATCGCGGGGTTGGCATCGGGAAAGCCGCAATCCCAGGCCGGGGCGCGGCGCAAGCGGTCGGAGGCGAGGCGGTGTATCGCGATCGAAGCGATGGAGCCGGACAACAGCACGAAGGCGAACAACAGCAGGCCATTATAGGAACTGCGGCTTTCCGCGATCGGCACGATGGTGAGCCATTCGAGCCCAGCCTGGTGCGGCATGCTGTTGCCGACCATGGCCTTGGCGACCGGCGCCAGCGCATCGAGGAAGAGGCCCGGGAAGATGCCGGCGACCAGGCACAAAGCGGCGAGGCCAAACAGTGTCGCGCGCGAAAAGCCGTCGACCTCGTGGGCTTTGCTCGCGACCGCGTTGCGCGCCCGGCCGAGAAAAGTGATGCCGTAGAGTTTGACGAAGCAGGCAGCCGCGAGCGCCGCAGCCAGCGCCAGTAATCCGCCGACGGCGGGAATGATCAGCTTCAGGCCCCAGGACGGCAACTGGGGGCTGAGCAGGATCGCCTGGAAGGTCAGCCACTCCGAGACGAAGCCGTTGAACGGCGGCAGCGCCGAAATCGCGACGCAGCCGATCAGCACGGCAAGAGCCGTCTGCGGCATGCGCTGGATCAGCCCGCCCAGCTTCTCCATGTCGCGCTCGCCGGTGGCATTGAGCACGCAGCCGGCGCCGAAGAAGAGCAGGCTCTTGAAGATTGCATGGTTGAGCACATGGAACAGCGCCGCGGTCAAGGCGAGCGCAGCAACCCAGTCCATCGCCTGCGCCTTGAAGGCAAGCGCCAGACCGAGCCCGACGAAGATGATGCCGATATTTTCGATCGTGGAATAGGCCAGCACGCGCTTGATGTCGCGCTGCATCAGCGCGTAGAGCACGCCCAGCGTCGCCGATGGTCCCGCGATCGCGAGCACCACGATGCTCCACCACCATTCGGGCGGACCGAGGAGATCGAACACGATACGGACGAAGCCGTAGATCGCGACCTTGGTCATGACGCCGCTCATCAGGCCCGAGACGTGGCTCGGCGCCGCCGGGTGCGCGAGCGGCAGCCAGGCATGGAGCGGCACCAGACCGGCCTTGGATCCGGCCCCTATCAGGACCAGCAGGAGGACCACGCTCGACAGCACCGCCGAAGGATGCGCGGCGCGGATCGCGGCAAAATCGTAATGCCCGGTGCCGCCGGCCAGCACGCCGAAAGCGAGCAGGAGCGCCAGCGTGCCGAAACTTGCCATCAGGAGATAGACGTAGCCGGCCCGGATATTCTCGCTCTCGCGATGGTGCGACACCACCAGCGCCCAGGACGCGAGCGACATGAACTCCCAGGCGACCAGGAAGCTGAAGGCGTCGTCGGCCAGCACCACCGCGTTCATCGCAGCGAGATAGGCTGGATAGAACGGCAGCACGCGCCCCGGCGAGGTCTCGTGCGCCCCGTAGCCGATCGCGAACAGGCTTGCCGCCACGCCGCCGAGATTGATCACGGCGAGGAAGAAGGCCGCGAGCGCATCGATGCGAAAATGCGCGCCGAGCCAGGGCAAGCCGACCGGCAGCGTGGTGCTCAGGATCGGGTGGGCAGGATCCAGCAGCGCGAGTAGCGCAATGACGAGCAGCGCGAGGCACGTCAGCAAGCTTGCGGAATAGATGATCGCCGAACCGTGCCGCTGTGCGGCAAGCGCGATGCCCAAAGGGCCGAGCGTCAGCAACACCGCGACACAAGCCAGCGCTGCCGTGATCATGGCTGCCCCCGGCGGTCTGAGTCGCGCAGGTTCATGGCTGGACGCTCGCCCCCAGCTTTGCCGCTGGTGATGTCAGCCTGACGCCGCGGCCGCCGCCCTGGCTCGTGGCCCCCTCGCCGATCAGTTCGATCCCGCCGGCAGACAGTGCTTCCACCAGCTTCATGAGCGAATCGACATTGCCCCGGATCACGCCTTCGGAGGCTTCCATGCGCTGGATGGTCGGCAGCGACAGGCCGCAACGCTGCGCCAGCTCGCGCTGATCAATCCCAAGAAGCGCCCGGGCGGCGCGCAACTGCGCGGCGGTGATCACGGGAGGCCATTCCCCTGCCATGTTCTGAGAGAATTCAGCTATTATACCTCCAAAATGATGTGTCAAGCATCAGTTCGCAGGTTTTTAGCATCACCGTATTCAGACGACCCTCAGCTCATTCCGGGGCGCTCGTGATAGCGAGCGAACCCGGAAATCCCGAGGTTGTGGCGCGAGATTCCGGGTTCGCGCATCGCGTGCCCCGGAATGACGGAGCCAATCAACTGCGGTCGCGCGATTTGGATGTTGATCGGGATCAAAGGCCGGCGATCTTGGCGAGGTTTGCAGGCTGGGCTCAGCGCCGCGAAACCACCGCTATCGCCAGTGAGCGCAAGGCCTGGCGGGCCCCGCGGTGCCTCACCCGCTCTACGCTCCCGCAACACCGCCAGTCCGGGCCGGTGCGACAGCGCCTAGAATTCGTTGGCGATCTTGGTCAGCATCGAAAGCAGCGCGGCACTGTTCGCAGGACCCAAGAGCTCGTTGAGCCGCGCCTCATGCTTGTTGGCGACGAGCCGTTTCGCCCGCGCCAGCACCGCGCGGCCCTTGTCGGTCAGAAGCAGGATGTGCGAGCGGCGGTCATTGGTCGAGCGCATGCGCTCGCACAGGCCGCGGCTTTCCAGGCCATCGAGCATGGAGACGAAGTTCGGGCGGAGAATGCCGAGCGTGTTGGCAATTTCGGTCTGGTTCCGGCCCGGATTCTTGTCCAACAGCAGGAGAACCGAAAACTGCGCTGGAGTCAGCTGCAGGGGCGCCACGCAGCGCAGGAAGTCCTCGAATACTTTCAGCTGCGCGCGTTTCAGCGTATAGCCGAGCAGTTCAGAGAGTTCGCCCAGCTGGAGCGCGCCAGCTTCGGCCGCGCCAGGCAGCTCCTTGCGGCCCCTCGCGCTCTCGGCGACTGCGGTCTTGGAAACAGTCATCGCGCCCCGTGCCCCATCATGTCCGATACGTGATTTCCGACAAGTTGAAAGCAAGGCCGGCAGGCGGCCTTGAGATTATATTTGATAATTGTTATGGAGCATATCAAATCCCGGCATGACTTTTCAACTGCCGCGACGTGCCGGCCCCGTGAAGAGGCCGCAATTTGAGGGGGAGCGTCCGCACTTGAACTCCACGATCCTGCTGTTCCTGGTGCAGGACGGCATCACCAACGGCGCGGTCTATGCCCTTCTGGGGCTTGCGCTGGTATTGGTTTTCGCCGTGACCCGCGTGATCCTGATTCCACAGGGCGAGTTCGTCACCTATGGCGCGCTGACCTATGCCTCCCTGTGCGCAGGCCAGATGCCCGGCACGGCCAAGCTCGCGGCGGCCATGGGCGTCGCCGCATTCGCCTTTGACCTGTTTGCCGCGCGGCGACAGTTGCGTTTGCCGCGGATCGCGCGGGCCTTCGCCGTCAACGTCGTCTTGCCCTGCGCGGTGCTCGCGCTGACGTCGTGGCTCGCCAGCCGGCATCCGCCGGTCCTGGTCAACGTCGCGATCTCGCTTGCCATCGTGGCGCTGATCGGCGTGTTTCTCTATCGCCTCGCCTTCCAACCGCTCGCGCATACCTCGGTGCTGGTGCTGCTGATCGCGTCCGTCGGCTGCCACCTGGCGATGGAAGGGCTCGGGTTGTTGTTCTTCGGCGCCGAGGGCCAGCGCGGACCCGCACTTGCGGACGCGACCGCGACCTTGGGGCCGCTCCGCTTCACCGGACAAAGCATCGCGGTCTACGCTCTCACCGTCGCCTTCATCGTCGGGCTCTGGCTGTTCTTCGGGTTGACCGTCTACGGCAAGGCCTTGCGCGCCACGGCGGTGAACCGGCTCGGCGCGCGGCTGGTCGGCATCAGGACCTCGCTGTCGGGACAGATCGCCTTCCTGCTCGCGTCCGTCATCGGCGCGCTTTCGGGCATCCTGATCGTGCCGATCACGACCCTCTATTACGACACCGGATTCCTGATCGGCCTGAAGGGTTTCATCGCCGCGATCATCGGCGGCCTCATCAGCTATCCCCTCACCGCTGCCGCCGCGCTGTTCGTCGGCCTCGTCGAGGCCTTCTCCTCGTTCTATGCCAGCAACTTCAAGGAAGTCATCGTCTTCATGCTGTTGATCCCGGTGCTCTTGATGCGCTCGCTCGCCGCGCCCGCGGTCGAGGAAGAGGAGTAGCCAGCCGATGCGCGAGCGCTGGCCCATCCTCATCTTCGCTGGCCTGATGGCGGCGATCCCGCTTGTGCCGGACGTTCCGCCGTTCTGGCTCGTCATCCTGGACAATATCGGCCTCTCCGCCTTGGTCGCCATGGGGCTCGTGCTCCTTACCGGGGTCGGCGGCCTCACCTCCTTCGGCCAGGCGGCCTTCGTCGGCTTCGGCGCCTACACCACGGCGGTGCTGACCACGGCCTATGGCGTCTCGCCCTGGCTTGCGCTGCCGGCCTCGCTCGTGGTGAGCGGCATCGCCGCGGTACTGCTCGGCCTCGTCACCGTGCGACTGTCCGGCCATTATCTGCCGCTTGGCACGCTGGCCTGGGGACTTGGGCTGTTCTATTTGTTCGGCAAGCTGGAATTTCTCGGCCGCAATGACGGCATTTCCGCCATCCCGCCGCTGTCGATCGACGGGGTGAAAATGCTCGATCCCGGCACGATCTATTACGCAATCTGGATCGCGGTACTGGTCGCGGCGCTGCTGACCTTAAACCTCCTGGATTCCCGCACCGGTCGCGCCATTCGCGCGCTGCGGCGCGGCCATGTCGCGGCGGAAGCCTTCGGTGTTCAGACGCCGCGAGCCAAGCTCATGGTCTTCATCCATGCCGCGGTGCTGGCGGGCCTGTCGGGCTGGCTCTACGCGCATTTCGAGCGCGTGGTGAATCCGACCCCCTTCGGTGCGGAGGCCGGCATCGAATATCTCTTCATCGCGGTGGTCGGCGGCGCCGGATATGTCTGGGGCGGCGTATTGGGCGCAGCGATCGTCGTGGTGCTGAAGGAGGTGCTGCAAAGCTATCTGCCGCTCTTATTGCACGGCCAGGGCCAGCTCGAGATCATCGTGTTCGGCATTCTCCTGGTGGCGCTGCTGCAGCTCGCACCCGCCGGCGTCTGGCCGCTCGTCACGTCCTGGCTGCCGATCAGGGGCGGGCCGAAGCGCCCCGATACCTCGCTGAAGCTGCCGGCGCGCGTGCGGGCGTCGGACGAAGCGCACACGCTGCTGCAGCTCGACAAGGCACGCAAGCAGTTCGGCGGTGTCGTCGCCGTGAACGACGTCTCCTTCAGCGTGCAGGCGCGGGAGATCGTGGCGCTGATCGGCCCGAACGGCGCCGGCAAGAGCACGACCTTCAACCTGATCACCGGCGTGTTGACGGCGACCGGCGGCTCGATCTCCGTGCTCGGCAAGAAGCTGCGCAACCCGCCGCCGCAGGAGGTGGTCGGGCTCGGCATCGCCCGCACCTTTCAGCACGTCAAGCTCGTGCCCGACATGAGCGTGCTGGAGAATGTCGCGATCGGTGCACATTTGCGTGGGTCTTCGGGCGCGCTCGCCAGCCTGTTCCGTCTCGACCGCAGCGATGAAGCGAGGCTGTTCGCCGAGGCCGCGCGCCAGATCGAGCGTGTCGGTCTGGCCGACCAGATCGATCAACCCGCCGGCTCGCTCTCGCTCGGCCAGCAGCGGATCGTCGAAATCGCGCGCGCGCTCTGCGCCGATCCGGTGCTGTTGCTCCTGGATGAACCCGCCGCGGGGCTGCGCCACATGGAAAAGCAGCGGCTCGCCGCCCTGCTCCGGCAGCTGCGCGACGGCGGCATGTCGGTGCTGCTGGTCGAACACGACATGGGCTTCGTCATGGACCTCGCCGACCGCGTGGTGGTGCTCGATTTCGGCACCAAGATCGCGGAGGGAACACCCGATGCCATCAAGAAGAATCCCGAAGTGATCAAGGCCTATCTGGGAGCCGCCGCATGAGCGCGCTGCTCAAGGTTGCCGACGCCCATGTCGCCTATGGCAAGGTCGAGGCGGTGCGCTCGGTGTCGCTCGAGGTCGGCGCCAACGAGATCGTCACCATCATCGGCGCCAACGGCGCGGGCAAGACCACGCTGCTCAACGCCATCATGGGCGTGCTGCCGCTGAAGGGCCACGTCGATTTTCTGGGCCAGGGCTCGATCGAGCACGACCTGACGCAGCTCGAGATCGAGGATCGCGTCAGCCTGGGGCTGAGCCTCGTGCCGGAGCACCGCGAACTGTTCTGGAGCATGAGCGTCGAGGACAATCTCCTGCTCGGCGCGTTTCGCGGCACATCGGGCGGTACTGCGAATTCGTTCGAACGGGTCTATGCACTGTTTCCGCGGCTGAAGGAGCGGCGCAAGCAGCTCGCAGGCACGTTATCCGGCGGCGAGCAGCAGATGCTCGCCATGGGCCGCGCGCTGATGGGCGCGCCCAGGCTGTTGATGCTGGACGAGCCGAGTCTCGGCCTTGCGCCGATCATCGTCGCGGACATCTTTCGCACCGTCTCGGAGTTGCGCTCCGCCGGTGTCTCGGTGCTCCTGGTCGAGCAGAACGCGCAAGCCGCGTTGAAAATCGCCGACCGCGCCTATGTGATGGAGCTCGGCGAATTCGTCCTGCAGGGCAGTGCGGCCGAGATCGAGCGCCACGAAGGCGTCGCCGCCAGCTATCTCGGCTTCCAGCACGCCGCAGAGAGCGGGATTTAGCCGCCAACCAACACCCAGCCAGCACCCGTTACCCTCTGAGGCGTCTCCGCCAACGGGTCCGCGCTAAGCGCGGCCCGATGACAGGCTCCGCGGACGCCTCGAAGGGCGATGGCCCGGCCCTCGCAGCGGGGCCGTTGATCCTTCGAGGCTCGCTTGCGCGAGCATCTCAGGATGACGGTTTAAGACTGGTGCTCGCTTGTCTAGGGCAAGCCGTTACTGCATCACCCGCTTTCGCTTTTCGCGGGTGATGACAGTTGCGTTTGCGAGTCTTCACTTCGCCAGGACGTATTTGCCGTTCTTCACCGTCAGCAGGATGCGCGAGCGGTCGTCGAGGCCGTAGCGATCGGTTTCGGTGAAGTTGTAGACGCCCTGGCTTGCCGGAATTTCGTGCTCGGTCAGAAGCGCCTTGCGGATCGCCTCATGGAATTCCGGCGTGCCGGGCTTGGCGGTTTTCAGCGCGACCGGGATGATGCGGTCCAGAACCAGGAACGCGTCATAGGAATGACCGGCGAACTGGCTACGCGGGCCGTATTTGGCTTCATAGGCTTTGACCAGCGCCAGCCCCGGCTTCTTGGTCAGCGCGCTGTCGGGCTGATCTTCCGGATCCATCACCGGACCCGCGACCATGATGACGCCCTCCGCGGCCTTGCCGGCGATGCGGATGAAATCCATGCTGGCGGCGCCGTGGGTCTGGTAGATCAGGCCCTTATAGCCGCGGTCGCGCAATTCGGTCTGCGGCAGCGCCGCAGCCGTACCGGACGCGCCGACCAGGATCGCGTCGGGATTGGCGGCGACAAGCTTCAAGACCTGCCCGGTGACCGAGGTGTCTGGACGGGCAAAGCGCTCGTCGTCCACCAGGGTCATGCCCATCGGGATCGCCTGCTTCTTGAAATCGTTCAGCCAGAGATCGCCGTAGGAGTCGGAATAGCCGATGTAGCCGACCGTTTTGACGCCATGTTTCTTCATGTGGTCGTAAAGCGCCTTGCCGACGATCGGAATCGGCTGCGGCATGGACACCGACCATTTTGCGCGCTGCGGCGTGATCGGGAACGGTGCGAGGCCGATATGCGGGACGCCGGCCTCATTGGCGACGTTGGACACCGCGATCGTCGGCGGCGTGGTCGACGAGCCCATGATGATGTCGGCCTTGGACTCCGTGATGAAGCGCCGTGCATTGGTAGTGGCCGTGGTGGGATCGCCGCCGTCGTCCAGCACGATCACCTTCAGCGGATGGCCGGCGATCTCCTTCGACACGAAGTCGAGCGCATTGCGCTCGGGGATGCCGAGCGCGGCCGCGGGCCCCGTGGTCGTGATGGTGATGCCGATGGTGATTTCGTTGGTCTGTGCGCTCGCCGGCGCACCTGGCAGCATGAGAGCAAGCCCCAACGCCGCGGCAGATAGATATGCCTTCCTCATTCGTTCCTCCCTGTGGTGCTTTCGTTCCAGAGCAGAACTTGCCCTGCAGTTCAACCTCTCTTTAGGCGTGGATCAACCGTTCATGAATTTCTCGACTATCTCGGGCGGCATCGCCGCCGATTTCAGTTTGTCCGGGTTGTCGGGATCGCGGCCGACCAGAACGCGGGTCTCGAACGCCTCGATCGCCAACGCGTCCGCCTTGTAGACCTTGTGCGTCACCTCGAAGCTCGAGCGCTTGAAGCTCTCGATCCGGCTTTCGATCGTGATCCAGTCGCCATGGCTGGACGGGATGTAGAATTTCGCCCGCGTGTCGACCATGGGAATGCCGACCAGCCCATAGCGCTTGACGATGTCCTGCTTGGAAAACCCCGCCGCCTCGAACATGATCGAGGTGGAATCGTCGAACATCGCGAAATAGCGCGGATAGTAGACGATATTGGCGGGGTCGCAGTCGCCCCACTGGATCTGGACATCGCGCCGGTGCACGAACATGCGCAGGCAGCCTTATTTCGGCGCCATCCGTAGCGCGCCATCGAGACGCACCACCTCGCCGTTCAGATAGGGATTGTCGATCATGTGCAGCGCAAGCGAGGCGAACTCCTCGGCCTGGCCGAGCCGGTGCGGGAACGGAATCGACGCGGCGAGCGAATCCTGCGCCTCCTGCGGCAGGTTGGACAATAGCGGCGTGAGGAACAGGCCCGGCGCGATGGTCATGACGCGGATGCCGAACTGCGCGAGCTCGCGCGCGATCGGCAGCGTCATGGCGACGATGCCGCCCTTTGACGCCGAATAGGCCGCCTGCCCGATCTGGCCGTCATAGGCGGCGACGGAAGCGGTGTTGATGACGACGCCACGCTCGCCCGTTGCGAGCGGCTCGAGCCTCGACATCGCGGTCGTCGCGACGCGCAGCATGTTGAACGAGCCGATCAGGTTGATCTTGATGACCTTCTCGAAATCGGGCAGCGGCATCGCCCCGTCGCGGCCGACCACGCGTTTGGCCACGCCGATACCGGCGCAGTTCACCAGCACGCGCGTCGGGCCGTGCGCCTTTTCGGCCTGGGCGATCGCGGCCTCGGCCGCAGCCGCGTCGGACACGTCACAGACGATAGCCGTGCCCTTGATCTCGGCCGCGACGCTTTCCGCCAATTTGGCGTTGAGATCGCAGACCGCGACCCTGGCGCCTTGCGCGGCGAGCTTCCGCGCGGTGGCGGCGCCCAAGCCCGATGCGCCTCCGGTGACGATGGCGGCCTGATCCTTCAACTGCATGATGCTCTCCTTCACTCGATCCGTTTCAGCTTAGCGTGATCACATGGTCCGGCGGCGCTGCCGCGTAAAGCTCTTCGATCAGCGCCTTGCGATGCTCCAGCACCGCGCGCTGGTTGATCGAGCCCTTGTCCGTCACTTCGCCGCGGTCGATCGACAGCGGCACATCGAGCAGGATCGCACGGGTGATCCGCGTCGATGAGCCGGTCGCGCTCGACAGAAATCTATCGAACCGCTCGCGGAAGGCCGCGCGCACCAGCGGATCGGCGGCGGTCGCCTTGAGGTCGTCGAACGGCAGCGTCGCGTTGACCAGCCTGCAGCCGTCGAGATCGAGCACGACGATGGCCGCGATCTCGTCGCGGTTGATCCCGGCGATCACGACGTCGCGCACCAGCGGCGCGCAGGCCGCGATGAAGCGCGCCCGCAAGGGACCGACGCTGACCCAGGTTCCGCTCGCAAGCTTGAAGTCTTCGGCGATGCGGCCGTCGAAATCGAAACCGGCGTGAAGATCGTTGGGATCGGCGGGCTTGAGCGCATCCCCGAATTTGTAGAAGCCTTCCTCGTCGAAGGCGGCCTTGGTCATGTCCGGCTGGCGCCAGTAGCCCGGCGTCACGTTCGGCCCCTTGGCGCGCACTTCGAGCTTGCCGTTGTTCGGCACGAGCTTGGCGTCATTGCCGGGGACCGGCAATCCGACGTGGCCGGAGCGGCTGGTGCGCGGATTGACCGACATGAAGAACGGCGCACTCTCGGTCGCGCCCAGGCCCGTCAGCATCGGCACGCGCGCCCCGGTCGCCTGGACCGACAGTTCATCGAGGTCGTTCCAGACGTGAGGCGCGAGCGCCGCGCCCGAGAAGAACATCGCCTGCAAGCGGCTGAAGAACTTGTCGCGGAGCGCCACGTCCTCGCGCAAGTAAGGCAGGAGCGATTCATAGCCCTTCGGCACGTTGAAATAGACCGTGGGCGCGATCTCGCGCAGATTGCGCACGGTTGCCGCGATGCCATCAGGCGTCGGCTTGCCGGCATCGAGATACATCGAGCCGCCATTGTAGAGCGTCAGCCCGATATTGTGATTGCCGCCGAAGGTGTGATTCCAGGGCAGCCAATCGATGATGACCGGCGGCTCCTGCTTCAGGAAGGACATCGTCTCGCGGATCATGACCTGATTGGCGCAGATCATCCGTTGGGTGTTGATGACCGCCTTGGGATTGCCGGTCGAGCCGGAGGTGAGGAGGAATTTGGCGATGGTGTCGGGGCCGATCTTGTCGTGCGAGGCATCGAGGCTCACGTGCAGCGGGGTCGCCATCAGTTCCTTCAACAGCGTCACGTCGCGGCCGGGCACGCTGCCGTAAGCGGCGGCGACCTCGGTACCGAGCGACACGTTGGCCGACAGCGCCTCGGCGAATTTGTCGGCGTCCTCGGCAAAGACGAGGCCAGGCGTCAACAGCTTCATCACATGACGCAGCTTGGCGTAGTCCTTCGAGACCAGCGAATAGGCCGGCGAGACCGGGCAGAACGGAATCCCGGCATAAAGCGCGCCGAACGCGAGCAGCGCGTGGTCGATGGAGTTGCCGGAGAGGATGAGGACGGGCCGCTCGGCCGACAAGCCGCGCTTGAGCAGCGCCGAGGCGATATGCCGGCTGGAGGTGAGCAGCTCGGCGTAGGTCAGCTGCCGCCAGCCGGCGCCGCCGTCGCGCTCCGCCATGAACACGCGATCCGGCGCGATGCTCGCCCAATAATGCAGGCGATCGGTGATGCGCGCGGGATAGTCGGCGAGCGCACGGGTTGGGCGAAGATAGATGGTGCCGTCCGCTTCCCGCTCGATCGAGACAGCGGGATCGCCGAACGAGATCGCGCGCAAGGGGTGGAGGGAGGCCGCGCGGCCAGAGCCGGCCGCTGCCGTCGACGCCATCATGGTGGGTTGCGCGCTCATGTCGACCCCGGCTTCACTTTTGCGGTTCGATGCTCGAGGAAGGCGCGGATGCGGCGCTTGGCTTCCTTGTCACTCTGCGCCACCGTGGCCATCAGCGATTCCATCAAAAGCCCGGTCTGCGGATTGGCCTCCGCGATCATCGGCAGCGCCTGCAGCACGGCGAAATTGGTGAGCGGCGCGTTGGCGGCAATACGCTCGGCAAGTTCCATGGCTTTGGCGAATGCGCCGCCCGCCTCGACCAGATATTGCGCAAAGCCGTAGGCCGAGCCTTCGGTCGCGGAATAGACCCGCCCCGTGAGCATCATGTCCATCATGCGCGGCACGCCGATCAGCCGCGGCAGCCGCACCGAGCCGCCGCCGCCGACAAAAATGCCGCGCTGGCCTTCGGGCAGCGCAAAATAGGCGGATGGTTCGGCGACGCGGATATGGGCGGCGCAGGCGAGCTCCAGCCCGCCGCCGATCACCGCGCCCTTCAGCGCGGCGATCACCGGCACCCGGCTATATTGAATGCGATCGAACACGCGGTGCCACATCTGCGAGTGGCGCAGCCCCTCGGTGGCGTCGTGCTCGGTGAGCTCCGACAAATCGAGGCCGGAGGAAAAATGATCGCCGATGCCGTGAACGACCACGGCGCCGATGTCGTCGGGGAGCTTCGCAAAGCAATCGCCAATGGCAAGAATGATGCCGTCGTTGAGCGCATTGCGCTTGGCCGGCCGGTTGAGGCCGACGGTCAGCACGGCGCCGCTCCTTTCGATTTTCAGCAGCGCAGCGACATCCGCATTGGCGGCAGTGGCGTTTCCCATCGGCTTATTGTGTCCTTCCAAGAATAGTTATGTTTTATAACGATTTTGGAGGGAGTCAACAAGTCGCTCTCGGCCCGGCCCCGCGAACGCGGAGCCGCGATCCATAACTACGGCGAGGATTTTGGGCAAACCGGAACCACGGGGCCATCGCAACCATGTCAGCCCGTGCTTATGAGTCACCGCTTTTCCCGGGACGACGGCAGCAGCTGCGTTTGCCGTCACAGCACCATGTGCACGTCGACCACTACGCGCGCGGCGTGCCGGGCGACGGAGGCGACGAACAGGTGCTCCATCAACCAGCGGTACTTTTCGTGGCCGGTCTCGAATTTCGGCGAGGTGCGGCAATAGATCAGCGTCGGATCGACCGGTTCGCCGCGCTTGAGCCTTTGCAACAATTCGAGCGGCCCGAAGCGGATGCCCTTGTTTTCGACATAGACGGTCGCGCCGTCATCGGTCTCGAAGGCATATTTCGCTTCCAGCTCGATCAGCTCGTTGGGCCGGATGATCTGGAAGTCCGCGCCGAACGGATGCACCCTGC
>JBLMWS010000046.1:0-6818 GCA_050257355.1 Gemmatimonas sp.
AAGCTGCCCTCGACCTGCGCAAGCGCGCGCTCCGGCCAGACGACCTTGATCGGACCGAACAGCCCCGTGAACTCCGCGGCGGAGTCGAGCGCACCGGTCAGATCGTCGGCCAACAATCTCAGCATCATCCAGTCACCGATCGGCTCGTAGCCTCAAGGTCTCGCGCCGCCCATGACAGCGGTGGCCTTTTTTGCGCAGCTCGCGGCCGATTCGCCCGACAGGCAAAGCCAGCCCATGCCTGGCGTGCCAAGTCGACCGACAAGCGTGACGACCGCGTGCGCGTAAAAGCCGATTTCCGCTGCCGCTTCAAGTTGATTTGGGCTGTCCAGTTCTCCGTGCAAAAATAATTTACTTTCGTTTTTTCAGAAATCATGTTTTGCTTGCGCCATCCCGCCTCGAAGCAGAGGGGCGTATCGCGATCGTCACGAACGTGAAGCGGACTGCGGTGGACGCGAGACGTGTCGAACAGACGAGCGGCACGAACGCGGACGGCGAAGTCGTGTGGTCCTGGCGCGCCCATGCAGGCGCCAAATTCGCGCAAGATGATGCGCGGACGACGGTGGCAATCAAGCTGGTTCACCGAGGAGAGCGCGAAGTAAGCCGTAAAACCATCGCGCAGGGAAGGCCGGAGTGTATCCGCCTGTACCTGTGGTCACGCGCCCTTCGCGCAATTTTTCTGGCGCGAGGGCCCCGGGTGCAAGCGGTCACCCGGCCTTCCTTGCGCCCTCTGTCTTTTCGGAGGGTGATGGCGATGCATAACTCGGGCGCAAACCGCGCCGCGGGACTGCGGACTCGCATCTCCCCACTCGTCGCGCCGCGCGAAGGTGGGTATTCGAGAGGATGCCGGCGGCCATGCTTGCTCCTATATCTCGAATCCTACTTCGGCGCTCACGACGAAGTCTCGCCGCTCCGCGCACTGCTATCAGCTCTTGGAGACCATCCATGCCCCTGTTCACCTGCTTTCAATGCGGCGCGCAGTTTTCCGAGAGCGCGCAACCGCCGGCGTCTTGTCCGATCTGCGAGGACGAACGACAATTCGTGCATTGGAGCGGGCAGAAATGGCTCACCCGCGAGGAACTCGCGCAGGCGCACCGGCCGGTTTGGCGCGATGATCTCGAGCTGGTCGGGATCGGGCTCGAGCCGAGTTTCGCCATCGGGCAGCGCGCGCTTTTGATCCGCGAGAATGACGGCTGCGTGATGTGGGATTGCATTCCGCTGGCGACCCCGGCAGCCGTGGACAATGTGCGCTCGCTCGGCGGCCTGAAGGCGATCGCAATCTCGCATCCGCATTATTACGGCGCGCTCGCCGATTGGAGCGAGGCGTTCGCCAACGCGCCGGTCTATCTGCATGCCGATGATCGGCAATGGATCACCCGCCCTCATCGGGGCATCGTGTCCTGGTCGGGCGAAACCTGCCGGCTGTCCGACGACATTCTCCTGGTGCGTGCCGGCGGGCATTTCGCCGGTGGCACCGTGCTGCACTGGCGCGCCGGTGCGGAAGGCCGTGGCGCTCTGCTGGCCGGCGACATCGTGCAGGTCGCGATGGACCGACGCTTCGTCAGCTTCATGTACAGCTATCCGAACTACATTCCGCTCAGCGCCGCGACGGTCAGGTCCATCGCAGACAAAATCTCGCCACTCGGCTTCGATCGCATCTATGGCGCCTGGTGGAATCGGAACATTGCCAGCGGTGCGAAAGCGGCCTTTGAAGCCTCGGTGCGCCGCTACCTGTCCGCCGTCGCGTGATCTTGCTTGGCTCGCGCCGGGCTGAGGCGGGGCACGCGATCCTGCTGCTTGGACCAGGATACGTAATAGGCGACCGCGGTCATCAGAACGAGCCCGGCGGCACTGACCAGCACTTGCAGCAAATAGGAGTTCGGGCTCGTGATCAGCACGATGTATCCCGCGAGCGACAGGAAAACGCCGACGCAGAAGCTGGCCAGCCATTCCTCGCCGCATTTGAGGACAGGCTGCATCAGCTTGTGATCAAATCCCTTCCAATCGGCCGGCACGGCCCAAGTGAACAGCAGGACAATGCTGAGGATGTGCAGCACGCGGGCGGGCCCCAGATTGTCGCGATCGACCGGGATGAACGACTTGATCAGGGCGTCGGGCACCAAGGCGGCGATGGCCGGATGCGCGGCCGCAATCATGATGAAAAGAGCAAACACCAGATAGGCCAGCGCCACCGCACGTACCAGCCAGAGTTCCTGCAGTGCGCGCACCCATTTGCCGCCGGAGAGCGCAAACCAGGCGCCGAGCACGAACAGCAACTGCCAGGCGAACGGATTGAGATAGGGGCTGCCTGCCGGAAAGGCCGGCAGTCCCCATCCGAAGTGGCGCGCGACGACATACAGCGCGATCGATCCGAGTATTGTGAGATTCGGCCAGCGCATCAGTCCGGCGAGCGCGACGGGAAAGAACAGCAGGAGCACGATCGCCATCTGCAGCACGTCGAGATTGAGCGGCCGCGATTCCAGCAGCAGGCCATGCATCAGCACCCGCACCGGATCGTTGAGGATGCCGACGATGTGATATTCCTGGAGTATGGCGGGAGCGGCATAGCGCGCCGCGGCCCAGCCGATCGCGTTGATATAGATGACGAACAGGACGAGGTGGGCGGCGTAGAGCTGCCAGGATCGCTTCACGATCCGGGTCGCGGCGACGATGAAGCCGCGCTCCAGCGTCATCTTTCCGTAGAGGATCGCCACCCCGTAGCCGGAGACGAGGGCGAACAGATCAATCGCGCCGCAGAATCCGAAATTCCGCATGGTGAAGAGATTGACCACGTTGTGCGGAATGTGATCGAGCAGCATGAACCAGTTGGCGAGGCCGCGCGCAAAATCGATCCGCAAATCGCGGCCATGCGCGGCGAGGTTCGCCTTGATGGTAGGTTGCATGAAAATTGCGCTGGAATCGAAAGCCACTGGTCAGACACGCCATTTAGGGAGCTAATGGCGGCAGTCCAGCCCGTTGGCAATAGCGTTTTTGTGAAGTCGCGCCGCATCCGGACAACGCGTTGGCCGCTCTGCGGTCGCAGGCTCGAAAGAGTCGATTCGATGTCCGGTCATTCCGGGGGATGCGAAGCATCGAACTCTGATGTGCAGTTGCACATCTGAGAATCTCGAGAGTGCTGCGCGGCCGCGCCGGAATGACGACTCTCAATCGAGCCCAAACGCAAATCGGCCCGCGTCGCGGGCCGATGACAGGCGATCGAGAGCGAAGCGCTTCAGGTGAGGTGCGCTGCCTCCTCCGCCTCGTCGCCGTCCCAATCGGCCGTGGCGATGGAGGTGTCGATCAATTCGCCGCGCAACAGTGCCAACGGCGATTTGTAGTAGAGCGCAATGTTGTGGAACGGATCGGTGAGAACCTTGAACACCCACGTCAGCCCGGTCGGGACGTCACGGACAACGAAGAGCTGGACCATGCGGAACAGCCCGCCGCCGATGCCGACGACCAGCCAGATCAGGCCGACATGGCGCATGAAATCGAGCCGCCCGGCCGGCGGAGCAAAAACGCCGAACAGCGTCGGCAGGAAGAACAAGGCAACCGGCGCGAGCCCCCAAACGATCAGCAGCACGATCTTGCGTTTCTGATTGTAGCCGACCTTGATGGCTTCCTTGTATTCGTTGGTCGCCTGGTTCACGGCGTCATAGCCGTTCGGCTCGAAGAAGAAATGCCCCGTCTGCCGCGTCAACATCGCGAGCCATCCGATGAGGCCGGCCATGGCCGGGTCCTTGAACAGCAGCGCGTAACTGGCGAGAAAGATGAAGGCGCTGGCGAGGTGCAGCGTCTGATTGATCCGGCTTTGATGATAGTAGCGGTAATCGTCCCACCGCTGCGTGCGCAGCGTGCTCGTGAAGCGGCTCATGCGAATCCCCCAGTGGTTGAAGTTGCAGACGCACGCGTAGGCCGGTTCGATGAATCAGCTGTGACAAGAGCATGTTGTCACACGCTTTCCGCGCGCACGTGCCAATCGGTTGCAGATGCAACAAATCGCCGAGAGCCCCGCTGCCGTCGCCGGCCGTGCGCGCGCGGAATTATTTTTCCGCCGCTGTCGGAAACGCGAGTCCTCCTTCGTCTTGCAGGCACGGATAACGCCAAGAGGAGAGAGGCATGACGTCCTCCTATCGTTGGGTCATCGTGGCCTGCGGGGCGCTGATGACATGTGTTGCCATCGGCGCGATGTTTTCGCTCGCCGTTTTCCTGCAGCCGATCTCGGCGGCGACGGGTTGGTCGCGCACCGGGATTTCGAGCGCGATGACGCTCGACTTCCTGGTGATGGGGGCGGCCGGCTTCGGCTGGGGGGCGTTGAGCGACCGTTTCGGGCCGCGTGTCGTGGTCCTGGCGGGCGCCGCGCTGCTCGGCCTCGGGCTCGTACTGGCGAGCGGAGCGACCTCGCTGCTCCAGTTTCAGCTGACTTACGGGCTCGTGGTGGGGCTCGCCGCCGGCGCCTTCTTCGCGCCCATGATCGCTGCCGCCACCGGCTGGTTTACCGACAATCGCAGCCTGGCGGTGTCGCTGGTTTCGGCCGGCATGGGTGTGGCACCGATGACGATCTCGCCCTTCGCCCGTTGGCTGATCTCAGCCTATGACTGGCGCACCGCAATGATGGTGATCGGCATGCTTGCCTGGGCGTTGCTGATCCCCGCGGGCCTTCTGGTGCGACGCGCCGGGGTCGAGAAACTCGCGTCGCCGCGGGCGGCCTCCGCGGAGCCGGGCATGTCGGCGGCAGAGGCCTTCCGCTCGCCGCAATTCATCGTGCTCGCGCTGACCTTCTTCCTCTGCTGCGCCGCGCATTCCGGACCGATCTTCCACATGGTGAGCTACGCCATCGGCTGCGGCATTGCCCCGCTCGCGGCGGTCTCGATCTACAGCCTGGAGGGATTGTCGGGGCTTGGCGGGCGGCTTGCGCTGGGGCTGCTCGCCGACCGGTTCGGGGTCAAGCCGGTGTTGGTGACGGGCCTTCTGGTGCAGGCATTTGCGATCGCCTGCTATCTCTTCGTCAGCCGGCTCGGCCAATTCTATGCGCTCTCGCTCGTGTTCGGCACGGCCTATGGTGGCGTGATGCCGCTTTATGCGGTGCTTGCGCGCGAATCCTTCGGCCAGCGCGCGATGGGCACGGTGTTCGGCGCGCTGACCATGGCATCCGCCATCGGCATGGCGTTCGGTCCCTGGGCGGGCGGACGCATCTTCGATGCCTTCAACAGCTATATGTGGCTCTATCTCGGCGCCACCATGATCGCGTTGGCCGCGGTTGCCGTGGCTGCAACCTTCGCCGTCAGGCCGCAAGGCGAGCGGCTGCAGGTGGCATGATGCGGCGCGGCCTCGACGATATGTTCGGGTTTGCCCCGGTGCGAGCCGGGGCGGCGATGCCGGTGGTCAGCGCCTCAAGCGCCAGGCGTCCGCGCCAGACGGATCGCCTCGCTCAGCACCGCGCGGTCGCCGATGTGATTGGCGAGCAACAGCACAAGCCTGGCGTTCATGCGCAGGCTTTCCTCCTCGCTCAAGTCGCGCTGCCCGCCGATCAGCTCGGCATAGAAGCCATCGGGGTCGCTGATGTTGGGAGTGAGGATGAGGGTCATGCCGCGAGCTCCTGCTGTTCGACGACGGGATGGCCACAGGCGCGCCGCAGCGCCCGGGCGATGGCCGGCTCGTCGAAGCTGGTCCAGCGGGCGGCGACATATTGATCGGGACGAAACAGATAAGTGGTTCCGGGCGCAGCGCCGTAGCGCTGCGCGAGCACGCCCTTGGCGTCTTCGATGTCGCGGCCGACGGCGACGACCCGCGCCGCGATCCCGTCCGCATCGACGCTTGTCCTCTCGCAGGCCGGGTCGAAGGTCACGACCGTGAAGCCGGACGAGAGACAGTCGAGAAACCAAGCTGGCCTACCATCAATCGTGACCGGCGCATCGGCCGCATTGGTGCCCGGCGTCATGCTGCCGGCGAAAGGTGCCGTATCAGGCGTGTTCAGCGCCGAGCTGACGTATGGCGTCGGCGTCGACAGCCGGCCGCTGTTGACCAGAGGGCGCGCGAAGCTGTGGTGTTGCGCCAAGTCGAGCGCGGCATCGCGGAAATAGCGGCTTGCCGCAGTCTTGGGCGTGATGAAGTCGGTGGCGCGACTGGAGTTCAGGATGTTGTCGTCGGCGGCAAATGCGCGTTCGCCATGGTAGGTGTCGAGCAGCGTCTCCGGTGCCTCACCGTTCAGAACGAGCGCAAGCTTCCAGGCAAGATTGTCGATGTCCTGCACGCCGGTGTTGGCGCCGCGTGCCCCGAATGGCGAGACCTGGTGCGCAGCATCGCCCGCGAACAGCACGCGGCCATGCCGGAAATTGTCGATGCGCCGGCAGGCAAACTGGTAGATCGAGACCCATTCGAGCTCGAACGCGACCTCTTCTCCCAGCATCGCCTTGATGCGGGGGATCACGCGCTCGGGCTTCCTTTCCTGCTCCGGATCGGCGTCCCAGCCGAGCTGGAAATCGATGCGCCAGATATTGTCGGCCTGGCGATGCAACAGCACCGATTGTCCGCGGTGGAACGGCGGGTCGAACCAGAACCAGCGCTCGGTGGGGAAATCCGCCTTCATCGCGACGTCAGCGATCAGGAAGCGATCCTGGAAGAACTGCCCCGTGAACTCGGCACCGACCATGCGGCGCGTGTCCGAATTGGCGCCGTCGCAGGCGATCACCCACTGCGCCTCCATGGTGAAGATGCCGTCGGGCGTCGCGACGGCCAGCTGCACGTGCTCGTCCTTCTGGGTCAGGCCGACGAGCCGGTGTTTCCAGCGCAGCTCGACCAGCGGATTGTTCCGGCAGGCG
>JBLMWS010000047.1:0-2578 GCA_050257355.1 Gemmatimonas sp.
GTGAACATGGTGAAGCGCTCGAGGTCGAGCGCCTCGGAGATGTACTGGAAACCCTTGTTGAGCTCGCCGACGCGGTACTCGTCGCCGACCCAGACGTCCTCGAAGTACACCGAGTTGGTGCGCTCGTCGCCGATCGTTGGCATCGCCTGCACCGTCAGCCCCGGATGGTCCATTCTCAGCAGAAACAGCGTGATGCCGCGGTGCTTGGGAGCTTCGGGATCGGTTCTGGCACCGACCCAGTACCAATCCGCGAAATGCGCCGAGGTGGTGAAGACCTTCTGGCCGTTGAGTCGCCAGCCATCGCCCTCGCGCACGGCGCGCAGGGCCATGGCCGCGGCATCGGAGCCGGCTTCCGGTTCGCTGTAACCAATGGCGAACTGGATTTCATTGCGCAGGATCTTGGGCAAGAACTCGCGCTTCAGCTTCTCGTTGCCATGCCGCATGATTGTCTTGCCGACGATCCCGACCCCCTTGCCGATCTGCGGCGCGCCACGGCGTGCCAAGCGCTCGTTGAGCAAGTACTCGTAGATCCCTTCCTGCTCTCGTCCCCCGTATTCCTTGGGCCACGTCATCCCCAGCCAGCCGCGCTCGGCAATCTTCGTCACGAAGGCGCGTCGCGCGGGGGTATCGACGATTTGCGCCATGTTTTCGCGCGTGACATCCATCACTTCGCGCGTCTCGTGCGCGTCGAGGAAGCGCTCGACTTCGGCTACGAAGGCATTCTCTTCGTCCGAAAACTCGAAATTCACGCGCCCACCTTCCTTCCGTGTCGCAAGGATTCAAACAAACGTTTGTTCGTTTACCTGGGATGGCGTATATCATACATGAGAGAAAGCCAATCGGAACCATGATCTTGATCACTACCAAGGCGCCCGCGGAGGGCATTTGCCCTCGGCCGGCAGCAGGCCAGGGAACGGGAGGAGGATCGCCGTGCGCGTTGAAACAGGGCTACTCGGTCTGGAGGTGGAGCAATACGCGGGCAAGGGGCAGGAGGCGGCAAGCATCGAGCGCCTCGTCGCCGCCGCCCGCGCGATCGAGGCATTGGGGTTCGACGGGGCCACCATGCCGGAGGCGGGCTACGATCCTTTCTTGCCGCTGATGGTGGCCGCCGAGCACACGCAACGGATCCGCCTGGCCACGAATGTCGCGATCGCCTTTCCGCGCAGCCCGATGGTGGTGGCGCAGCTCGCGTGGGATCTGCAGAAGTTCTCCCATGGGCGTTTCCAGCTTGGGCTCGGCACCCAGGTGAAAGGGCACAACGAGCGCCGCTACGGCGCGCCCTGGACGGCCCCGCCCGGTCCGCGCTTGCGCGAGTATATTCTCTGCCTCAAGGCGATCTTTGCGACTTTCCAGGACGGTAGGCGGCCGACCTACTTCGAGGGGAAACATTACCAGTTCACCTTGCTGCCGCCGTTCTTCAACCCAGGACCAAGCCCGCATCCGCACGTGCCGATCTACATTGCGGCGGTGAACCCGTACATGTGCCGCCTCGCCGGCGAGCTCTGTGACGGACTACGCCTACATCCGATTGCGACGTTTCGCTACGCGGAGGAAGTGGTGCTGCCGGCGGTTGCGGCTGGCGGCGGAAGAGCGGGCCGGCCGGTAACGGAGGTCGACCTCGTTGGGGCGCCATTCCTGGCCGTTGGCCGAGACGAAGCAGAGATCGCCGCGGCCAAGGACGGCCTGCGCCAGCGGATCGCCTTCTACGCATCCACCCGCACGTATCATTCGGTGTTGGAGTTTCACGGGTGGACCGACGCCGGCCTCGAGCTGCATCGGCTGTCGGTGCTGAACAAATGGCAGGACATGCCGGCGGTGATCACCGACGAGATGCTGCACGAGTTCGCCATCGTCTGTCACTACGATGACCTGGTTCCGCAGCTGCAGGAGCGCTGCGGCGCCATCTTCTCCACCCTTACCCTCGACCTTCCGCCCGGCTTGCGCGAGGACAAGGCGCGCGTCCGCGAGATCATCGCGACGCTGCAGCAGCACTAACGGCCGATTCAGCAGCCTTTGAACACCGGCTTGCGCTTCTCCAGAAACGCGCTGGTACCCTCGCGCGCGTCGTGCGTGTCCGCAGACATCGTGCCGGCGACACCTTCGTAGTCGAGCATCTCGTCGAAGGTCGCCGTCAGCGACTTGTAGACACAGCGGCGCGCCAGATCGATGGCCACGCTCGGTCCTTTGGCCAGGTCCTTCGCGTAGCGTAGCGCGGCCGCGAGCGCCTCGCCTTCGGCGACCAGTTCGTCGATGAGTCCCAAGCGGTGCGCTTCCTCGGCGTCCACGATCTTGCCGGTCTCCACCATCATCAGGGCGGTCGCCAGGGTGGTGACGCGAGGCAGCAGCCACGTGATGCCGCAGTCGGGGCTGAAGCCAAGCCGCACCATGGCCGCGCACAGGCGTGCCTTCGCGTCGCCGATCCGTCGATCGCAGGCGAGGGCGAAGGCGAGCCCGGCGCCCATCGCGGGTCCGGAGATCGCCGCGATGACGGGCTTGTCCACGTCGATGATCATCCGGGTGAACTCGGCAAACGGCCCGGCCGGCGTCTTGCGCTGGTAGCGCGGCAGGACGCGGCTCT
>JBLMWS010000048.1:0-5629 GCA_050257355.1 Gemmatimonas sp.
GCCGTCATGGACCGGTAGAACGCGAAGAAGTCGGGGTCCTTGCTGTAGGCCGCGGCAAACAAGCGGTTGCGCTCGGCGTCGCCGTCGCCGCGAATACGCTCGGCCTGCGATCTGGCGTCCGCCTCGATGACGGTGGCCTCGCGATCGGCATTGGCGCGGATCTCCTGCGCCTTCTGGCCGCCTTGGGCTCGGAACTCGGCCGCCTCACGCTGGCGCTCCGTCTGCATCCGCTGATAGACGGCCTGGCTGTTCTGCTCGGGCAGATCGGCGCGGCGGATGCGCACGTCCACCACCTGTATGCCGTAACCGTCAGCCTCCTTGTCGAGTTGATCGCGGATCCGCCCCATCAAGGCTTCACGCTCATCGCGCACCACCTGGATGAAGGTGACCTCGCCGAGCACGCGCCGCAGCGAGGCGTTCAGGAGCGTGGTCAATTGCAGGTTCGCAGCCGGGACCGTGCCGACGCTCTGATAGAACCGCAGGGCGTTCTTGATGCGGTAACGGGCGAAGGCGTCCACCACTAGCCGCTTCTGGTCGGAGGCGATCACCTCCTGCGAGGGGTTTTCGAGATCGAGGATGCGCCGGTCGATCGGGATCACGGTGTCGATGAACGGCGCCTTGAAATGCAGGCCTGCGTCGGTGACGCTGGCGACCGGGCGGCCAAACCGCACGACCAGCGCCTGTTCCGTCTGCTGCACCGTAAACACCGAGCTGTAGGCAACGATAACGACGAGCAGCAGCAAGAGCAGCGCGACGATGCCAGTAACCGGGGACCTCATTGCGTCACTCCAGTGGATGAATGCGCCCCCGAACCGGACGATGGCGATACCGAACCGGTGGTCGCCGGAGGCTTACGACGCGGCGACAGCTCGTTCAGCGGCAGGTAGGGAACGACGCCCTGCCCGGCCGGGCCGTCCACCACCAGCTTCTCGGAGCCGCCGAGGATGCGTTCCATCGTCTCGAGATAGATGCGCTCGCGCGTCACGTCCTTCGCCTTGGCATATTCGTCATAGACCTTCAGGAAGCGGGCGCTCTGGCCCTTGGCTTCGGCGATCGCCTGCTGCTTGTAGCCTTCGGCGTCCTGGATGATCTTGGCGGCGCGCCCTTTGGCGTCGGGCACCACGCGGTTGGCATAGGTCTGCGCCTCGTTCTGCAGCCGCTCCAGATCGGCCCGCGCGGCCTGCACGTCGCGGAAGGAATCGATCACCTGAGCCGGCGGGTCGACCTTCTGCATCTGCACCTGCGTGACCTGGATGCCCGAGCCGTAGCTGTTGAGCGTCTTCTGCATCAATTGCTGCACCGCCTGTTCGATGGTGGTGCGGGCGCCGGTCAGGATCGGCTGGATGTTGGAGCGGCCGATCACCTCGCGCATCGCGCTTTCCGCGACCGCCTTCACGGTGCCTTCGGGATTCTGGATGTTGAAGAGATAGTCGGCCGCGCCGTTCGGCTTGATCCGCCACAACACCGTGAAATCGACATCGACGATGTTCTCGTCGCCCGTCAGCATCAGGCTTTCCTCAGGCACGTCGCGCATGGCGCGACCGCGCCGGGCCGGATCCTCGACCAGCGTCATGCCGATCGAGGTCGTGTTGACGCGCAGCGCCTTCGGCAGCAGCACGGTCTCGATCGGATAGGGCAAATGGTAATTCAATCCGGGTCCTGCATCGCGCACATATTTGCCGAAGCGGAGCACGATGCCGAGCTCTTCGGACTGCACCCGGAAGACCCCGGAGAACAGCCAGATCACGATGATCACGAGCACGACCAGCCCGATGCCGAGGCCGCTGAAATGACCTCCCGGCAGAAGCTGCTGCAGACGATCCTGGCCGCGGCGCAGAAGGTCTTCCAGATCGGGCGGACGCGGCCCGACCGGTTGCGGGCCCGAGCCCCATGGTCCCTTGGGACCCGAGCCCCAGGGGCCTCCGCTCTGATTCTTCCACGGCATTCGATACTCTCCTCCGCGGGACCGCACCTAAGGGGCTGGTCTCGCAATACCGGCAGGTCTTATACGGGACGCCCCCTAGCCTTACAACGCAAGCTTCGCAAGGCATCATCACCGGGGCCAACGAAAGCAGCTATGCCCGAGGCGGTATTTGTCAAATTAAACCTTCGATAACGCAGTTAACGGGGCCTGCGCCGATAGGTCACATAGGAGAACGCGGCGCCGTCGTCCGGGCCGGCCTGATGGTAGGTGCGGGCCACCTCGTCCCACAAGCCCGCATCGATGAGCGGAAAACAGGTATCGCCTTCGGGGCGAAGATGTACCTCGGTGATCTCGAGACGATCGGCGCGCGGCATGAATTGCGCGTAGATGTCCGCACCGCCGATCACGGCGATCTCCCGCACCGCGCGCCGTAGCGCATCGCCGCGAGCCGTTGCGCAGGCCGCATCGAACGAGGTCGTCACCACCGCGCCCGCCGCGCGATAGGCGGGATCGCGCGTCACCACGATATTGGTGCGTCCGGGTAGCGGCCGCTTCAGCGAAATGAAAGTCTTTCGTCCCATCACAACGGGCCGGCCGATCGTCATCGCCTTGAAGCGCTGCATGTCGCTCTTCAGCCGCCAAGGGATCGCATTGTCGGCGCCGATCACGCCATTCTCGGCGACGGCGGCAATAAGCACGATCTCCATCACGGCGCCTCCGCCGCCAATGCTTCAAGTGCGGAGCCCGTCACGCGGCACAAGGTCCACTCATCCATCAGTCCCGCACCGAGCGATTTGTAGAATTCGATCGAGGGCGCGTTCCAGTCGAGCACCGCCCATTGCAGGCGCGACCAGCCGTTGTCGACACAGGCGCGCGCCAGATGAGCGAGCAAGGCCTTGCCGATGCCGTTGCGGCGGAATTGCGGGCGCACGAACAGGTCTTCCAGATAGATGCCGAAGCGCCCGGCGAAGGTGGAGTAGTTGAGGAACCACACGGCAAAGCCGGCCGCCTCGCCGTTCCACTCCGCGATGTCGCAGAACAGCCGCGGCGAATCGGAAAACAGCGCCGCCTCGATCAATGTTTCCGTCGCCTCGACTTCGTGCGCGAGTTTTTCATACTCGGCAAGCTCGCGCACCAGCGACAGCACAAGCGGCACTTCGTCGGGACGCGCGCGATGAATGGCAAGGGACATTCAGTCACTCACACCGCGACTTCGGCCTTGATATGCGGATGCGGGTCGTAGCCTTCGAGTTTGAAGTCCCCGTAGCGGAAGCCGAAGATATCCTTCACCTGCGGATTGATCTTCATGGTCGGCAAGGGGCGCGTCGGCCGGGTCAGTTGCAGGCGCGCCTGATCGAGATGGTTGGAATAGAGGTGAGCATCGCCCAGCGAGTGCACGAAATCGCCGGGCTTCAAGTCCGTGACCTGCGCGACCATCATGGTCAGGAGCGCATAAGAGGCGATGTTGAACGGCACGCCCAGGAACACGTCGGCAGAGCGCTGGTAGAGTTGGCAGGACAGTTTGCCGTTGGCCACATAGAACTGAAACAGGCAGTGGCACGGCGGCAGCGCCATCTTGTCGACCTCGGCCGGATTCCAGGCACTGACGATCAGCCGCCGCGAATCCGGATTCTTTCTAATCATGTCGACGACGTTGCTGATCTGGTCGATCTGGCGCCCGTCGGGCGCGGGCCAGGAGCGCCACTGCGAGCCATAGACCGGTCCGAGATCGCCATTGGCATCGGCCCATTCGTCCCAGATGGTGACGCCGTGATCATGCAGATATTTGATGTTGGTGTCGCCCTTCAGGAACCAGAGCAGCTCGTGCACGATCGCCTTCAGCGGCAGGCGCTTGGTCGTCAGCATGGGAAATCCGGCCGACAGGTTGAAGCGCATCTGATGGCCGAAGATCGACAGCGTGCCGGTGCCGGTGCGGTCGTGCTTTTCCGCACCGTCTGACAGGATCCGCTCAAGCAGGTCGTGGTACTGGTTCATGGGGTCGAAGTGCCCTGGCAAAAAAGGCAAATTACCGGCGAGCCGCCGCGTACGACAGCGACTCGGCCCGCTTTATCGAATTATACCCGGAAAAATGAGTATCCGGCCGTAAACAGGCAAGGGCGGAACCCTTCTCCTCTCCTCCCCTGGCAGGCGGCGCGGGGTCGGAAAGAGGCCCTACCCCTCCACGAACACCTCGTCGCGCTTGCGCCGCAGCGTCGGCAGCACCGCCAGCACCAGAAGGCCGGCAGCGGCCGCGATCAGCACCGCCGACAACGGACGCGTGACGAATACACTCCAGTCGCCGCGCGAGATCAGAAGCGCGCGGCGCAGGTTTTCCTCCATCAGCGGCCCCAGGACCATGCCGAGCAGCAACGGCGCCGGCTCGAACTCGTGCTTGACCAGCCAGTAGCCGATCAGCCCGAAGGCGCCGGCGAGGATGACGTCGACCGGCGCATTGTTCACCGAATAGATCCCAATGCAGCAAAACACGACGATCGAGGGAAACATCAGCCGGTACGGCACGCGCAAGAGCCGCACCCCAGATGCCGACCAGCGGCAGGTTGATGATGATCAGCATCAGATTGCCGATCCACATCGAGGCGATCATGCCCCAGACGAGATCCGGCTGCTTCTGCATCACCTGCGGTCCCGGCACAATGCCGTGAATGGTCATGGCGCCGACCATCAGCGCCATGACGGCGTTGGGTGGAATGCCGAGAATGGAGCCAAGCACCGTGCCGCGGAAGATCGCGGGCAGCGACTCGATTATGTCTTTCTTGGTCGGCATCAGCCCGGTGATCTTCTGCTGCACCAGTTCGCGGTCCATTTCCGCGCCGGCGTCGAGGTTGCGGATGATCTCGGCGAAGCCGAACACGCCCATCGCCACCGTAGCGAAGCCGAGCCCGTCAGCGAGTTCCGGAACGTCGAAGGTCACCGCTGATCGTGCGTGTCGCTCATCGATGTCTCCCCCCGAATGCGGGCTTACCACCCATTTTATTTCGGACCTTGACCTCCGGTCAGGCTCGCCTTGCCTAAAGGCTTTCGCTAGACAACGCCAGCCAAACCCAAGCAGCCACCGGCGAGCAGTATCCAGAGCGGGTTGAGCCGGGTCGCAAAGGCAACGACAGCCGCAGCGAGGGTGAGCAGCACCGCAGTCCACGTCCGATCCGCCGCCTGCGCCACGACCAACGCGCTCGCGGCCATCAAACCAATCGACAGCGGCACCAATGCGGCCTGGATGATCCCGGGCCAGCGCGCCTCCTTGGCTCCCCGCAACAGCCGGCTCACGGCATAGGCCAGTAGGGCCGTGGGCAGGCACATCGCGGCGGTCGAAGCCAGAGCGCCGTAAAATCCCGCAACCGCGTAGCCGATCAGGGTCACGATCAGCACGTTCGGCCCCGGCGAGAGCTGGGCGATCGCAAACACGTCCGCGAATTGCTTGTCCGTGAGCCAGTGCCTGACATCAACGGCGATGCGGTGCATTTCCGGGATGGCGGCATTAGCGCCGCCGACCGCGAACAGCGACATCAGGCCGAAGGTCCAGATCAGCGCCCAAACCGGATTCGCATCGGAATTCATGCCAACGTCCGCCGCTTGAGAAAAACGATCGCGAGACTGACGGGTGCAGCGACCAGCAGCACCAGTTGGAGCGGCAACCGTGCCGGTCCGATGGCGACGAACACCGCCACCATCAGGAGGACCGCGGCG
>JBLMWS010000049.1:0-2749 GCA_050257355.1 Gemmatimonas sp.
TCCGGCGGCCAGCAGCAGCGCGTGGCGCTCGGCCGGGCCTTGATCGCGGAGGCGCCGGTCTGCCTGCTCGACGAGCCGCTGTCCAACCTCGATGCACAATTGCGGCAGGATCTGCGCCGCGAAATCCGCAGTCTGCAGCAGCGGCTCGGCATCACCATGATCTTTGTGACGCATGATCAGACCGAGGCCATGAGCATGGCCGACCGCGTCATCCTGATGCGGAGTGGCCGCATCGAGCAGCAGGGCCGTCCCGCCGACCTCTACGAGCGGCCGGCAACGCTGTTCACCGCCCGCTTCATCGGGGGGACGCCGATGAACCTGCTCGATCTCGACGACGGGCCGCAGGGCGCGGTCATCGCCGGTACCGCCGGACCCGCGCTGTTCGCAGGCACAGGTCATGGGCGCGTGCTTGGCCTGCGGCCGGAGGACGTGACCGTGGATAGCGCGAGCGGGCGCAGCCGCTTTCACGCGACTGTCACGGCGATCGAATATCTCGGCGGCGAGGCCCTTGTTACCTGCAGGCTCGGCGAGCGCGCAATCTTGGCCCGCACGCGGGGCGATAGCGCTCCACCCATCGGCGCCACGATCGGCCTCGTCTGGGACACCGCTGCGGGTCACCTGTTCGACGCCGCAAGCGGGGAACGCCTCAGCGAAACCGGCGCCAGATCACTGTCGTCACAGCTGCACACCTTTTCCAATCAGGGAAGTATTCGCGCATGAACAGATTTGCTCGGCTCACACTCGCCGCCACGCTGGCCGTGACGGCTCTCACCGGCGCGGCCGCGTCCGCAACCGAGATCACCTTCTATTATCCGATCGCGGTCGGCGGCCCGATCACCAAGGTGATCGACGGCTATGCGGCCGAATTCACCAAGGCCCATCCGGATATCACCGTGAAGCCGGTCTATACCGGCAGCTATCAGGACTCGATCGTCAAGGCGATGACGGCGGCCAAGGCCGGCAATGCCCCCGACGTCGCCGTGCTGCTGTCGACCGACATGTTCACGCTGATCGACGACGACCTGATCGTGGCTTACGATGAGATCGCCAAATCCGAGAGCGATCAGGCCTGGATCAAATCGTTCTATCCGGCCTTCATGGAAAACAGCCAGTCGGGCGGTCATACCTGGGGCATCCCGTTCCAGCGCTCGACCATCGTGCAATACTGGAACAAGGATGCCTTCAAGGCGGCGGGTCTCGATCCGGAGAAGGCGCCGGCCAGCTGGGATGAGATGGTCGCGTTCGGCAAGAAGCTCACCAAGCGTGATGCCTCAGGCGCGGTCACGCAATGGGGCCTGGAAATTCCCTCCTCCGGCTTCCCCTACTGGCTGTTTCAGGCGCTGACCACTCAGAACGGCGCCATCCTCGCCAATCAGGACGGCACCAAGGTCGCCTATAACGATCCCAAGGTGATCGAAGCGGCGCAGTTCTTCGCCGACCTCAGCCAGAAATACCAGGTCATGCCGAAGGGCATCATCGATTGGGGCACGACGCCGAAGGACTTCTTCGAGGGCAAGACCGCGATGATGTGGACCACCACCGGCAATCTCACCAACGTCCGCAAGAACGCCAAATTCGCCTTCGGCGTCGCGGCGATGCCGTCCAAGGTGCGCGGCGGCTCGCCGACCGGCGGCGGCAACATCTATATCTTCAAGACCGGCGACAAGGCCAAGCAGGCCGCCGCGCTCGAGTTCGCCCGCTTCCTCTCGACGCCGGAGCGCGCGGCCGACTGGGGCATCGCCACCGGCTATGTCGCCACCCGCCCAGACGCCTGGGAAACGCCGGCCATGAAGACATATGTGGCCGGATTTCCAGCCGCCCTGGTTGCGCGCGACCAGCTCAAGGATGCCGTGGCCGAATTGTCGACGCATGACAACCAGCGCGTCACCAAGGTGCTCAACGATGCCTTGCAGGCGATCCTGACCGGCGCCAAGCCGGCCAAGCCCGCGCTCGACGAGGCCCAGGCGGAGGCGAACCGCATTCTCGCTAGCTATCAGCACTGACAGGCGCGGCCGGCTGGCGCAGATGCGCCGGCCGGCCCTCGTTCGCGAGCCATGGGACGGAAGCAACCGGTATTCAACGTTCACGTGCAAGGCTGGCTGCTGGCATTGCCGGCGGTCGTCCTGTTGGCGACGTTCACGCATGTGCCCGCGGTCGCAACCGTGATCGACAGCTTCTTCTCGACCCCGCATGGCAAGCGGCCGGCGGTCTTTGTCGGCCTCGACCAGTACCGCACCATGCTCGCCGATCCGATCTTCTGGCTCGCTCTGAAGAACAACCTGCTCTATGCGCTGATCACCGTGCCCGTCGCGATCGGCCTTGCGCTCGCGATGGCGCTCTGGGTCAATGGCCGCATTGCCGGGCGCGCCGCGCTCCGGCTAGCCTTCTTCACGCCGACCATTCTACCCATGGTCGCCGCGGCCAACATCTGGCTGTTCTTCTATACGCCCGACTACGGCCTCCTCAATCAGCTCGGCCGCCTGTTCGGCTTTGCCAGCGTCAACTGGCTCGGCAGCTCCTCGACCGCCCTGCCCGCGCTGATGGCTGTGACGATCTGGAAGGAGTCGGGTTTCTTCATGATCTTCTTCCTGGCGGCGCTGCAGCAGGTGCCGCCGGTGCTTTACGAAGCCGCGCGCATGGAGAATGCGAGCCGCTGGCTGATGTTTCGCCGCATCACCTGGCCGCTGATCATGCCGACTACGCTGTTCGTCGCGGTCAACGCCCTGATCAACGCCTTCCGCGTCGTCGA
>JBLMWS010000050.1:0-11101 GCA_050257355.1 Gemmatimonas sp.
CTGCCCCGCCCGACCTGATCCGCGACAAGCCGGATCCTGCCTCCAATCGGCCATTGCTGGTCGCCGTCGCCGTAATCGCCGCGATGACGGCGCTGCGTGTCGCCTATGCGTGCCTGGTCGATCTGCGCACCGACGAGGCCTATTACTGGACCTGGTCGAAGGAGCACGTGCTGTGCTTCCTCGACCATCCGCCGATGATCGCATGGTTTGTTGGGCTGGGCACCGCCATCTTTGGCGACACCAATCTCGGCGTCCGCTTCGCGGGTATCCTGGCGATGCTGGTGACGCAGCTCCTGCTCGCCGACATCGCGAGGCGCGTGACGCACGATATTCGCGCGGTCGTGCTCGCGGTGTTGCTGCCGGAGGCCGCGGTCTATTACGGGCTTCTGATGGCGAAGGTGGCGCCCGACGTCGCGCTGATCCCCTTTGCGGTGGCGATGTTCTGGGCGCTGGTGCGGCTCGCCGAGAGCAACGATGGACGCTGGTGGCTGGCCGCGGGATTTTTTGGCGGCCTGGCGCTGTTGTCGAAATTCACGGCGGTGATGTTCGTGCCCGCGATCGCCGCGTTCATGCTGGTGCCGGACTGGCGGATGCGCTGGCTGAAAAGCCCTTATCCCTGGGCTGCCGGCGTGATCGCGCTCCTGGTGTTTTCGCCCGTCCTGATCTGGAATGCGCAGCACGATTTCGCGTCATTCCGCTTCCAGCTCGTGCGGGCGACGGCCACCCACGCGATCATGGTCCGCACTGTCGGCGATTATATCGGCCTGCAACTCGGGCTCGTCGGATTCGTGCTGTTGCCGGTCACGCTGTTGGGGTTGATACTGACGGCGCGGCGCGGCTATCGCGCGCGCGAGCCGGTCGCGATCCTGTTGTCCACCGCGGTGCTGGTCCCGTTCCTGTATTTCCTCTGGAAGTCGCTCACGCTTCGCGTCGGCGACACTTGGCCGATGTTCATGTGGCCGATCGGCTTTGCCGCCGCTGCCATCAACATCGCGATGCTGTCGCGCGAAGGCCGGCCGGTCCGGATGATCAGGTCGGTCGCGGGGTGGGCCAACACGGCCGTGATCTCGGGTCTGATCACCGTCGTGCTGGTGTTTGTCTATGCCGTTGCGAGCCCCTGGAATCTCTTCGGCGGCAACGACCCGATCGGCAGCGAGGCAGGCTACGGCCCGCTGGCGGCACGGGTGCAGGCGCAGCTGAGCAGGAGCGGTGCGAGCTGGATCGCGACCACGGACTACCGTACCTACGCGATGATGCGCTGGTATTTCAACGGCCAGGTGCCGGTGATCCAGATCAACGAGCGCGGTCGTTTCCAGGGGTTTGCCGATCCCGGCATGGACAAGATCAAAGGCCACACCGGCCTCTATGTCGGGCGTGAACCCGACAACAAGCTGCCATTGTGGAATCTGACCACCGCCAAGCGTGAGCCGCTGGAGCGCGTCGATCGTGTCTGGCGCGGTACCGTGATGGATACCTATTCGCTGGAGAAGATCGACGGTTGGACGCCGGAGCTCAACCCTCCCGCGGATTCGCCGTTCTTCCGTTGGCGCGAGCTGGCGAGTTTGCGGTGGACCAGCAATTCTGCCTTGACCTAAAGCATGATCCGGAAAAGTGTGAAGCGGTTTTCCGAGAAGATCATGCTCAATCAAAGAGCGCTGAGCCGATCTCGCAACTCTTCGAGATGCCGCTGCGCGGCTCCTCAGGATTATCGTTCGGAATTGCGCGCCAATTAATCTTCCTCGTCACGTTTGCGCAGGAGATCCTTGGCGAGATCGGTGAGCGCCGGCTCCGGCAGTGCGGCAAAAGGCAGCGGGCGCGTCACCTCGATGGCGGCGAGGCCCAGGCGCGCGGTGAGGAGGCCGTTGAGTACGCCTTCGCCGAGCCGTTGTGACAGCCTCGCGGCGATGCCGTGGCCCAGCACCTGCTGCACCAGACTATCGCTCGCGGCCATGCCGCCGGTGATGGCGAGGTGAGCAATGACTTGCCGCAACAGGCGAACCATGCCGAGCGCGCCTGGCCGTGCACCATAGAGCCGTGCCAATTGCCGGATCAGCCGCAACGCCGCCACGAAGACGAACAGCACGTCGATCACGGCGCGCGGGCTGACGGCGGTGACGATCGACACGCGTTGCGCGGCCGAAGACACCAGCCGCCGAGCCTCGGAATCCAGCGGCGCCATCAATTCGCGTTCGGCAAGCCGGATCATGTCGCTGCCGTCGATGATGTCGTCGACGTGGTTTCGCAGCGTCACGCGGGCGCGGGCGAGCTGAGGGTTCTGATGCGCGATCTTCAACAGCTCGCGCACGATGGTCCGGCTTTCGGCGCGGTCGTCGCTGACGAGCACGGAGGCGGCACGGGCCTGCAGCTGTTCGATTGCGGTAAGCCGCATCAGGCCGACGGTTTCGCGCACGGTGACGGCGACAAGTGCCAGCGCCGCAGCGAAGGCGAGGGCGAGGCCGAGAATGCCGAGGCCTTCGCTGCGGACAAATAAGTCCTCGACCAGCCGGGTCACGCCGAGCCCGACGCCGAGCAGCACGAGCCCGCCGACGGCGCTCCAGAACAGCGTGCCCCAGCGGAAGCCGCGGCGCTCCAGGATCGGCGCCTCGACCGGCACCGGCAGGGAGGCTGGACCAGCTTCCGGGGTGATCTGAATAGTGCCGCGTATCGGCCGCGGTGCGTCCTGTTCCTCGACCACGACCACGCCGGGGTCGTCGAGGCGGAATGTCTGAGGCTTGCGTGGTGGAGAGCGCTCGCTCATTGCAATCTGTCTCCAATCAGAAACTGCAGCGCGCGGTCAAGGCGGATGTGAGGCAGCGCGGGCGCGCCGCTGCCGTCGGATTCCAGCGCCGGCGGGCGGAAACGCAGGAAACGGAAATCGCTTGTTTCGGCCGCCGTGCTGGACAGGCCGCGAAAGGCGCCTTCGCCGTCGAACAGCGCCTCGGGGTGGTCGGGCAGGTCGCCGGGAAAGGTCGCGACTTCGGTGTTGCCGTCAAAGGTCTCGCTGCCATCCGTCTCGCCTGGCAGCGGCGTGCCGAGGATCGAGGGGAGCTTGTCGCGGCCGCGCGCGACCGTGGCTTCGCGGGTGGCGCGCACCGCCGCCAGTGCCACGACGTCGATCGTAGTGCCCGTGCTCTCGGCTTTCGTCACAGCCCCGTTCACGGCGTGGCGCAGAATGGCTTCCAGCCGATCGTGGCTTGCATGATGCAGATGATCGGCCTTGGTGGCGGCAAACAGGATGCGGTCGATGCGAGGCCGGAACAGCGCGGAGAGCAGCGTCGAGCGGCCGACCCGGAAGCAGTCGAGGATGCCGGCGAGCGCCGCCTCGAGATCATGCAGCGCTTCGGGTCCGGAGTTGAAGGCTGCGAGCGCATCGACCAGTACGATCTGGCGGTCGAGCCGTGCAAAATGTTCGCGGAAGAAGGGGCGCACCACGACCTCCTTATAGGCCTCGTAGCGTCGCACCATCATGGCCCAGAGCGAACCTTCGGGCGCGGTGCCGTCCGGCGGCACGTCGAGCGGTGCAAAGGTCAGCGCCGGCGAGCCCTTGAGATTGCCCGGCATCAGGAAGCGGCCGGGCGGCAGCAGGCTCATGGCAAAACGCTCGTCACGGCAGGCGCGCAAATAGTCGGTGAAGAGTTTTGCGGCCGCAAGCGTCGCCTGCTCATCCTCCTTGCCGCTCGGATCGAGCGTCGCAAGATGCGCGTGCCATTGCTTTGCGAGCGGTGCCCGCGGCCTGTCCCGCGACAGTGCCAGGCTTTCGCGCGCCCATTGTTCATAGCTCTTGTCGAGCAGCGGCAGATCCAACAGCCATTCGCCGGGGTAGTCGACGATGTCGAGCGTCAGCGTGCGGTCCGCGCTGTTTTGCCGCTGGTAGTCGATCACCAGGCGCAGTTCGCTGATGTCGACGGTCGAGTTCGGCCAGCGCCGCTCCTCGATCAGGGTGTGCAGATGGCCCTCATAGTCGAAACGCGGCACGGCATCGTCCGGTTGCGGGGCAAGCTCGGCGCGGGCGATCCGCCCCGAGGCATAGGCCTCGAATACGGGAAAGCGGCCGCCACGGGTGAGGCCGTGGATCAACGCTGTGATGAAAACCGTCTTGCCGGCACGTGACAGGCCGGTGACGCCGAGCCGCACCGTCGGATTGAACAGGTGCCCGCCGTAGTCCATCAGGGCCCGCGCCGAGAGGCGTGCTTCCTCGACGATATCGGAAAGGCTGAGGGCCATGGAGACGCGAGAAACTCGGGGCAGAGGAAACGGGCGGGGACGCTGGCGCCCATCCTCGATAGAATGGAGAAAGAATATACGCCAAAACAACGCTCCGGAGCGCCCTCGATGTTGTCAATCGGGGTGCACTCCGCCGAAAGGTGGCGATTGCTTGACCGAAATCAAGCTTTCACATTTCGGACGCCTTTAGGCGTAAGAGGGTTGAACGGTTCGTTGACCTCCCCAGACCTATATTGTCTGTCAAAGCGAGTTACAGAACTGTCGGACCGAGTCATGACGATCTTCAAGCTGAAGCAACTGGCCTCGACCTCCGTCCATGCCGCGGCGGGGGCGGTCGGCTGGAATTATGATCGCGCGGAACTGATCGCCGACGGCATCGTACACGCCATCGGCGTCATCTTCGGGCTGATCGCCGCCACCGCGCTGGTGGTGCTGACGGCCATCTATGCCACCGCCTTCGATATCGTCGGCGTGTCGATTTACGTTGCCGGCCTGCTCAGCATGCTGATGCTGTCGGCGACCTATAATCTCTGGCCGGTGTCGCGCGCCAAATGGGTGCTGCGGCGCTTCGATCATTCCGCGATCTATGTGCTGATCGCGGCGACTTACACGCCGTTCATCATGGAACTGAAGCCCAGTGTGTTCTCGGTCGCGCTCTTGATCGGGGTCTGGTGCGTGGCGATTTTCGGCATCGTGCTCAAGCTCGGCTGGCCCGGCCGGTTCGATCGGCTTTCGGTCGGTCTCTATCTTGCGCTCGGCTGGAGCGGGGTGATGCTCTATGACCGGGTAGTCGCCGCGCTGCCGGCGCTTGCGCTGTGGCTGGTGCTGGCCGGCGGGGCGCTCTACAGCTTCGGCGTGATCTTTCATGCCTGGCGGCGGTTGCGCTTCCAGAACGCGATCTGGCATTGTTTCGTGCTGTTGGGCGCGGCCTGCCATTATACCGCCGTGCTTGATCTGGTTCTGGCCTGACGTGCTTCAAGAGAGGGGTTGTCGATGCAGGTGACTGGCAAAGTCGTGGTCGTCACCGGTGGTGCGAACGGCATCGGCAAGGCGCTGTGTGAGGCCTTTCACGGCGCGGGCGCGGCCAAGGTCGTCGTCGCCGATTTGGATGCGGCCGGCGCACGCGCCACTGCTGCTGGCGTCGATGGCGCGGCCTTCAAATGCGATGTCGCGCAGGAAAAGGACATCCTGCACGTGATCGAGGAGACCGAGCGGCAATTCGGCCCGATCGCGCTGTTCTGCTCCAATGCGGGCATCGGCGGCGGCTTCGATCCCTTGTCGGTCAATGCCGGCGGGACGTCGGACGAGCCGTTCATGCGCAGTTGGGCAATCCATGTAATGGCCCATATCTATGCCGCGCGGCATTTGATCCCACGCTACAAGGCGCGCGGCGGCGGCTATTTCCTCAATACGATTTCCGCCGCCGGTCTGCTGTCGCAGGTCGGCAGCCCCGCTTATTCCACCACCAAACATGCCGCGGTCGGATTTGCCGAGAATCTCGCGATCTCGCATCGGGCGGACGGCATCAAGGTGTCCATCCTCTGCCCGCAGGGTGTCGATACCAACATGCTGCGCTCGATCCCGAAGGGGCCGCAATCGGGTGACGGCGATCTCCCGCCGGAACAGGTTGCGAAAGATGCGCTCGCCGGCATCGAGCAGGAGACGTTCCTGATCCTGCCGCATCCGCAAGTGCTCGGCTATATGCGCAACAAGACCGAGAATTACGACCGCTGGATCGGCGGCATGGCCAAGATTCAGGCCAGGATGCGGGACGAGTACGGGAAGTGACGCGAGCCGGCATTTCCGGGCGCGCGCACTGCGAACTCTGAACTGCAATTTACGTATCCGAGAACATCGAGGTTCCGGGTTTGGTCCTGCGGACCGCCCCGGAACGACGGGGGGCTTAACTTTGTCCCCGCTGCGCGTAGAGCATCGGCACGGCGGAATCCACGATCACCTCGACCAGGCTCGTGCCATCATGTGCAAGCGCGCGGCTCAGCGCCGGCGCAAGCTCGGCAGCCCTGGTGACGCGTACCGCATCGCAGCCGTGGCCTTCGGCGAGCTTGACGAAATCGATGCCCGGTAGATCCAGGCCCGGCACCTTGCGCACTTGCATCACCTGGCTGAAGGAGCGCATGGCACCGTAGCCGGCGTTGTTGATCACGACGACTGTGAGCGGCAGCTTGCGTTGTGCCGCCGTCCACAGCGCCTGAATCGAATACATCGCCGATCCGTCGCCGATCAGGCATACCGTCCGCCGTTCCGGCCGGCCGAGCGCCATGCCGACGGACGCGGGCAGGCTGTAGCCCAGCCCGCCGCTCGCCATGGTGTAGAAACTGTCCTGGCCGCGCATCGGCATGAACTGGTGCATGGCAGGCCGATGCGACGGCACTTCCTCGACCAGCGCAGCCTCATCGCCCATTGCGGTGGACAACGTGTGCAGCAGGAATTCGACCGGGATCGGATCCGCCGCTGCCGGCGGCGCGGGCAGTTTGCGGCCGGCCGGGGCGGCGCGCTTGGTTTCCGGCAGCAAGTCCAGCAGCATCGACAGCGCGGGCTTCATGGTCGCGACGATGCTGGTGCCGACCGGCGTCACCGCGGCGGCATCGGGATCATCCGTGATCTGGAACAGCGTGGTCCCGCCGTCGAAAATCGAGGCGTGCCCCTCGACATGGAAAGTGAACACCGGCGCGCCGATCACGACCACCAGATCGTGCCCCCGCAAGGCCTCCGATAATTGGCCGGGCGAGGCCGGCAGGAATCCCGCGAACTGCGGATGCCGCTCGGGGAACGAGCAGCGCGCCGAGAACGGGCTGACCCAGACGGACGCCTTTGTTTTCTCGGCCACGCGTACCATCAGATCGACGGCCGCGGCGCGATCGACTGCCGGACCGACGACGAGGGCAGGTCGCTCGCTCTTGGCCAGCGCGGCGAGGAGTGCGCGCATTGCACCGGCCTCGGGGCCGATCTCACGGCTGACGCTGCGCGCCTGAATTGAATCGGCCGGATGCGCCCAGTCGTCGATCGGGATCGACACGAAGGTCGGCCCGCAGGGCGGTTGCATCGCGACATGGTAGGCACGCGCGATCGCCGCCGGCACATCCTCGGCGCGCGCCGGCTCGACGCTGAATTTCACGTAAGGCCGCGGGAATTCCGATGCACGTTCGGCATAGAGAAAAGCCTGCAGCAGCAGAATCGAGCGTGCCTGCTGGCCGGCGGTGATCACGAGCGGTGTCTGGTTGCGATGGGCGGTGTAGATGTTGCCGAGCGCGTTGCCGACGCCGGCCGCGGAATGCAGGTTGACGAAGCCGGCATTGCGGGTCGCCTGCGCATAGCCGTCGGCCATGCCGACAGCACTCGCCTCCTGCAGCGCCAGCACATAGTCGATGTCGTCAGGCCAGTCGCTCAGGAACGGCAACTCGGTCGAGCCGGGATTGCCGAACACCTTCTTGATGCCGAAGGCGCGGAGCAGGTCGATTGTCGCGTGCTTGACGGTGAGAGAAGTGGCCTTCGTGGACTTGGGGGGCATTACAATATCCTCGGGCTCCGTCATTCCGGGGCGATGCCATCCGGTCCGCGCGACGCGCGGCCGGACGACAGGCTCCGCATCGAACCCGGAATCTCGAGATTCCGGCTTGGCCTCTTCGAGGCGCCCCGGAATGACCGAAGACACACTACCACGTGGCGGTACCCTTCATCGTGGGCTGGCCGGCGGCGTTCGCGGTCCACAGCTCCATGGCTGATCCGTTGTCGTTGGCGTTGATCGAGAACTCGCCGCCTTCGAACAGCGGCTGCACCCCGCGATAGACGAATTTCTTCGGCGGTTGGCCGCCGCGCAATTTCGCCGCCATCTCGATGATGAACGCCGCCTGCAGAGGCCCGTGGAAGATCAGCCCCGGATAGCCCTCGACCTTGGTGACGTAGTCGCGGTCGTAATGGATGCGGTGGCCGTTGAAGGTGAGCGCCGAATAGCGGAACAGCAGCACCGGATCGGAGACGTGGGTCTCGCGATGCTGCGCGGCCGGCGGCGGTGACGCCGGCTTGGCCGGTGCGGCAGCCTGCGCGCCGCCCATGTCACGATAGATGATATCCTGCCGCTCGCGGATCGCGATGCCGCGCGAAGTGGTCACGCTGTGCTCGACCGAGACGCAACATAATGGGCCGGTTGATCCGCTCTTTAAGGTGACGTCCGATATGCGTGAGGTGCGGGTCGCCTCGTCGCCGACGCGCAAGCTGTCGACGAATTGCAGTTCGCCGCCGGCCCACATCCGCCTCGGCAATGGCACCGGCGGCAGGAAACCGCCGCGGGTCGGGTGACCGTCCGGACCGAGTTGCGACATCGGAAACACCGGCTGCGCCAGGCACCAATGCACCGTGAACGGCGCCGCATCGCCTTTCTTCGGCTCGCCGATGTCCTGGAACAGCGTCGCGCGCAGGCCCTTCGCGAGCTGCGCGGTCACGATGTCGGAAGCCTCCTGGGTGCGGCCGATCCACTGTCGCAAGTGATCGAGATCGAGTTTGTCGCTCATGAGGATTTTGCCCGCTTCTGAGCAGCTTGCTCTTGGTGTTCGCCGATGGCGGGTACTGCGCCATAGCGCCGCTCCTCGCCGACGACGATCGCCGCCGGAGCCGGATAGGTCACCACGCCCTTCGGCGTATTGACCTCGATGCGGCGCAGATGCGGATGCACCGTGAGGTCGGCCATGGTGTTGACCTCCGCAAAGGCGATGTCGGAATCCGACAAGCGCTTGAGCAGTTCGTCGCGGGCCATGGCCGCAAAGCTGTCACCGACGGTCTTGTCGGTGAGCGTCCGGTTGCGCACGCGTTCGACCATGTTCGCAAAACGCGGATCATTGGGCAGATCGGGCTGCCCCAGCACCTCCGCGCACAGCTTCTTCCATTCGCGCTCGCTCTGGATCGAGATCAGGATGTCCTTGCCGTCCTTGGAGCGGAACACGCCGTAGGGGGCGATCGAGGGATGGGCGAGGCCCATGCGTTTGGGCGGATTGCCGGCTTCCGAATTGAGCAGCGGCACGGTGAGCCAATCGGCCATCACATCGAACATCGAAATCCGGATGTCTGCGCCTTGTCCGGTGCGTCCGCGCCCGATCAAGGCTTCCAGGATCGCGGCATGCGCAGTGGCGCCGGTCGCGATGTCGACAATGGAAAGGCCGACGCGCGAAGGGCCGTCGGCCCCGCCGGTGATCGAGGCAAGCCCGCTTTCCGCCTGGATCAGGAGATCATAGGCCTTGCGATGCGCGTAAGGGCCGCTGTCGCCATAGCCGGTGATGGTGCAGCAGATCAGCTTGGGATAGTCCTTGCGCAGGCGCTCGATCGAAAAGCCGAGCTTGTCCATCGAGCCCGGCTTCAAATTCTGCAGGAGAATGTCGGCAGCGGCGATCAGCTCCTCGAGCTTGTCGCGGCCTTCTTTGGTCGCGAGATCGACCACCACGGACTGCTTGCCGCGGTTGAGCCAGACGAAATAGCTGCTCTGTCCCTTTGCTGCGGCATCATAGCCGCGGGCGAAATCTCCCTCGGGCCGTTCGATCTTGATGACCTCGGCGCCGGCATCCGCCAGGCGCGACGAGCAGAAGGGAGCCGCGACTGCCTGTTCGACCGCGATCACCTTTATTCCCGTAAGCGGCAGCATCGGCGCACCCTCAATAGGAGCGGGGCATGCCGAGCACATGCTCGGCGATGTAGGACAAAATGAGGTTGGTCGAGATCGGCGCCACCTGGTAGAGCCGCGTCTCGCGGAACTTGCGCTCGACGTCATATTCCTCTGCAAAGCCGAAGCCGCCGTGGGTCTGGATGGCCGCGTTGGCCGCCTCCCAGGACGCATCGGCCGCGAGCATTTTAGCCATGTTGGCCTCCGCACCGCAGTCGAGGCCGGCCTCGTATTTGCGGGTGGCGTCCTTGACCATCAACTCGGCCGCGCGCATCGACGCATAGGCCTTGGCGATCGGAAACTGGATGCCTTGGTTCTGGCCGATCGGGCGGCCGAACACCGCGCGCTCCTTGGCGTAATTGGTCGCCTTGGCGATGAACCATTTCGCATCGCCGATGCATTCCGACGCGATCAGGATGCGCTCGGCATTCATGCCGGAGAGGATGTAGCGGAAACCCTTGCCTTCCTCGCCGATCAGATTCTCGGCCGGCACCTTCATGTCGGTAAAGAACACCTCCGTCGTGGAGTGGTTCATCATGGTGCGGATCGGACGGATGGTCAGTCCCGCCTTTTTGGCTTCCCGCATGTCGACGATGAACACGGACAAGCCGTCGGTGCGCTTCTTCACCTGGTCCTTCGGCGTGGTGCGGGCCAAGAGGATCATCAGGTCGGAATATTCGGCGCGGCTGGTCCAGATCTTCTGGCCGTTGACGATGTAGCTGTCATTGCCTTCGCGCCGCGCGAAAGTCTTCAGCGACGACGTATCCGTGCCGCTGGTCGGCTCGGTGACGCCGAAAGCCTGCAGGCGCAACTCGCCGCTGGCGATCTTGGGCAGCCATTTCGCCTTCTGCTCGGCGCTGCCGTGCCGCAGCAGCGTGCCCATGGTGTACATCTGCGCGTGACAGCCGCCGCCGTTGCAGCCCGCGCGCTGAATCTCTTCCAGGATCGCGGCCGCCGCCGAGAGCTTCAAACCCGCCCCGCCATATTCCTCCGGGATCAGCACCGAGAGATAGCCGGCCTGCGTCAGCGCATCAACGAAAGCGGAAGGATAAGCCATCTCGCGATCGAGCTTGCGCCAATATTCGCCGGGGAATTGCGCGCAGAGCTTGGCCACCTGCTCGCGGATGTCGGCATAGTCGTCTTGTTGTTCGTGAGCTTGTTCTTGCGTCATTCGATCGATGCCGGCGGGCTTCGGGTTGAGAAACCGCC
>JBLMWS010000051.1:0-7471 GCA_050257355.1 Gemmatimonas sp.
GTCAGCGCGCCCATCATCACCGCGGTCACGGCATCGCCGGGAATACCGAACGCCATGATCATCATCAGCGAGCCGGCGACGTTCGCGCTGTTCGATGCTTCCGATGCGACGATGCCTTCAGGAACGCCGGTGCCGAATTTTTCCGGCCGCTTGGAGAACTTCTTGGCCTGGTCGTAGGCCATGATGTTGGCGGCGCTGCCGCCGATCGCCGGCAGCACGCCGATCACGATGCCGATGAACGTGACCCAGAGCAGAATGAACGGACGGCAAAGGATGTCCCAGAACACCGACAGGTGCGACACCTTCAGGCTGAGCTTCGTTGCTGCCGCCGCTTTTGTCGGGTCATAGGCATTGAGCTGCTCGACGTCGGGCATCAATTGGGCGAAGGCGAAGATGCCGATCAGCACGGGGAGAAAGTCCATGCCGCCTTCGAGCTGATGGATGCCCATGGTGAAACGCTGAACGCCCAAAATCGGGTCGGGACCGACGATGGTCACGACGAGCCCGATTGCTCCGGAAAGGAGCCCCTTCGTCACCGAACGCCCGACCAGCCCCGCGACCATCGACAGCGCAAAGACGAACAGCGCGAAGAATTCCCAGGGCCCGAACTCGAGCGCCAGCGAGGCGAAAGGGCCGGTGAGCTCGATCAGGCAGAGACCGCCAAGCGCGCCGCCGATGAGTGCCGACCACACCCCGACCCAGACGGAGCGTCCGGCCTCGCCCTTTTTTGTCATCGGGAAGCCGTCGAACGTGGTCGCCACGGCCGACGGCGTCCCTGGAATGCCGATCAGGCTCGCGGTGATCGACCCGCCGGCGGAGCCTCCGACATAGACGCCGATCATGGCGGCGAGGCCCTGCAGCGGATCGAGGCCGAAGGTGAACGGCAGCACGACGATCACCGTCATCGTGATGGTGACGCCGGGAAGCGCGCCGCCGACGACGCCCGCGATCGTGCCGATCAGCAGTGGGATCAGGTACTGGAGTTGCAGCACCGTCCCCATATGGGTGAGGAGCAACTCGTAGTGATTCACATGTTGCTCCACGTGCCGCGCGGCAGCAGCACCGACAGATAATCCTGGAAGATCAGGTAACAGATCAGGCTTGTCGCCGCCGCGATCAGCACGGCGAGCGCCCAGCGCTTGTTGCTGCGCGGCCATTCGAGCGTGACCTGCAAGGCGAGCACGAACAGGAACGTCGAGATCCGAAACCCGAGCGGCGGCAACAACGCGATGTAGAGTCCGAATTCAATGAAGGTCGCCAGCACCAGCCGGTAGTTCGGCGGTGAGCCCGCAGCCGGCGCCGCAGCGGCGGGTGCGCCCGCGCGTGCGGTCCGCATCGCCCGCAAATCGAGCACGATCAAGATCACGCTCAGGAGCATGAGCAGGAACAGCACGACACGCGGATAGAACGCCGGCCCGATCGGAACGATCGTGGCCGGCGGCAGTCCGAATGTTTCCGTCAGCAGCGCGATGCTGATCGCGAGGCAGACGAGCCCCGAAATACCATCTCGGCTCATCATTCGCGCTTGAGCAGTCCGAGTGCCTTGGCGATGTCCTTGGTCTGCACGTCGGTCTTCTGCAGATAGGCCGCGTACGCTTTTGGATCCATGTAACGCACTTCGGTGCCCTGCAAGAGCATCGCCTTGGCGTATTCAGGCTCCTTCGTCGCCTTGGCGCAGGCGTCATTGAGCTTGGCGATGACGTCGGCGGGCGTGCCCTTCGGCACCATGATGCCGCGGTTCACGGAATACTCGACATTGTAGCCGAGCTCCTTCAGCGTCGGCACATCTTCGAGTCCGGTGGTGCGCTTCTCGGACATGTTGGCGAGGAAGCGCAACAGGCCGGCATCGACCTTGCCCTTCTGCGTGAGGTTGCTGTCGCCAACATCGATATGTCCGCCGAGCAGCGCATTCATGCGCTTGGCGGTGCCGTCATAGGGAACATATTTGAATTTGATGCCGGCCGCGTTGGCGGCGATCGCAATCGAATACTGGCTTGTGGAGCCGAGCGAAGCGCCGACCACGATTTGCTCGGGCCGTTTCTTTGCGTCCTCAACCAGTTCTTTGAACGTCTTCCAGGGCGTCTTGGCGCCCACGGTGATCACCGACGGGGTCGAGGCCACCATGCAGACGGGTTCAAAAGCCTTGTCGTATTTCAGATCGATCATTCCCCCGAAATAGACGGAATGAATGTAGTCATGCGCTCCGTAAATCGTGTAGCCGTCGGGCGCGGCTCCTGCCGCTTCACGCTCGCCGACGGTGCCGGAGGCGCCGCCGACATTGGCAATCACGACTGGCTGGCCGAGATATTTCTGCAGCAGGGGAGTCAGGGGCCGGAAGATCACGTCGGTATCTCCGCCTGCCGCCCACGGGACGATCAGCTTGATCGCCCGGTCCGGATAATCGGCGGCAAAGCTGCTCGCGCTGGCCATGACCAGGGCGATCGCCGACACCAGTGTTCTCGCTATTTTGCGCTTCATCACGAACATCCTCCCAACGCGTTTTTCTTTGTTCTGAACAATAAGGCCCGAACTATAGCCTCATGCGAGGCATGCTCAAGCCCTCAACCTGAGGTGGGGTTCCCGGTCACCGGCGGCGCGAAAGCCGGCGCTTCCGCCCGGATCCATTGAGCCGCCCCAGCTCTCGGGTCGACGGCATCCGCATATCGGCGGTCTGCTCGTCCCGCGCCAGATTTTCGATGATCGACAGCAGCACTTTACGCGTCCGGGTGATGTCGGCAGGGCGCTCGCGGCGAACGGCAATCCGGTTGACGCGCTCGGCGAGCGGCACGAGCTTTTTGCGCAGGCGTCGGCCTTTCGGCGTGAGAAAGACGAAGATCTTCTTGCGGTCGCCGCCGCGTCTGCGGCGAACCACGTAACCGAGCCGCTCCATCGCCCGCACGGCAGAAAACGTCGTCGGCTCCATCACGCCGGCCTGCTCGCTCAATTCGCGCTGGGTCATTCCGTCGGATTCCCAGAGGATGCGCAGGAACGTCCAATGCCCGAGCGATACGGCGTGCTCGCCGAGCCGCATCTGCAAGGCCCGCACCAGCGCGCGTGTTGCATCTTTCACCAGATGCGCGAGACGGTCATTCGGCACTGCCTCGCGCCAGTGACGGAGGATCGACTGCGTGCTCGGGGGTGGCCTGCTCATGGTGCCCCGCCGAGATTAAGAGCCACGTCGCATCCTTCGCGCGACGACCGCAGCATCGCCAGCAGGACTTCGACCGTCGCCATTCCCCAGCTGCCATCGTGGAAAGGCGCCTTGCCATGCACGACGGCCTCATAAAGCTCGTCGATGACTTCGCCGCGCGGCACTTTCGGTGGGGGCAGGGGCTCAAGCCGCGCCGAGCCGTTCTGATAAATCATGACACCATTGGGCGCCGCGCGAAGATCGGCGCGTTCGCAACTCACCACGAGCGTGCCGAAGTGCTGATGCGCGGCAGCTTCGCCGGCGGCGGCACGGAATTCGGCGCCGCCGTAGTTGCGGGCGTTCTTGAAGGCAGCTTCGTCTTCCGCCGATTTGAAAGTTCGTCGCGGTTGCGCACCATAAGGCGCCTTCACCTGGCCCATTTCGCCGATCCAGCCTTCGAATTCATCGGAATCGAAGTGGCCGTAGCCGCTGTAGACGAGAGAGGCGAAGGCGCCGTTTTCGAAGGCGAGAAGCGCGGTGTAAGCGCCTTCGGTCGACCGGCTCGCATCCCACGATCCCGTCTGTGCGCGCACGCCGGTCACCGGTGCGCCGGCAATCAATCGCACCACATCGACGTGATGGGCGGCCTGGTTGAAGACCGCGCCGCCGCCTTTCGAGGTGTCGAGCTCTTCGGGGCGTCGCGGGCGATAGAGATAGTCGGTGTAGTTGAGCGCGTTGATCATGCACACTTTTCCATACGCTCCGCTCTCGATCAGCGTCCGCAGGTGCCGGACGGGAGCATCGAAAGCGTGACTGTGCCCGATCACCACTTGCACGCCGGACCGGCGCGCGATCTCGACGATGTCGGCGCAGTCCTTCAGGGTGAGCGCCATCGGTTTTTCGATGAGCAGATGCTTCCCGGCGCGGGCCGCGAGCGTTGCATGCTCCCGATGGAACTGATGCGGCGTTGCCACGTACACCGCGTCGACGGCGGGATCGGAGCAGAGTTCAGCAACGCTGCCGTAGACCGTTGCGGAGAACTCCTCGGCAAACCGTTTGCAGGCTTCGGAGCGCGTATCTGCGGCGGCAACCAGCTTCACCGCCGGGTGGCCGGTAAACGTCGGCAACATCACCGAAAACGCGCGGCCGAGACCGGCGACGCCAAGACGGAGAAGAGCAGGAATTGCGTCAGCCATCGACAAGGTCCGGCACATTAATTAGTCTTATCTTAGATATCTAAGAAAGAGCGCGCGACAGGAATTTCTGCCGGCGTGCCGGACGAGGGAAACCACCGTCATGATGACGCCCGAGGAAAACGACCTGTTGTGCCGCGTCGAAGGCGATGCGCCGATGGGTCAGATCATGCGCCGTCACTGGATCGCGGCCTGCCTGTCGGAGGAAGTGGCCGAGCCCGACGGCGCGCCCGTCAAGGTGCGCCTGCTGGGCGAGGATCTCGTGGTGTTTCGCGACAGCGAGGGGCGCGTCGGCGTGCTCGACGAGTTCTGCTCGCATCGGCGGGCATCGTTGCTGTTCGCCCGCAACGAGGAATGTGGCTTGCGCTGCCTGTACCACGGCTGGAAATTCGACGTGGACGGCAATGTCGTAGAGATGGCTTCCGAACCGGCGACCAGCCTTATTCCCGAGCGCGTCAGGCACAAGTCATATCCGACGCGCGAGGCGGGAGGGTTCGTGTGGGCCTACATGGGCCCTGCGGAGGAGATGCGTGAATTCGAGCCGCCGGCTTTCGCGCCGACCGCGGATGTGCGCGTCAGCGCAACGAAGGTGAGGGTGCGCTGCAACTGGGCCCAGATTCTCGAAGGCCAGATCGACTCCGCGCATTCTTCCAGTTTGCATTCCTCGGACATGGTGCCGGCGCAGGTCGACGGCGCGAAAGCGACCGAAGCGAACTGGCTGCGGCCTTCGACCGACAAGGCGCCGCGTTTCCAGATCGAGCGCACGAGCTACGGATTCCGCTATGCCGCCATCCGGCGGCCGATCATGAACGAGGCGACACACGATTACATCCGCACCACCGTCTATATCGCGCCATATACGGCGCTGATCCCGCCCAACAACGTGCACAATGTCGCGACGTTGCTCACGCCGGAAGACGACCACAACACGATGTTCTATTTCATTGCCTGGAACGGCCCCGACAAACCGGGCATCGATGCCGATGCGTGGCGCAAGTTCAACGTGCTGCAGTGGGGCGTAGACGTCGACCGCGAATTCAATAACGTGCGTACGCGCACCAATCTCTATGGCCAGGATCGCGCGGCGATGAAGGCCGGCAATTTCACCGGTATCAGCGGCATCCCCAACCAGGATATCGCGATGTGGGAATCGATGGGGCCGATCGGCGACCGATCAAAGGAAAAGGTCGGCGCCAGCGATGTGGCCGTGGTGGCCTTCCGCCGCCTTATGGTCGAAGCGGCGCGCGCCATGCAAAGCGGCGGTCCGGCGATCGGAACGACCGAGCCGCGTATTCGGCATGCTACGATCAGTTCGTACGAGGGGGTGGTACCGAAAAGCACAAACTGGCGGAGCCTCGGTGGCGGCAGCGAAGCGCCGCTGCCGCAATCCGCCAGGCAGACAGAACCGGCGAAATAAGACGATAAAAAAATCAGGGAGGATACGCACGATGAGGTCATCTACAGCCACGTTTGCGCTGGCAGCAGTGCTGCTGTTCGGCGCCGCAGCCGGCGCATCGGCAGAGGACAAGGTGAAGCTGGCGGTCGGCCAGCGCGGCAACTGGGATACGTCGATATCGGAAGTCGGCCAGCGCGCTGGAATCTTCAAGAAGCACGGCCTTGAGCTGGAGATCGTCTACACCAATGGTGCGGGCGAGACGCAGCAGGCCGTAATTTCCGGCAGCGTGGATATTGGTATCGCCGCGGGCGTCATGGGTGTGCTCAGTGCCTATTCGAAGGGCGCTCCGGTGCGGGTCATCGGCGCGGAGACGACAGGCGCAAACGACCTGTACTGGTATGTGAAGGCGGATTCGCCGATCAAGTCGCTGAAGGACACCGACGGCAAGATCCTGGCCTATTCGACCAACGGGTCGTCGACGCACGGCATCGTCACTGCTTTCATGAAACAGTACGACCTGAAGGCGAAGCCGACCGCGATGGGTGGTCCGGCCGCGAACCTGACGGCCGTGATGTCCGGCCAGATCGATGTCGGCTGGGCGGCGCCGCCGTTCGGCCTCGACCAGCTCGATCAGAAGCAGATCCGCATCATCGCGACCGGCAACGACGCCGGCGCCTTCAAGGGTCAGACCGTGCGCCTCAACATCGCGAACGCCAATTTTCTGAAGGCGCACAAGGATGTGGTCGACCGCTACATGAATGCATACCGCGAGACGGTCAATTTCCTGTACACGGATCCGAAGGCGCTGAAGGTCTATTCGGAGTGGCTCAACATCAGCGAGGCCAAGGCCAAGCGTACCCGTGACGACTTCTTCCCGCGCCCGTCGATCGAGCCGGACAAGATCGTCGGCCTCGATACGATCGTGAAGGATGCCGTCGCGCTGAAGTTCACGGCCACCGAATTGACCAAGGCACAGCTCGACGACCTGATCCAGATCCCGCCGCGCTGACCATTCTAGGCGTAACGGCCGGCTGGGCCGTTATCAGCCATTGTAGGGTGGGCAAAGCGAAGCGTGCCCACCAACGGACGCACAACTCGTTCGGTGGGCTCGGCGCATAGCGCGCCTTAGCCCACCCTACGGTCCCAGCGGTCGAGCCGGCTTGTGGCTGGCTGGGGTGCCCGCCATAGGCGCGCCCGCACGAGCAACGCGCGTGGGGATACGTCTAGCCGTCGCGCCTGAGCGTCTCGATCAGTCGGTGACGCGCACGTGCAAGTCGTGACATCACGGTGCCGATCGGCACCTCGGTAGCCTCTGCGATTTCGCGGTAATCGAGGCCCTCGATGTCGCGCAGGACGAGGGTTTCACGGAAGGGAGTCGGCAAGGCCGCGATGGCCGCGCGGAGCTGCTCGGCGTCCACCTTGGCGATCAGCGATGCCTCCGGAGTTTCGTCGCAGAGTTCGCCCGGCTTGCTCTGCGCAAGTTCGACGGCCTCAAGGTCGTCGACCGTGACCACCGTTGTCGGCCGGTTCTTGCGCAACCATGAGTACGCCGTGTTGCGCACGATGCTCAGCATCCAGGAGCGCGGATTGCCGCCGGCATATTCGCGGATGGCGCGGAAGGCGCGCAGCGACGCATCCTGTACCACGTCCTCGGCGTCGCTGCGGTTGCCGGTGAGCCAGCGCGCCAGCCGATAGGCATCATCAATATGCGGCATGACCACCGCTCTGAAGCGTGCGTTATCGTCGAGCGCG
>JBLMWS010000052.1:0-16053 GCA_050257355.1 Gemmatimonas sp.
GATCGGACGTAATCGATCCTCCATGCCCGCGTCTTGGGCAAGGTGGCGCGGATGCGGGCAGCTTGCGGCCGTTGCCCTCGAAATAGGATTGCGCTAATTCCACGACGGAAACGCACGAACAAGACTGGGGACCCCAATGGCAGACCATGGCGAAGTGGCCTACTCGACGGCGGACGGCAATGACTACGTGGCCCACGAGACGACCTACGAGGGCTTCATCAAGCTGGTGAAGTACGGCACCGGGGCAATCGTCTGCATCCTCATCCTGATGGCAATTTTCCTGACCTGATCTGCCTTTCGTTGCGCGGTATGGCGCACCGCAACGAACGACTTTCCATCAGCGCCGGTTGAAAACCGGTACTCGTCCCAGCCAGATTAACGCTAGTCTGATCGCGCGCGCATGCGCTTGCGCCGCCGGAGGCTTCATGAAGATTGCCGTTGCAAAGGAAATCGATCCGACCGAGCCGCGGGTTGCGGCCTCGCCCGATACGGTGAAGAAGTTCAAGGCGTTGGGGCTGGATATCGCGGTCGAGCCGGGCGCCGGCACCAGGTCGGGCCTGCCGGATTCGGAGTTTACCGCCGCCGGTGCGACCGTCGCCGCGGACGCGGTGAAAGATGCTGATATCGTCATCAAGGTCAAGCGGCCGGAGCCTTCCGAGCTCGGCCAGTACAAGCGCGGCGCGCTGGTCATCGCCATCATGGACCCTTACGGCAATGACGCCGCGCTGAAGGCGCTGGCCGAGGCGGGCGTCTCGGCCTTTGCCATGGAACTGATGCCGCGCATCACCCGCGCCCAGGTGATGGACGTGCTGTCCAGTCAGGCGAACCTTGCCGGATACCGTGCGGTGATCGAGGCGGCCGAAGCCTTTGGCCGCGCCTTCCCGATGATGATGACGGCGGCCGGAACGGTTCCGGCCGCAAAGGTGTTCGTCATGGGGGTCGGCGTGGCCGGTCTGCAGGCGATTGCGACCGCGCGTCGGCTTGGCGCTGTCGTCACCGCGACCGACGTGCGGCCGGCGGTGAAGGAGCAGGTGGAAAGCCTCGGCGCCAAGTTCGTCGCGGTCGAGGACGAAGAATTCAAACAGGCCGAGACCGCCGGCGGTTACGCCAAGGAAATGTCGAAGGAGTACCAGGCCAAGCAAGCTGCGCTCACCGCCGAGCACATCAAGAAGCAGGATGTCGTGATCACGACGGCGCTGATTCCGGGCCGGCCGGCCCCGCGGCTGGTGAGCCTGGACATGGTCAAGACTATGAAGCCGGGCTCCGTGTTGGTCGACCTCGCCGTCGAGCGTGGCGGCAATGTCGAGGGCGTGCGGAGTGGAGAGACGGTCGAGATCGATGGCATCAAGATCGTCGGCTTTCCCAATCTCGCCGGGCGCGTCGCCACATCCGCCTCGAGCCTTTATGCGCGCAATCTCTTGTCCTTCATCGAGACGCTGGTCGACAAGCAGACGAAGGCACTGGCGGTCAATTGGGATGACGAACTGGTCAAGGCCACCGCGCTGACCAGGGACGGCAAGATCATCCACCCGAATTTCCAGCCGAAGGCCTAACGGAGAGAGGCAAGGAGAGAAATCATGGAGCATGTCGCCCAAGCCGTCGATCCGTTCGTGTTTCGGCTCTCGATTTTTGTGCTGGCCGTCTTCGTCGGCTATTTCGTGGTGTGGTCGGTGACGCCGGCGCTGCACACCCCGCTGATGTCGGTGACCAATGCGATCTCCTCGGTCATCGTGGTCGGCGCGTTGCTCGCGGTCGGCGTCGGACTGGTTTCGAGCGGGTCAGGCTGGGCGCGTGGCTTCGGCTTTGTGGCGCTGGTCTTCGCCTGTGTGAACATTTTCGGAGGCTTTCTTGTCACCCAGCGCATGCTGGCGATGTACAAGAAGAAGGCGAAGTGAGCGGCCTGCACCTCAGGGGTGATAGGACAAATGGGGACCTGAGATGAGCGCCAATCTGTCTGCACTGCTTTATCTCGTGGCAGGGGTGCTGTTCATCCTGTCGCTGCGCGGCCTATCGAGCCCGGCATCCAGCCGCCGCGGCAATTTCCTCGGCATGGCCGGCATGGTGATCGCGATCGGCACCACGCTCGCCAATCATCCGCCCGCCGATGGAGTCGCCTGGCTTTTGGTCATTCTCGGCGTTGCGATTGGCGGCGGCATCGGCGCCGTCATCGCGCGCCGCGTGCCGATGACCTCGATGCCGGAACTCGTTGCCGCCTTCCATTCGCTGGTCGGTATGGCCGCGGTGCTGGTGGCCGCCGGCGCGTTCTACGCGCCCGAGGCCTTCGACATCGGCTCGCCCGGTCACATTCACACGCAGAGTCTGGTCGAAATGTCGCTCGGCGTCGCCATCGGCGCGCTGACCTTCACCGGCTCGGTGATCGCGTTCCTGAAACTGTCGGCGCGCATGAGCGGCGCGCCGATCATTCTGCCGGCGCGGCATCTCATCAACATCGTGCTCGGCATCGCATTGATCGTCAGCATCGTCGGGCTCGTCCTGACCGGCCACGCGGTCTACTTCTGGCTCAACACCATCCTGGCGCTGACCTTGGGCGTGCTGATCATCATCCCGATCGGCGGCGCCGACATGCCGGTGGTGATCTCGATGCTCAACTCCTATTCGGGATGGGCCGCTGCCGGCATCGGGTTTACGCTCGGCAACTCCGCGCTGATTATCACCGGAGCGCTGGTCGGCTCATCGGGCGCGATCCTGTCCTACATCATGTGCCACGCGATGAACCGCTCGTTCATCTCGGTGATCCTGGGAGGCTTTGGCGGCGAGACGGCTGCTGCCGGCGGCGCCGCGGCGGAAGCTCGCCCCGTCAAGCTCGGCTCGGCGGACGACGCCGCCTTCATCATGAAGAACGCGCAGAAGGTGATCATCGTGCCGGGTTACGGCATGGCGGTGGCGCAGGCCCAGCATGCGCTGCGCGAAATGGCTGATACGCTCAAGAAGGAAGGGGTGGAGGTGAAGTATGCCATCCACCCGGTCGCAGGGCGCATGCCCGGCCATATGAACGTGCTGCTTGCAGAAGCCAATGTGCCCTATGACGAGGTGTTCGAATTGGAGGACATCAACTCGGAATTCGCGCAAGCCGACGTCGCCTTCGTGATCGGCGCCAATGACGTCACCAACCCGGCGGCGGAAGAAGATCCGAAATCGCCGATCTACGGCATGCCGGTGCTGCAGGTGTGGAAGGCCGGCACGGTGATGTTCATCAAGCGCTCGCTGGCGTCAGGCTATGCCGGCATCGACAATCCGCTGTTCTATCGCGACAACACGATGATGCTGCTCGGCGATGCCAAGAAGATGACGGAGAGCATCGTCAAGGCGATGTAGCGACGCTGCTGTCGAGCCATGCCGCTGGTGACATGGCTCATTATCGTCGCATGTCTCGGCTATCTCGCCGCGATCGCCGGGCTGTTTCTCGTCCAGCGCTCGTTCATTTATCCGATTCCACAAGCCGCGCGCACCTTGCCCGTGGCGGCCGGTTTTCCGGAAGCCGAGGAGCATGTGCTTGCCACGGCTGACGGCGAGGGGATCATCGCCTGGTACGTCCCCGCCAAGCCCGACCATCACGTCGTCCTCTACTTTCCCGGCAACGGCGATGTTCTGGCCGGGCTGATCGGCCGCTTTCGGGAGATCACGTCGGACGGGACAGGCCTGATCGCAGTATCCTATCGCGGCTATGCGGGCTCGAGCGGCAGCCCGAGCGAGGCTGGCCTGCTGCAAGATGCCGCGGCCGCTTACAATTTTGCACTCGCCCGCTATGCTACGAGGCGCATTGTGCTCTGGGGCTTTTCGCTGGGCAGCGGGGTCGCGGTGGCACTTGCGTCCAATCACTCGATTGGCGGGCTGATCCTGGAGGCGCCTTACACCTCGCTTGCAGACGTGGCCGCCACGCTGTTTCGTTGGGTGCCGATACGTTATCTGCTCAAGGACCGTTTTCGCTCTGATGTGCGGATCGTTCAGGTGAACGCGCCGCTGCTCGTCATGCATGGAGACAGGGATCTCACGATTTCGATCTCGTTCGGGGAACGATTGTTCGCGCTCGCGCATGAGCCCAAGCAATTCGTCCACTTTCCTCGAGGCGGACACAACGATCTCGACCAGTTCGGCGCGATCGAAACAGCAAGGAAGTTCATTGCGGAGTTGCCGACTTAACTGGACCAGCAGGTCAGGGTTCGCGGTGGCCCTCTCGATCTTCATGCTGTTGCTGCCGAGGAGCGCCTATGCTGGAACGGAGCTCGACGGTGCGGCGATGCCGTGGCCGTTTGCGCTTCCCTTTGCGGGACTCCTGCTGTCGATTGCGGTCGGTCCGCTGCTGGTTCCAAAATTCTGGCATCACCATTACGGCAAAGTCGCTGCTGCCTGGTCGGCGCTGACGCTTGGCTTGCTGGCCTGGTCCGCCGGCGCTGCTGCTGCACTCGCCGCCTTTGTGCATGCTCTGCTCGGCGAATATTTCAGCTTCATCGTGCTTCTGTTCGCACTTTACACCGTGGCCGGCGGGATCCTGGTGAGCGGCGACATCAGAGCAACGCCGTGGACCAACACCGGCATTCTCGCGCTGGGCACAGCCATCGCAAGCATCGTGGGTACGACTGGCGCGGCCATGATCCTGGTCCGGCCTCTGATCCGCGCCAACCTGCCTCGAGCGCATAATGCGCATGTCCTTGTGTTCTTCATCATTCTTGCAGGCAATGTCGGCGGCGCGCTGAGCCCGCTCGGTGATCCGCCGCTGTTCGTCGGCTTTCTTCACGGCGTCGATTTCTTCTGGACCACGCAGAACATCTGGGTTCAGACCGCGATCGTGTCGGCGCTGCTGCTGGCCCTCTTCGCCGCGCTCGACCTTTGGTTGTTTCGGATCGAGCCGGAGGTGATCAAGGTCGAAGCGCCGACGCCGATCGGGATACGCGGCCTCATTAACGTGGCATTGATTGCAGCCATCATCGCCAACATGCTCATATCGGCAGTCTGGCGCCCTGGCGTCGCGGTCGATCTCCTCGGCACCAGGCTGGAATTACAGAACATGGTGCGGGATGCAGCGTTGCTGGTCATTGCCGGCCTCTCGCTGTGGCTCACGCCCGACGAACATCGCGAAGCCAACGGCTTCAACTGGGAGCCCATCCGCGAAGTCGCCAAATTGTTTGCTGGAATCTTCACGGCGATCATTCCTGTCATCGCCATGCTCCATGCGGGCCGCGCCGGCGCGTTTGCCTGGCTGTTCTCCGCGGTTACCGCCAACAGCGGTTCTCCGAACGAAGTCGCCTATTTCTGGTTCACCGGGTTGACGTCGGCCTTTCTCGACAATGCGCCGACATATCTCCTGTTCTTCGAACTCGCCGGCGGCGATCCGAAGGTCATGATGGGCGAACTCTCGGGCACACTGGCCGCCATCTCGATGGGAGCCGTCTACATGGGCGCTCTGACCTATATCGGCAATGCGCCGAACTTGATGGTGGCGGCGATCGCCACCGAACGGGGGATCAAGATGCCCGGCTTCTTCGGCTACATGCTCTGGGCCGGCGCCGTGCTGATACCGCTGTTCCTGCTGCTCACCTTCCTTCCCATTGCGCCGGTCCTCAGCCTGCAGTGACGCCGTCCCGCTCAGCCGCGGGATGTTGTCACAACGAAAGATTGTAGACGATTCATGTTCCGGCCGAACTGGGATGACGGCTGTCGCGCTTTCGCGCATAGTCCGGCCTTGCAAGGCTGAGGGATTTGTTGCGATGAGCACACATGCGGCGATGCCGAGATCGGCGTGGATTTTCCCGGCTTTGGCCATCCTGCTGTTCGCAGCCGTTACGGCCGCGCATTACGAGTTCACGCCAACGCCGATCGGGCTGCTCTTCGCAGCGGTGCTGTTGGTGATCCTGTTCGGTACGGTATTCGCAGCGGTTCATCACGCGGAGGTGATCGCCCATCGGATCGGCGAACCCTACGGCACGCTGTTGCTGACCTTATCGGTCACGATCATCGAGGTTGCGCTGATCACAACGCTGATGCTGGGCGAGAAAGAAGTGCCGACGCTCGCGCGCGACACCGTGTTTGCGGTGATCATGATCGTCTGCAACGGCCTGGTCGGGGTTTGCGTCTTCATCGGCGGGTTGCGGTACAGGGAGCAGGATTTTCAAGTCTCCGGCGCGAATTTGTATCTGAGCGTGCTCTTCACCCTGGCGGCCATCACGCTGGTGTTGCCCAATTACACCCTGACTGCGCCGGGGCCGGTGTTTTCGGAGGCGCAGCTGGAATTCGTCAGCGTCGTGACCATCCTGCTCTATGGTGTTTTTCTGTACACCCAGACCAGCCGCCATCGCGATTATTTCATCAAAAAGGACGCTGATCCCGCCGATGGCGGCGCTCAAATCTCGGTCGGGCTCTTGACCCTGAGCATCGCACTGCTCCTGCTCTCGCTGCTTGCCGTGGTGCTCCTTTCCAAGAAGTTCTCGCTCGTCGTCGATGCCGCAGCCGCGGTGATCGGCGCGCCGTCCGCCTTCGCCGGCGTGGTTGTCGCGCTGCTGATCCTGTTGCCGGAGAGCGTGGCTGCGGTGGCCGCAGCGCGCCAGAATGATCTGCAGAAGAGCATCAATCTTGCGCTCGGCTCCTCGCTTGCGACGATCGGCCTCACCGTTCCGGCGGTCTCGGTGGCGGCGTTCGCGCTCGACAAGCAATTGGTCCTAGGGCTGAGCGGCCAAAACACGGTGGAATTGCTGCTCACCTTCGTCCTGAGCATGCTGACCTTCGGAACCGGCCGCACCAACATCCTGTTCGGGCTGGTCCACATGGTCGTGTTTGCGGTATTCGTGTTTCTGGTATTCGTACCGTAACCGGAGATTCGCCGATGCTCGCCGCCACCTCAGAGGTTCAAGTCGACACCCCCGAAGTCCGGGTGACGCAATGGCGGCTGGTGCCGGGCAGCGCCACCGGGCACCATGTCCATCCCATGGACTATGTGATCGTGCCGGTGACGGCAGGCGAGATGACCATCGTCGCCCCCAACGGGGAGCGTTCCAAGGCGCAACTGGGGGTTGGGCGGTCGTATTTCAGAAAGGCCGGGGTTGAGCACGACGTGCTCAACGAAACAGCATCAGAAATCGTATTTTTGGAAGTAGAATTGAAGCGTTAATCCAGCATTTACGGAGTTAATCCAATGTTTACGGAATTGCCATTGATCCGACGCAGTTGATCCCTGAATGTGCCTCAAAGTTCCCCCATCTGTCCCCCTCGGGGAGTGGTTGGCATGCTGAAATACCTCACCAAGTTCGCGATGGACATTCTCCCGTCGGTCGTCGCGACCGTGCTCGGGGCATACATCGTCAATCACTACATCTCGAATAGGCCGGCCGCCAATGCCCCAACCGCTGCGGTGGCCTCGGTGGACTCGAAGCAGGTCGACGCAAAGCCGGCTGAAGCTGGTGCGAGGCTCCACCTCGGTGTCAAAGCCAAGGGCATTTCCGAAAAATCCATGATGGAGAAGGCGGCTGCTGAGCGGCCGGCCGAGGTCAGGCCTGCGCAGGCCAAATCAGCTGAAACGAAGTCCGCTGAAACCAAGTCGGCGGAAGCCAAATCCGCTGAAGCCAAATCCGCAGAGTCCAAGTCGGCCGAAGCCGAGGCGCGCCGTCATCACCTGATGTTGCACGAGAAGTCGGTCGAGAAGGCCGTCGCGAAGGCCATTCCGGCGCCCGCCGCTTCGCCGGCATCCGTTGCCAGTGCTCCTGTCTCATCGAGCCCGGCGAGCACCAATTCGGCTCCGACCGCCGAGGCGTCCGTCGCTCCCGCGGAGGAGCACCGGGACGCAGCGGAACTCGCGCGTGCGGCCATCGAGCGGCTGCGCGGAACGGGGGAGGGTGCATCGCATCCGCAGGAGGCCGCTCGCGCTCCTGAGCCGCCCAAGGTGCAGGAGCAGCCCCGCACGGTTGCCGTTGTGCCGGTGCAGCCGCTGCCGCCGCCCGTCACGGTTTCCACCCCGCCGTTTGATCCTGCCGTCACGGCGTCTGCTCCGACTTATCCGCCGTATACGGCTTCGGTCAGTGCCGACGATCCCAACCGGCCCATCCCACCGGCCGACATTCCCACGGCGCCGGCACAGCCGCCGCTCGACCTGCGGGCTGACGCGGCCGCTCCGCCCGCACCGCGCGATCATGCCAGGAACGTCGCCGAAGACATGCTCTCGGCCGCCAAATCGATGTTCCACGCCGTGATACCGGGCCCGAGCACGCAGCAGAAGTTCACGGAGTAAGAGGGGCAGCATCGAGCCCTTCTCAACCCGCTTTTCTCTGATCAAATGCAGTCGAATTGCGCCGTCGCGGCCAAGGAGGCGCGGCGTCGGCCGAAGCTATCGGAATGGCGCTTGCGGCAAGGGGCCGGCGCGAGCACATCGCATCAATGCGTCGCTGTCAGGCAAGACAAGACAGCGGTCTGAAAAGCAGTTTGCAGAAACAATAACGCGGACCGTTCGGCCCGCGTCACGTCAGAAATATCCGCTCGGATAAGATCAGCGCATGCCGCGCGAGGGTGCGCCCGGGCCGCCACGGCCGCCAGCGCCACGCTCGGCGCCGAAGGCCGGCTTCGGCTTCATCGGCAACAGACCTTCGCGCTGCAGCTTCTTGCGCGCGAGCTTGCGCGCACGGCGCACGGCTTCGGCCTTTTCGCGGGCTTTTTTCTCGGACGGCTTTTCGTAATGGCCGCGAAGCTTCATCTCGCGGAAAATCCCCTCGCGCTGCATCTTCTTCTTCAGCGCCTTGAGGGCCTGATCAACATTGTTGTCGCGAACGAGTACCTGCACTCGGCATCCTCTTTCAGTAAATCGGCATGGAATTGGCTAACGCAAAGGGCCGACGAAAGGCCTCGCCCTTTACCTTGAGCGGGCCCGTGTATCAGACAAAAGTGAAATTGTCCACCGCCGGAGGCTGCATTGAAGGAATTTAGCAGCAAAATCGCTGCTTTTTGACCGAGATCAGCCGGGGTTTGGCGATCGAACCGCCGCAACTTGCGTCACATGGCCCATCTTCCTACCGGGCCGCGGCTCTCCCTTGCCGTAGATGTGAACGGTCGCACCCGGAACAGCGAGCCATTGCGGGTAGGTGTGAATCTCGTCCCCAATCAGATTGGTCATGGTGACCTCGCCGTGACGGACGGGCCTTCCCAAAGGCCAGCCGGCGATGGCGCGGATATGTTGCTCGAATTGCGAGATCGAAGCACCGTCAAGCGTCCAATGGCCGGAATTATGTACCCGCGGCGCGATTTCGTTGACCAGCACCTTACGGCCGGTGGCAGCATCCGGGAGCACGAACATCTCGACGGCCAATACGCCCACGTAATCAAGCGCGCTGGCGATCCGTTCAGCGATATCGCGTGCCTCAGCTGCAAGCTGATCGGGTATGGCCGCCGGCGCGCGTGACACCTTCAGGATGTGGTCGCGGTGCTCGTTCTCGGTCACGTCAAAGCATTCCACATGGCCGTCGGCGGAGCGCGCCGCAATGACGGAGATCTCGCGCTCGAACGGAACGAAGGCCTCCAGGATCGCGGAATGGGTGCCGAGCTCATCCCAGATGCCCTCAAGGTCGTCGTCATGGCTGCGGATCAAGGCCTGGCCCTTGCCGTCGTAGCCGAAGCGGCGGGTCTTCAGCACCGCAGGCAGGCCGATGCGCGCGATCGCGTCGCGCAGCGAGGCGACCGAAGTCACATCGGCATAGGCGGCCGTGCCGATTCCGAGCCGCGTGACGAAGTCCTTCTCGGCGAGGCGGTCCTGCGTCGTCTCCAAAACCGTGCGGTCCGGCAGTACGGGACGACGCGCCGACAGGACCAGCGCGGCGGAAGCGGGTACGTTCTCGAACTCATAGGTGATGACGTCGACGTCATTGGCGAACAGTTCCAGCGCCTCGACGTCGGCGTATTCGGCGCAGCTCGCATTGGCGACCACGTCGAACGCCGGTGAGTCCGGATCCGGCGAAAATACCTGACAGCGCAGGCCGAGCCGCGCCGCTGCCATGGCCAGCATCCGGCCTAGCTGTCCGCCGCCGAGAATTCCGATGGTGTCGCCGGGTTTCAGCCTCACCTTAGTGGGAGATGTCACGCCTTGTCCTCCGGCCGCTCGGCGACCGCGTCGGTCTGCTGCTGCCGCCAAGCCGCCAGCCGGGCTGCAAGCGCGCCGTCTTCGAGCGCCAGCACGCTCGCGGCAAGCAGTGCCGCATTGATCGCGCCTGACTTGCCGATCGCGAGCGTCCCGACCGGTACGCCGGCCGGCATCTGTACGATGGAATAAAGCGAATCCATGCCCGAGAGCGTCTTGGTTGCGATGGGAACGCCGAAAACCGGGAGTTCCGTGAGCGAAGCCGTCATGCCCGGCAAATGCGCCGCTCCGCCTGCCCCGGCAATGACCACCTTGAAGCCGGCGGCCTTGGCGCCCTTGGCAAAAGCGAACAACCGGTCGGGCGTACGATGCGCCGAAACGATGCGGGTGTCGCAGGCGACGCCGAGGGCGGCCAGCGTTTCCGCGGCGTGGCGCATGGTGTCCCAATCCGACTGGCTTCCCATGATAATGGCGACGGGTGCGGGCATGAGGTCAATTCTTCTCGGGAATCCAGAAACATAGGCCCAAATATAGATTCAGGCCCGATAGCGGCAAGGCGTGGCAAAGGAAGGGGAATGCACTATCCTGTCTCCCCTCATTCCGGCAAGCCTCCTGAGCATGCCGTGGTTAAGGATGTCCATGAAAAAGAGGATCAGGGCCTCGGCACCCCCGCCCGTTGCAAAGAAGAAGCGCCGCAAGGGACCCGCAACCGGACGGAAGACGCCGCCCCGCAACCTCTCCCAGGACCGCGCGCCCGCGACGGCAGCCGAGCGAGCCAAACAGACGATTCGGGAACTCAAGGCTGAGCTTGCCCGCGCCCACAGGCGGATCGCGGAACTGCAGGCATCCGCCGAAACCGATTTCCTGCTCAACGTTCTTAACCGGCGCGGGTTCGAGCGTGAGCTCAACCGCTCCATTGCCTACATCAAGCGCTACCAAGCCAGCGGGGCGATCATCGTGCTTGACGTCGATCGATTGAAGCCGATCAACGATGCGTTCGGTCACGCGGCGGGCGATGAGCTGCTGAAAGCAGTCGCGGCCGCATTGAACCGACAGGTTCGTGCCTCCGATGTGGTTGGACGACTTGGCGGCGACGAGTTCGCGGTCCTGCTGTGGAATCTCACCGAAAGCGATGCGCAGGCCAAAGCTGCGGCACTGGAGCAGTGCATCGACGAACTGAGCTTTGTATTTCGCGGTCAGACCATCGCGGCTGGTGCTTCGGCGGGCGTCGCCATTCTTGGCGCCCACACCGACGCGCGCGCCGTGCTCGAGCACGCCGATGCTGCAATGTATGTACGCAAGGCACAGCGGCGTCACGAGGTAAAATCCGGAAGCTAGAGCTCACCCGGATTATCGGGCACACGGTCGAACGCCGAAGCAAAGACTCGCAGCGCTGGCGCGCATGGTCGCTGTTCATTTCTCGATTCCATAACCGCCGGAGTTCTAGGGCGGAACCGCCTCACGATCCGGTGAGGTTGGAAAAGGCTCGCCAATTCAGCGAATTGGACGCATGCGACATTGCGTCGTGTGGCAATGCGCCGCCACCAGCGCTCATTGCGACGCAAAATGCCGATTTTGTATTATCTCATGATCAAGCGCGCGCCGTCGGATTCGGTGCGGTGCTCATGCCATTAAACTTGGGGCAAAATCCTTGATGTCGCCTATTCGTGTGCCGTCGCCCGGCACCATGCTGATGCTTGCGGTATTCGCGCCGTTTCTCGCTGGATGCGACGAGTCCAACTCAGCAACCGTGGCGGCCGACCCGCTAGTACCAGCCGTCAGTGTTGTCACCGCCAAGCCGCAGGCGCGTGCAATCATCAGCGAGCTGCCGGGACGAATTGCGCCTATGCGGGTTGCGGAAGTTCGCCCGCGCGTCTCCGGCATCGTGGTGGAGCGTTTGTTCCATCAGGGCAGCGAGGTCAAGGCCGGTGAACCGCTCTACCGCATCGATCCGAAGCCGTTCGAGATCGAAGTGCAATCGAGCGAGGCTGCGCTAGCCAAGGCGGAGGCCGTATTGCTCCAGGCTGAGCAGCAGGCGCGCCGTATCAGCCTTCTGACCCGCCAACGCGCGGCTGCCGAAGTTGAGAACGAGAAGGCGATCGCGGCCGAGCGCCAGGCGCAGGCCGACGTCGAAGCCCGCAAAGCCGACTTGGCGCGCGCCAGACTCAATCTCGATTACGCGACCGTGCGCGCGCCGATCGACGGCGTGGTTGGCGCGGCATTGGTGACCGAAGGTGCTTTGGTGATCCAGAACGAGACCAATTTGGCCATGCTTCAGCAGCTCGATCCCGTGTACGCCGATTTCACGCAATCGGTTACCCAACTGCAGCAGCTGCGCCGGGCGTTCGAGGCCGGCGATCTCGAGCGCATCGCGCCGGACGCCGCCAAGGTGCGGCTGGTGTGGGACGACGACACGACTTATCCGGCGAGCGGCAAATTATTGTTTTCAGATGCCCGGGTCGACGTCCATACGGGCCAGGTAACGTTACGCGGGGAGTTTCCGAATCCGAAGCGCGAATTGCTGCCAGGCATGTATGTACGGGTCCGCATCGAGCAGGGCATCGATAGTGATGCTATCGCCGTCCCGGAGCAGGCGATCCAACGCGATGGCGGCGGCGGCGCCGAAGTTTTTGTCGTGAAGGACGACGACCGCGTAGCGGTGCAGCCCATCCGCGCCGGCGCGGTGCAGGACGGCCAATGGTTCGTCACCGAGGGCTTGAAAGCCGGAGACCGCGTGGTGGTCGAGGGCTTTCAGAAATTTGCTGCCGGCGACAAGGTCAAGCCGGAGGTCTGGACCGAGGAAGCCGATGCCGGTGCATCTCGTCGGCAGACGATGAACGTGCTCAGGTAGAGTTCGATGCCGAGCTTTTTCATCGACAGGCCGATCTTCGCCTGGGTCGTCGCGCTGTTCATCTGTCTGATCGGCGCGATCTGCATTCCCCTGCTGCCGGTCGCCCAGTATCCGATCATCGCGCCGCCCTCGATCTCGATCTCGACCAGTTATCCCGGCGCTTCGCCCGAGAACCTTTACAACAGTGTGACGCGGCTGATCGAGGAGGAGCTCAACGGCGTTTCCGGGATTCTCAATTTCGAGTCGACCAGCGACTCGCTCGGCCAGGTCGAAATCACGGCGAGCTTCGTGCCGGGCACCGATCTCGGCAAGGCCTCGATGGAGGTGCAGAACCGGATCAAGCGGGCCGAGCCGCGCTTGCCCCGCGCGGTTATGCAGCAGGGCATCCTGGTCGAGGAAGCCTCGAGCGACACTCTGCAGATCATCACGTTGAGCTCGACTGACGGCAGTCTCGACGAAGTCGGCCTCGGCGACTTCATGATCCGCAACGTGCTTGGCGAGATCAGACGTATTCCGGGCGTCGGCCGCGCGACACTTTATTCCACCGAGCGCTCGCTTCGTGTCTGGATTGATCCTTCCAAGCTCGTCGGCTACGGGCTCACTGCCGACGACGTCAACAAAGCGATCAGCGCGCAGAACGCGCAGGTCGCCTCCGGGAGCATCGGCGCCGAGCCAAGCACGCCCGACCAGCGGATTTCCGCGCTGGTGCTCGTCAAGGGGCAGTTGACCTCACCGGATCAGTTCGGCGCCATCATCCTGCGCGCCAATCCGGACGGTTCCACCGTGCGGCTGCGCGACGTGGCGCGCATCGAGATCGGCGGATTGAGCTACCAGTTCAACACGCGCCTGAACGGAAAGCCGACCGCCGGCTTGGCCGTGCTGCTGTCGCCAACGGGCAACGCGCTTGCAACGGCGCGGGCTGTCGAAGCCAAGATGAAGGAGCTGTCCCGCTTCTTCCCAGCCAACATCAAATACGAGATTCCCTACAACGTCACGCCGGTGGTGCAGGCCTCGATCGAGGAGGTGCTGTCGACGCTTGCGGAGGCCGTGGTGCTGGTCTTCGTCGTGATGTTCCTGTTCCTGCAGAACTTCCGCTACACGATCATACCGACGATCGTCGTCCCGGTGGCCCTGCTCGGAGCCTGCGCCACGCTGATGATCGCCGGCTACTCGATCAACATGCTCAGCATGTTCGGCATGGTGCTGGCGGTCGGCATCCTGGTCGACGACGCCATTGTCGTGGTCGAGAACGTTGAACGCATCATGGCCGAGGAGGGCTTGCCGCCGAAGGAGGCGACACGCAAGGCAATGTCGCAGATCACCGGCGCCATCATCGGCATCACGCTGGTCCTGATGGCCGTTTTCGTCCCGATGGCGTTCTTCCCGGGATCGGTTGGAATCATATACCGCCAGTTTTCGGTCACGATGGTGGCAGCGATCGGCTTCTCTGCCCTGCTCGCATTGTCGCTCACGCCGGCGCTGTGCGCGACGTTGCTCAAGCCCGTCGCCAGAGGTCATGCTCACGCATCTGGGGGACTATTATTCGGGCGCTTCAATCAGATCCTGGAATTCGGCAGATACCGCTACTCGCGCCTCGTCGGCGGCGCGCTGAAGCGGACCGGACGCCTGATGCTGGTCTATGCCGCGCTGCTCGTCGGGCTGGCCTGGGCCTTCGTCAATTTGCCCAGCGGATTCCTGCCGATCGACGACCAGGGGTTCATCACGACCGATGTGCAGACGCCGTCGGACTCCTCCTATGCCCGCACCAAGAGCGTGGTCGAGAAGGTTGAGAAATATCTGGCCCAGCGCGCGGGCATACAGGATGTCACCTTCCTGACCGGCTACAGTTTCTCCGGTCAGGGCATGAACACGGCGCAAGCCTTTATTTCGCTGAAAGACTGGTCGGAACGCGGCGCCAAGGATTCGGCCGCCGCAATCGTTTCCGATGTCAACCGCGATTTGTCCTCGATCCGCGATGCCAAGATCACCGCGCTGGAACCGCCTCCGGTCGACGATCTCGGTAATTCCGCCGGGTTCAGCTTCCGGCTGCAGGATCGTACGCAAAAGGGCTACGCAGCGCTGAGCAAGGCCGCCAAGGAGCTGGTTGCCGAGGCCAATGCCAGCCCGGTTCTGCAGAAGGTCTATATCGAAGGGTTGCCGGATGCGCCGCAGGTCAATCTCGTGATCGACCGCGAAAAAGCCGGCGCCTTCGGCGTTACCTTCGAGGACATCAACAACACGATCTCGACCGATCTCGGATCGAACTACATCAACGACTTTCCGAACCGGGGCCGCATGCAGCGTGTCGTCGTCCAGGCTGATGGCGCCGACCGTATGAGGCCCGAGGACATTCTCAACTACAACGTCAAGAATAGCCGTGGCGAACTCGTGCCGCTCTCCTCCTTCGCTTCGATCGAATGGTCGCGCGGGCCGACCCAGATCGCGGGCTTCAACTATTATCCGGCGGTGCGCATCACCGGCGAAGCGCGGCCGGGCTACACCTCGGGCGATGCGATTGTGGAAATGGAGCGGCTGGCGAGCAAGCTGCCGCGCGGATTTGGCTATGAATGGACAGGTCAGTCGCTGCAGGAGAAGTTGTCGGGCTCTCAGGCTCCGTTCCTGCTTGGCCTGTCGGTGCTCGTGGTGTTTCTCTGCCTCGCCGCTCTGTATGAAAGCTGGACCATTCCGCTCGCAGTGCTGTTGACCGTGCCGCTCGGGGTCGCCGGAGCCATGGTGGCGACGATGCTGCGGGATTTGCCGAACGGGGTCTACTTCACCGTTGGCCTGATCACGATCATCGGCTTGGCGGCAAAAGACGCGATCCTGATCATCGAGTTTGCGAAAGACCTGCGCGCGGGGGGCAAGCCGCTGGTGGAAGCGACGGTCGAAGCCTGTCGGCTGCGTTTCCGCCCCATCCTGATGACCGGCCTCGCCTTCGTCAGCGGTGTGGTGCCGATGGTGCTTGCGAAGGGCGCCGGCGCGGCCAGCCAGCAAGCACTCGGCACCACCGTCATGGGTGGCATGATCGCCGTGGTGGTGCTCGCGCTTCTGATGGTGCCGGTATTTTTTGTCTCGGTGCAGCGCGTGCTGGCGGGCGATCGGGAGGACGTCAAGGAAGCTGCAACGAAGGAAG
>JBLMWS010000053.1:0-20173 GCA_050257355.1 Gemmatimonas sp.
CGGAAACGACCGATTCCATCATCGGCGATGCCATCCTGGACGACTTGAAGCAGTTCGTCGCTCCGTCGGTTGCACCGCTCGCGCCGTCCGCCGCCGAGATGATCCCTGCGGCAAGTGAAAAGCGGTCGGCAGGCTGGCGACTGCAGCTTGCGTTCGACTCTCATATTCTTTGCAACGGCTCCAATCCGCTCGACCTCCTCGAAGATCTCAGCAAGCTCGGACCCTGCTTCGTCGTGCCCGTGACCGACGATGTGCCGCTGCTTGAGGCACTCGAGCCGGAATATTGCTACCTGAAATGGGACGTCACGCTGCATGCCGATTGCGACAAATGCGCGATCGACGACGTCTTCATGTTCGTCGCCGACGAGATGAAGCTCACGCTGACGCCATTGATGCAAGCCGAGCTGGCTGCGCCGCCGGTCGCCGTGAGCGCCGCGGCCGAAGTCGCGCCCGCCGCGCCGGAGCCTGTCCCCCCAGCTGCACCGGTCGCCAGCCAGGCGACGGAGGCGCCCGCCGGGGAAAGCGCACCGCAGTCGGCAACCGCGCGCGCCGAGCCTCGGCGCGAAGAAGCCAAGCGCAGCGACGAGCGCAGTATCGCTACCGTGCGCGTGCAGGCGGAGCGGCTGGATGAGCTGATGGACCGGGTCGGCGAGCTCGTGATCGCGCAGGCGCGGTTGAGCCAGCTCGCGGCATCGGGCTCCGATCTCTCGATCAAGATGATCGCCGAGGAAATCGAGCGGCTGGCTGCGAGCCTGCGCGACACCACCATGGGTGCGCGGATGGTGCCGATCGGTTCACTGTTCGGGCGCTTCCGGCGGCTGGTCCACGATCTCTCGCGCGATCTGAAGAAGCCGGTGGAGTTCGTCACCTCTGGCGAGGATACCGAGCTCGACAAGACGATGATCGAATGTCTGGCTGATCCGCTGGTGCATCTGATCCGCAACGCCATCGATCATGGCATCGAAGATACGGCCGCGCGCGCCGCTGCCGGCAAGAGCGAGCAGGGCCGCATCGAGCTGCATGCCGTTCACTCCGGCGCCCAGGTGCTCGTCGCGGTGCGGGACAACGGCGGCGGTCTCAACACCGCGCGGATTCGCGCCAAGGCGGAAGATCAGGGGCTGATCGCCCCGGGTGCGGCGCTGTCGGACCACGAGATTCACCAGTTCCTGTTTCATCCCGGCTTTTCCACGGCCCAGACGGTTTCCGCGCTCTCCGGCCGCGGCGTCGGCATGGATGTGGTCAAGAAGACCATCGAGAACATGCGTGGATCGATCGATCTTTCGACCAAGCCGGGACAGGGCACCAGCGTGACGCTGCGTCTGCCGCTGACGCTCGCGATCATCGAGGGTCTCTTGATCCGCGTCGGCGAAGGCCGCTACATCATTCCGCTGTCGGCCGTCGAGGAATGCGTCGAGCTGATGCCGGAGGATCAGCGCGCGCGCGGGCGCAGCTTCCTCAATGTGCGCGGCAACCTCGTGCCGTTCCTGCGCCTGCGCGAGATCCTCCAGGTCGATGGCGCGCCCGAGCCGCATCAAAAGACCATCATCATCTCCACCGGCGAGAGCCGCGTCGGTCTCGTCGCCGACCAGATCGTCGGCAATCACCAGACGGTCATCAAGTCGCTTTCGAAGCTGCACTCCGACGTCACGATCTTCTCAGGCGCGACCATCCTCGGCGACGGCACCGCCGCGCTGATCCTGGACGTTGTCCAGCTCGTGTCGCTCGCACAATCGCACGCGGAAAAACAACAAATGAACGAGGCTGCGTAAAATGCCCGGTTCCGAGGCGCAACAGGCCGCGCTCAGCCAGAGCGGATCGGTCCAGGTCGTGATGATCGGCCTTGGTGACGAAAAATTTGCGCTCGACGCCGGACTGGTGCGAGAGATCATCGATCCGGTCCCCGCAACCAAGGTCGCCGGCGCCAAGGCCTTCGTTCCCAGCGTCATCAACGTGCGCGGCAATGTCATTCCGCTTGCGGACTTGCGCATCCGCTTCGGCATGCCGATGACCGACGATACGGCCGACACGCGCATCGTGGTCATCGAACTCGACATCGACAACGAACCCGTCCTGGTCGGCCTGACCGCGGACAAGGTCTACGAGGTCACCGAGATTTCGCGCACCGATGTGCAGCAGACGCCGCGCGTGGGCATGCACTGGAAGCCGGAGTTCATCCGCTTCATTACGAAGTGGCGTGAAGAGTTCGTCATCGTTCCCAACATGGAACGCATCCTGAATTGAAAGCGTCTCGGGGCTGAGACGAGAGGGGCTGAAGATGAGATTCACTGTCAAGGCAAAGCTCGCCAGCGCGTTCGGCGCGGTGATCGTGCTTGCGACGATCACGGGTGCGATCGGCTATATAAAGCTGTCTTCGTTGAGCGACGCGGAAGAGCGGACGGTCGCGCAGGCCGAGCGTTTGAAGATGGCCGGGGATGTCATGAACGGCATCGAGAGCCAGGTCCGCGCCGAGTTGCGGATGGTCTACGCGACCGCGGACAAGGACACCCAGGACAGCTACAAGCTGATGGTCGCACGCCGCGACAAGGTGCTCAAGCTGAAGGATCGGCTTTACGGCGAGGCCAGCGACGCCGGCAAGCATATGCTGGAGCAGGCCGGCGTTCCGTTGAAGCGCATGAACGAGCTGGAAGATCAGGCGAGCAAGCTCGCGCTGCTCAACTCGAACAACAAGGCTGCCGAGCTCTGGAAGGGCGAGGGCCAGCCTGCCGCGAGGCAGCTCGACGCTCTTTTCGATTCCATGGTGGCGGAATTGAACAAGAACGCGTCCGATAGCCAGCGTGCCGTCACGGCGCTGTTGAACGCAAAACTCGAAACCGCGCGACTGCAGCGGGCGGTCATTTCGGCCTATACGAGCTCGAACCTTCAGGAAGTCGATTCGGACGTCAAGGAAGCCCTTCAGACGCTTCAGGCGGTCAAGGCCGACGTTGCGAAGCTGACCGGGGAGCAGGTTGCGGCAAATGCCGGCACGCTCAATGCCGAGCTCGATCGCCTGGCCAAGGCAGCCGAACGATCGGCCAATCTCGCCGAAGAGGGCGGTAACATCAAGGCGGTCGCGATATCGAGCGTCGAAGGACGCAAGGCGGTCAGCGAAAGCCTCGATGCCATCGAGCAATACGTCAAGAGCAACGAGCAGCAGATGGCAGCGGTCGCCGAGGAGGGTGCGAAGGAGGCGAGCTTTGCCAAGATGCTGCTGATCGGCGTTATCATCGGCGCGCTCGTGATCGCGGTCGTATCTGCGACATGGATTGCGCTCAACATCAGCCGAGCCCTGGGCCGCGCGGTCGGTCTCGCCGGCGCAGTTGCCAGCGGCGATCTGAACCAGACCATCGACATCGCGAGCAACGACGAGATCGGCGATCTGATCAAATCGCTCAATGCCATGGTCGAAAAGCTCCGGCAGATCGTCGCCGAAGCCTTAACCGCCGCGCAGAACGTCTCCGCAGGCAGCCAGGAGCTTTCCGCCAGCGCCGAGCAGCTGTCGCAGGGCGCGACCGAGCAGGCTTCCTCGGCGGAAGAGGCCTCCTCCTCGATGGAGGAAATGGCCGCCAACGTGAAGCAGAATGCGGAGAACGCGGGTCAAACCGAGCGGATCGCCGCTCAGTCCGCCAAGGATGCGGAAGCGAGCGGCACGGCCGTCGGCCGCGCGGTCCAGGCCATGCAGACCATTGCCGAGAAGATCACCATTGTGCAGGAGATCGCCCGCCAGACAGACCTGCTCGCGCTCAATGCCGCGGTGGAAGCCGCGCGCGCCGGCGAGCACGGCAAGGGCTTTGCGGTGGTCGCCTCCGAGGTGCGCAAGCTCGCGGAACGCAGCCAGGCCGCGGCAGCGGAGATCGGCACGCTCTCAACGGAGACCGTCAAGGTGGCGCAGGATGCCGGCGGCATGCTTGCCAAGCTGGTGCCGGATATCAAGAAGACGGCCGATCTCGTGGTCGAAATCAGCGCGGCCTGCCGCGAGCAGGACGTCGGCTCGGCGCAGATCAACCAGGCGATCCAGCAGCTCGACAAGGTCGGCCAGCAGAACGCCAGCGCTTCCGAACAGGTCTCCTCGACCTCGGAGGAACTGGCCTCTCAGGCCGAGCAGCTGCAGTCGACGATATCGTTCTTCCGGATCGACAGCGCTGCCGTCGAGAGGGCTTCCGTGTCCGCGCCGATGGACCGGGCCGTCAGCCAGCTTCGTGCGAAGGCCGCAACCATGGCGGCTGCCCAGCGCGGTGCCAAGAAGCAGCCCGCGCAAGGAGCAGGTAAGCCGGTCGCGCGTCGTCAGGTCAAAGCAGCGGGTGGCGGCGGCTTCGCCTTCGCCATGGACGACGGCGGGGACGAACGCGACGCAGATTTCCAGCGCTAACAGGAATACCCGGCCCGCGCCGAAGCGGGCCGGAGGCAATGGGGAATAGGGGCTGAACATGAGACTCACGGTCAAGGCAAAACTTGCCGGCGCGTTTGGCGCGGTCATCGTCTTGTCGATGATTACCGGCGCGATCGCCTACAGCAAGCTTTCGTCGCTCAGCGAAGCGGAAGTGCGCACTGTCGCGCAGGCTACGCGCCTGAAGGAAGCGTCGGACATCATGAATGGCATCCAGGGGCAGGAGCGCTCCGAGCTACGGATGATCCACGCCACCACGGATAAAGACACGCGCGACAACTACAATGCGATGCTGGCGCGCCGTGACGAGGTGCTGAAGCTCAGGGAAAAGCTCTACAGCCAGGCCACCGAGGCGGGCAAGCGCGTGCTCGACCAAGCCACCGTTCCCATGAAGCGCATGAACGAGCTGGAGGACCAGGCGAGCAAGCTCGCGCTGCTCAATTCCAACAACAAGGCGGCCGAGATCTGGAACGGGGAGGGGCAACCCGCCGCCAAGGAGCTCGACGCCCTCCTCGACTCCATGGTCGCCGAATTGAACAAGGGCGCATCCGAGAGCCAGCGCACCGTAACGGCCTTGCTGCGCGCGGAGCTCGATGCGGCGCGCCTCTCTCGGGCGATCGTCTCGGCCTATACGAGCTCGAATCTCCAGGCGGTCGATTCCGACGTCAAGGAAGCGAGCCAGCGGCTCAACGCCGTCAAGAGCGACGTCGCCAAGCTCGCCGAGCAGTCGGGCGGCTCGGTCGCTGCCCTCAACACGCAGCTCGATCGGCTGGTGAAGGCGGCGCAGAGAGCGGCCGAGCTGGCGGCCGAGGCCGGCAACATCAAGGCGGCCGCGATATCGAGCGGCGACGGCAGCAAGGCGTTCGATGAAACTCTCGACGCGATCGAGCAGTACGTCAAGCGCAACGAACAGCAGATGGCCGCGGTGGCCGACGAAGGCGCTCACGAAGCAAGCATAGCGAAGATGCTTCTGATCAGCAGCATCGTCATTGCACTGCTGATTGCCATTGTTTCCGCGACCTGGATCGCGCTGTCGATCAGCCGCGCGCTCGGCAGTGCCGTCGACCTCGCCAACGCGGTTGCCATCGGCGACCTTAGCCGGAAGATCGAGGTCAAAACCGACGACGAGATCGGTGACCTCGTCAAGTCGCTGAATGCGATGACGGCGAACCTGAACACCACGGCAGCTGTGGCCAACGAGATCGCGCACGGCAATCTCACCGTCGAGGCCAAACGGATGTCGGACAAGGATACGCTCGGCATGTCGCTGGAGCGCATGGTCGAGAAGCTCCGGCAGATCGTGGCCGAAGCCTTGACCGCCGCGCAGAATGTCTCCGCTGGAAGCCAGGAGCTTTCGGCCAGCGCCGAACAGCTGTCGCAGGGCGCGACCGAGCAGGCCTCCTCGGCGGAAGAGGCCTCCTCGTCCATGGAAGAGATGGCCGCCAACGTGAAGCAGAACGCCGAGAACGCGAACCAGACCGAGAAGATCGCCGCGCAATCGGCCAAGGACGCGGAGGCGAGCGGCGCGGCCGTCGGCCGTGCCGTTCAGGCGATGCAGACCATTGCCGAGAAGATCACGATCGTGCAGGAGATCGCCCGCCAGACCGATCTGCTCGCGCTCAACGCTGCGGTCGAAGCGGCGCGCGCCGGGGAGCACGGCAAGGGTTTTGCGGTGGTCGCCTCCGAGGTCCGCAAGCTCGCCGAGCGCAGCCAGGCGGCGGCAGCCGAAATCGGCACGCTGTCCTCTGAAAGCGTGAAGGTCGCGCAGGAAGCCGGCCATATGCTCTCCAAGCTGGTGCCGGACATCAAGAAGACGGCGGAACTGGTCGAAGAGATCACGGCCGCCTGTCGCGAGCAGGATGTCGGCTCGGCGCAGATCAACCAGGCCATTCAGCAGCTCGACAAAGTCGGCCAGCAGAACGCCAGCGCCTCCGAACAGGTGTCCTCAACCTCGGAGGAACTGGCCTCGCAGGCCGAGCAGCTGCAGTCGACCATCGCCTATTTCCGGATCGATGGGGCCGCTGCCAGAGCGAAGGCCGACGCGGCGCCGATCGATCGCGCGGTGAGTCAGCTTCGCGCCAAGGCCGCGAGCATGGCGTCCGTCGATCGCGGCGCCAAGAAGCCGGTGGCCGCCAAGCCCACGCGGACGGTCAAGGTCGCAAATGGCGGCGGCTTCGCCTTTGCCATGGACGACGGTGGCGACGAGCGGGACGCCGAATTCCAACGCTGACAAATGCAAGGGATGGCGCGGTCGCCGACGGCCGCGACATCCCACCCCCTCGAGATAAGGACGCCCAACATGGCCGAAGCAGCGCAATATCTGACGCTTGGTCTCGCAGGCGAGACGTTCGGCATCGGCATCCGTAACGTCCGGGAGATCCTGGACATGCGGCCGATCTCGCGCCTGCCGCATGCGCCGCATTTTCTGCTCGGGATGATCGACGTGCGCGGCAGCGGCTATCCGATCGTGGATCTGCGATTGAAGCTGGATCTGCCGAGCGTGCCGGCAACCGATGCCACGCGCATCATCATCCTCGACGTGCCGATCGGAGACAGGGTGATCGGCGTCGGCTTCGTCGCAGACTGCGTCTTCGAGGTCACCGATATCGACGAGAGCTCGATGGAGCCGGTGCCGTCCGTCGGCGGACGCTGGCAGTCCGATTACATCGCGGGCATCGGGCGCAAAGGCGACAAATTCGTCATCATCTTCGATCTCGCGCGCCTGATGGCGCATGAGGGCATGCCGGCAGCGCAGGAGACGCAGGTCGACGCGCCCGTTGCGGCGTGAGCGCCGTGACCTTCGCCATGCCGGATAGTGCCGTCCATCTGTCCGATCGACACTTCCGCACGATTGCCAAGCTGATCGAGGGGCAGGTCGGCATCAAGTTGCCGGCCGGCAAGCGGTTGATGCTGGAGGGGCGGCTGCACAAGCGGGTGCGTGCGCTCAACTATGCCGGCCTGAACGAATATGTCGAGACCCTGTTCGAGGCCGATCAACTCAACGACGAGCTCACGCATCTGATCGATGTGGTGACGACCAACAAGACCGACTTCTTCCGCGAACCGTCGCATTTCACCTTCATGAAAGATATCGCCGTTCCCGAGCTCCTGAGGCCGCGGGGCCGGGGCGATCTCAAAATTTGGAGCGCAGCCTGCTCGACGGGAATGGAGGCCTACAGCACCGCCATGGTGCTTGACGATATGCTCAGGACCGGGTCGCGATTCCAGTTCCGCATCCTGGGTACGGATATTTCGACCGCCGTGCTGCGCCTGGCCAAGACCGCGATCTACACCCGCGACATGCTCGCGCCGGTGCCGCCCGCTTTCATCGAGCGCTATTTTCTGTCCGCGCGGGATCGCGCCAGCGGCGAGGTGCGCATCGTCCCGGAGTTGCGCCGGCGCACGAACTTCATGCGCATGAACCTGATGGACACGAAATATCCGGTCGACCGCGACGTCGACATTATCTTTTGCCGCAACGTGCTGATCTATTTTGAACGGGAGACCCAGCGCAAGGTGGTCGAGCAGCTGTGCGCGCATTTGAGGCCGGGAGGCTACCTGATGGTGGGCCACTCGGAATCCATGGTTCATAGTGTGGTGCCCGGGCTGAAGCAGGTTCAGCCGACGATCTTCAAGGTCTAGAGCGGAGCGCAGGCATGCTCAGGAAAAAAGTGCGCGTGCTGATCGTGGACGACTCGGCGTCCGTCCGCCAGATCCTCACGACCATCCTTTCCGAAGACCCCGAGATCGAGATCATGGGCACCGCTTCGGATCCTTACGCCGCCGCCCGCCGGCTGCAGAACGAGCTGCCCGACGTCATTCTGCTCGACATCGAAATGCCGCGCATGGACGGCATCACCTTTCTGCGCAAGATCATGACGCAGCATCCCATTCCCGTCATCATCTGCTCCTCGCTGACGGAGGAAGGCTCCGACCTGATGTTCCAGGCCTTCGAGGCGGGAGCGGTCGACATCGTTTCCAAGCCGCGCATCGATACCCGCCAGGCGCTGCTCGAATCCTCGGGGCGCTTGCGCGATGCCGTCAAATCGGCGGCCCGCGCCCGGGTGCGCCCGCGGCTGGTGCGGCGCACGCCGGTGGAGAAGAAGCTTACGGCCGACGCCATCATGCCGCCGCCGGTGCAGGGGCGGTCGCGGCCGGTCACGGAGCGCATCGTCTGCATCGGCGTCTCGACCGGCGGGACCGAGGCCTTGAACGATGTGCTCGAGGTGTTGCCGCCGCATTGTCCGGGCATTCTGATCGTGCAGCACATGCCCCAGGGGTTCACGGCGGCGTTCGCGCGCCGGCTCAACGGCGTCTGCCAGATCAATGTGAAGGAGGCGGAAGACGGCGAACCGGTGCAGCCTGGGTGCGCCTATATCGCGCCGGGCGCCCGGCACATGCTGCTGCAGCGTACCGGCCTGCGCTATCACATCGCGATCAAGAACGGACCGCCGGTCTCGCGGCACCGGCCATCCGCGGACGTGCTGTTCCGCTCCGCCGCGCAATATGCCGGCCGCAACGCGCTCGGCATCATCATGACCGGCATGGGCGACGACGGCGCGCGCGGGCTCCTCGAGATGCGCAAGCTCGGCAGCGCGACACGAGCGCAGGATGAAGAGAGCTGCGTGGTCTTCGGCATGCCGAAAGAGGCGATCGCGCTGGGCGCAGCGGAAAAAGTCATCCCGCTCAGTCAGATTCCGCGCGAGATCATGCTTTGGTACCAGGCGGGACAGCCCGCTCTGGCGGATTAGCAGGCGATGTCGGGGCCCGCTCAGCCTGACGCGATCAACACTGCGCTCGGTTCGATCGAGCACGTCTCGTCGCGCATCGAAGAAGCCTTCGCCAGCGCAGGCGACCGGCTTGGTCGCGGCCATGCGATCTTTCAGGATTTGACCCAGGCGCTGACCGCGCTCTCCGTCGAGCTGTCCGGCGCGCAGATCGAAGGCGCCTCGGATGCCCTTCGAGAGGTGGCAAAGCGGCTGCAGGGCCTGGCGGAAGCGCTGCCGGCCGAGAGCGCCCTATTGAGTCGTCTCGGTGCGGCCGCCGTCGAGGCGTCCGAGCTGCTCAAGCCGTTGTTCAAGCACATTCAGATGATCTCGATCATCGCGCGTAGCGCCAGGATCGAAGCGGCTTCGCTGGCGCAGGATCGCGAAAATTTCCTCGCTTTCACGCAAGAGGCCTACGAGCTTGCCAAGGCCGTGCAGCAATCGCTCGAGGCTTCCGCGCGCGATCAGGATCTCCTGTCCAAGGCGATCGCTGCCGCACTCGGCCGGCAGAAGGATTTCGAACAGCGTTATCAGGCCCAGCTGCTCTCGGCAGCCCACGACCTGATCTCGGCCTATTCCGGCATGCAGGAGCAGCGGAGCAAGAGCGCTCATCTGGCCGAACTCGCGGGCTCGAGCACGAGGAGGATCGCCGAGGCGGTCGGACGCTCGATCATTTCGTTGCAGGCGGGCGACAGCACGCGACAGCGCCTGGAGCATATCGGCTCAGGTCTCGCTCTTGCCGGCGATCCGTCGCCGAGTGCGGCTCCGTTGTATCGGTTGCAGGCGATGCAGCTGAACGACGCCCATCGCGAACTGGATGCGGATATCGGCGAGATCGTGCGCGCCTTGTCGGCGATTCTGGCCGATGCGGCAACGATCGTCGGTCAAGGGCGCTCGCTGCACGGCGGAGAGAGCAGTGATTCCTCCTCATTCCTTGCACGCATCAAGGAGATTCTGGCGCAGGCTTCGACACTGATTGCGAGCTGCGAGAGTGCCGGCAAGTCGGTCGATGATGCGCTCTCGCTGGTCGAGGATACGCTCGGAAAGTTTCGTCATGCGATCGCGGGTCTATCGGAAGCCGTGGTCGACATCACCCTGATCGGCATGAACGCTTCGCTGAAGGCCGGACATCTCGGCAGCAAGGGCAATGCCTTCGTCGTGATCGCCAATGAACTCAAGACGACCGCCGACCATGTTTCCGCAGGCGCGGCGCGCCTGAAGCCCACGCTCGACGACATCGAAAAATCGGCAAACGAACTGCGCTCGCTACGTATCCACGGCGATCCCGCGCAACTGGCGAGGCTCGAGCCGTCGATCCTGCACGCGCTGCGGCAGGTCGAAGCAGGCAACGATCGGCTCGGTGGCCTGATCAGCCGGCTCGGCGAAGCGGGTGCCGAATTCGAGGGGCTGATGACGTCGGCCTCGAGTCTGATGGCCGAGCTCGGCAAGAGCGCCGCGTCGCTGCCGTCTGTCGCAACCCGGCTCGAGGCAATCGCGATCACGGCGCAAGAGATGCCATTCTCCGCAAGCGACGAAGCCGTGTTCGGCGAGTTGTTCGCGGGCTACACCATGGAGCGCGAACGCGAGGTGCACCGCGAATTCCTGCGTGGTCTTGGTCTTGTGTCCAAAGCGCCGCCGCAGGCCGTCACCGAGAGCGAGGCCGACGACGGCGTGCTGCTGTTCTGATATCCTGGGCTGCATGAACGAGCAGCTCACCGTCGACATCGGCCATTCGGGATCCGTTTCCGCGCTGCTGACGCGGCCCATCCATCCGCGCGCCTGTTTTGCCTTTGCCCATGGTGCCGGCGCCGGCATGACACATCCTTTCATGCATGCCGTTGCGGCAGGCCTTGCCGCCCGCAACATCGCGACGCTGCGCTATCAATTCCCCTATATGGAAAAAGCCGGCAAGCGGCCTGATCCGCCCGCGCTGGCGCAGGCGACGGTGCGCGCTGCCGTTGACGCGGCGGCGGCCGCCTGCCCGGGACTGCCGCTGTTTGCCGGCGGCAAATCCTTTGGCGGGCGCATGACCTCGCAGGCCCAAGCCAAGCATGTGCTGCCCGGCGTGCTCGGCTTGGCCTTCTTCGGCTTTCCGCTCCACCCTGCCGGCCAGCCGTCTCGCGAGCGCGCCGCGCACCTGGCCGATGTTCATATTCCCATGCTGTTTCTGCAGGGCACGCGCGACAAGCTTGCGGAGCTCGATCTGCTAAGAGCGATGATCGACGGGCTTGGGCGGCGTGCTTCGCTGCACACGATCGACGGGGCGGACCATTCCTTCCATGTGCCGGCGCGTTCGGGACGCACCGACGCCGAAGTCATGGATGAGGTGCTGGACGCGTTTGCGGCGTGGAGCGAGAAAATCGCGGCGGAGCATTGACCCGGCGATCAACTCTTGCGTAATGCCGCGAGAGGCTGCTGGTCCGGCAATCAGCCGTGCCCTGCTGATAGGCAGGGAAAAGTCGTTGGAGAAGATGAATGCTTGACGTACGGGATGAAGCGGCACAGACGGCATCGCCGATCAAGCCGCAGCGATGGACCAGCGATGCGGCCTGGGCTGTTTATCGCGAGCCCTTCAACGATCTCCTGTTTAGCGCGCAGACCGTTCATCGCCAGCATTTCGATCCCAATCGCGTGCAGCTGAGCCGGCTGCTCAACATCAAGACCGGCGGCTGCCCCGAGGATTGCGGCTATTGCAGCCAATCGTCCCATCATGCGACGGGGCTTGCTGCATCGAAGTTGATGGACGTGGACACGATTCTCGCCGAGGCGCGCAAGGCCAAGGAGGGCGGCGCGACGCGCTATTGCATGGGCGCGGCCTGGCGTAATCCGAAGGCACGCGACATGGATGCGGTCGTCGAGATCATCGGTGCGGTGAAGGAGCTGGGGCTCGAGACCTGCATGACGTTGGGCATGCTCGACCGCGCGCAGGCGGATCGCCTCGCCGACGCCGGGCTCGATTACTACAATCACAACATCGATACGTCGGAGCGCCATTATCCCAACGTGGTCTCCACCCGCACTTACGCCGACCGCCTGGAGACGCTGGAAAACGTCCGGCAGTCCGGCATGAAAGTGTGCTGCGGCGGCATTTTGGGCCTGGGGGAGACCGAAAACGACCGCGTGGACATGCTGGTCACGCTGGCCAATCTCTCCACGCCGCCGGAAAGCGTGACCATCAACAAGCTGATTCCGATTCCGGGCACGCCGCTGGCAAAGTCCGCGCCGGTCGACTCGCTCGATTTCGTCCGCATCGTCGCGCTGGCGCGCATCATGATGCCGAGGTCCTATGTGCGGCTGTCGGCAGGGCGCACGGCAATGAGCGACGAGATGCAGGCGCTGTGCTTCTTTGCCGGCGCCAATTCGATCTTCGTCGGCGACACGCTGCTCACCGCCGGCAATCCGGAGGATGCTGCGGACAGAAAGCTGTTTCGCCGTTTGGGATTAGAGGCGCTGTAACGGCGGGAGGGGGTCGCATGCCCCATGATGACGTTGCAAATTACATCGACGACATAAAGAAGAACGTCAAAGTCTGCATGTTCGACCAATATGGTACTGTGGTCGACATGCAGGGCGGCCTCACCGCGATTGCCGCACCGTTCCTGAAGAAGAAGGGGTGGAGCGGCGATCCCAATGCGTTCGTGACCTGGTGGCGGCGCACGCATTTCGAGAACTCGATGATCGATGCGCTCTTGCATCGCGAGCACACGCCCTATCGCGAGATCGGGCATCGCGCGGTGGCCCATGTCATGGATCGCGCCGGCATCAGCCATACCAAGGAGGAGGTGCGCTATCTCGTCGGCGAGATCGAAAAGCTGAAGCCGTTTCCGGAGGTGCCTGTGGCGCTGGAGCGGCTGCATGCGAAATACAAGCTGGTGGTGCTCTCCAACGGCGATCCCGACATGCTGGAGACCGCGAAAAGCTATCACGGCATCGCGTTCGACCGCGTGATCTCGGTGGCGGAAGCGGGCTCGTTCAAGCCGCATGTGGCGACCTACACCAAGGCCGCGGAACTGCTGGGCTTGAAGATGGATCAGATCCTGTTCGTCGCCAACCATGCCTTCGATTGCATCGGCGCGAAATCTGCCGGGATGCGCACCGCGTTCATCGACCGGCGCCGCCGTCCGTTCGGCGAAACACCGCATCAGCCGGACATTCTGGTGCCCAGCATGACCGAGCTCGCGGCGGCGATCGTCTAGGCGCGCCCACGCATCGCTTGCGCCCGCAATGACCGCGGAGGCTGGGCGGGGTCCTCCCGATTCGCTTAAACCGACCGCTCTCAGGCCTGATACAGCCCCTTGTCGCGCGCCTTCTGGATGGCAAGCGCAGCAACAAGATCGAGCATGGGCGTTGACAGACCCGCTGCCCTGGCGAAGGCGGCGGGCGCCCGCACCAGTGCGTCGATTTCCATCGGACGGCCGAGCTCGTAATCCTGCAGGATGGACGGCTTGTGGTTGGGCGCGGGTCCGCTCCGCGAGATGCGCTTGACGTGCGGGATATAATGCTGGGCAATCGCATTGGCTTCATCCAGCAGACGCGGGATCACGTCCTGCATCGCCGGGTCGTCGCGCACCGCGCGCGCGGTCTGTCCGGTCAAGAGACACAGCACTGACAGTGACATATTGGTGAGAAGCTTCGACCAGATCGCCTCTCTGATCTCTGCGACCGGCGGCGACTCGATCGCCGAGGTTTCCAGTACCCAGCGCAGCTCCGCGATGCGCTCGCTGGCGCGGTCGTCGCATTCGCCGATCAGAAGTCGATTGCGGTCGGGCGAGAGGTTTTCGACCACGCCCGGCGCGATCACCTCATTGGATGAGAAGATCACCCCGCCGATGATGCGCTGTCGCTCGATCGCCGCGCGCAGGCGACCACCCGGATCGAGGAACGAAAGGTCGGGCGGCTGCGGATGATCGATACGCAGTCCAATATCGTACCACCACGGAATGCCGTTCTGCGCCAGCACGATCGGCGTCTCATTGTCCAGCAGGGGGCGCAAGCCGTCGGCGAGGCTGCCGACGGCGGTTGCTTTCAATGTGCTGACCACGAGATCCTGGGGCCCGAGCATCGCCGGGTCATCGGACGCATCGACCTCGGCGCGAAGCTCGGCATCGCCGACGCGCAAGGCAAGGCCGTTCGCCTTTACCGCGGCAAGATGCGGCCCGCGCATGACGCAGGCGACCTGATGGCCCGCCAGCGCAAGGCGCACTGCAAAATGACTGCCGACGGCGCCCGCGCCGAAAATGCAGATACGCATCGCGATGCAATGCCCCGAAAGGTTGGTCCCGCAGTTTCCACGACGCGCCGGCGCGGCGCAACCGGTCAGGCGCGCCGCAGGCATGGCAAAACGGGATAGCTCGCGATCCGCCATCGCGGCATATTGCGCAATCCGGCCGCAGCACATATCGAACGAAGTCTCGAACAAAGGAAACGCTGATGTCCGCCAATCCACGCCAGGGGCGGTCTGCAGCGGGCTCGACGATCCGATGTGAGTGCTTCGCGCCGTCCGGGGTGGTCAAACCACCGGAGCCGGGTATGATGGGGCCTCACATCCGGGTACCTGAACTTGCTTCATCAATCGATTGAAGAGCCGGCCCGCAAGGTGCCGGTCTATGGCGAATACGAGGTCGCCGTTCTCGGCGGCGGGCCCGCGGGAATTGCGGCCGCCGTCGCCGCGGCGCGTGCGGGCCGCCGCACGCTGCTGGTCGAGCGCTACGGCTTTCTGGGCGGCATGGGCACGGCGGCCGGCGTCACCAATTTCTGCGGGCTGCATGCCAATGTGCATGGCGAGATGCGGCGCCTGGTGCAAGGCGTCGCCTCCGAACTGCTCGCGCGTATCGACCGGCTCGGCGGATTGAACGCGCCGCATTTGGTGCTCGGCAAGATCCTGGCCCAGGCCTACGACACCGCGGCGTATAAGATCGCGGCCGACGAATTGCTGGCCGCGCACAAGGTGGACATTCTCTTCCATGCGCTCGGCGCGGGCGTGATCATGGACGGCGAGAGCCGCATCGACGCGCTGCTGGTCGAGACCAAGGCCGGCCGGCAGGCGGTGCTTGCCGGCATCTTCATCGATTGTTCGGGCGACGGCGATCTGGCGGCGTGGGCGGGTGCACCGTTCGAGCTCGGCGACGGTGAAGGACGCATGCTCTATCCCTCGATGATGTTCCGCCTCAACGGCATCGATCCCGATCGCGCGGGTGAGGCCTGGCGTACCATTCCGCAGGCGATGGAAGCCGCGGTCGCGAAGGGCACGCACAAATTTCCGCGCAAGGGCGCAATCGTACGGCCGCAGCGCCATGCGGTCGAATGGCGCGTGAACTTTACGCAGCTTGCGCGCCAGGATGGGGCCGCGATCAACGGCGTCGATCCGGATGACCTCACGCGCGGCGAGATCGAGGGCCGGCGCCAGGCGTTGGATGCGTTCGCGTTCCTGCGGACGCTGCCCGGCTTCGAGAATTCCTACATCATCGATCTGCCGCCGCAGCTTGGGATTCGTGAGACCCGCCGGGTCGTCGGCGCCTATCAGCTCAGCGGCGAAGATGTGCTGAGCTGCGCGTCGTTCGACGATTCCATCGGCGTCAGTGGCTGGCCGATGGAGGTCCATGCTCCCGGGGATGTGATCTTCAAATTTCCGCCGATTCCGGAATCGCGCGGCTTCAATGAACTACCGTACCGGATGCTGGTGCCTGAAAAGGTCGACAACCTCCTGGTCGCCGGGCGCTGCGGTTCGATGACCCATGAAGGCCAATCCGCGGCGCGGGTCTCCGGCGCCTGCTTTGCGATGGGCGAGGCGGCGGGGCTGGCTGCGAGCCTGGCGCTGTCAGGCAATACGCTCCCGCGCGCGATTGCGGTAGAGAAGCTGCAACAGGCACTCAAGCGGGAAGGCGCCTTCATCGGGCGCGACCAGGCGGTGCCCGAGGGACTGTGAAGATCGGACGGAGGAAGCCGGATGAAGGCATTTGCGCAGGCCGCGCTCGCGGGCCTTTTGGTATTGGCGAGCGGCGCGGTCGCGAGCGCCGAGGACGCGCTCAAGGCGACGATCGGCGTGTTGCGGCTGTCGTCATCGGCGCCAGTCTTCATCGCGGAGGATAAGGGTTATTTTCGCGACGCCGGGTTGAACGTCCAGCTGAAGTTCTTCGATGCGGCGCAGCCGATCGCGGTTGCGACCACGTCGGGCGATGTGGATTTCGGAATCACCGCGTTCACCGCCGGGCTCTACAATCTCGCGGGCAAGGGCACGCTGAAGGTCATCGGCGGGATGAGCCGCGAACGGCCGGGCTATCCCTTGATTGGCTATTTCGCCAGCAAGAAGGCCTATGCCGCGGGACTGAAGACGCCGAAGGATCTTGCCGGCAAGCGGGTTGCGGTGACGCAGGTCGGCTCCAGCTTTCATTATTCGCTCGGGCTGCTTGCGGACAAATATGGTTTCAAGCTCTCGGACGTGAAAATCGTGCCGCTGCAGTCGCTGTCGAATGCCGCGGCGGCATTGAAGGGCGAGACGGTCGATGCCGCGTTGCTGCCGGTCTCCACCGCACGCAAGCTGATGGACAGCGGCGATGCCAAGCTGTTGGGCTGGGTCGGCGACGAGACGCCGTGGCAGTTGGGCGCGGTCTTCGCGTCGCCCAAGACGCTCGCCAACAAGGCGCTGGTGACCAAACTGCTGGCGGCGCTGGAGCGCGCCGATCGCGAATATCACGACGTTGTTCTGTCGTCCGTGAAGGACGGCAAGGCAGAGCTCAACGAGCAGACGAAGCCGCTGCTCGAGATCATCGCCAAATATACCAACCTGCCGGTCGAGCAGGTGGTCGGCAATTGCGCCTATATCGATCCCGACGGCAAGCTCGACGTCAAGAACGTCGACAACCAGATCAAATGGCTGCAGGCGCAGGGGTTTGTCGACAAGGGCTTCGATGCGGAGAGCATCATCGCGAAAGATTTCGTGAAGGCGGATTGATATGTTGCCGCAGGTGTCTTTCCATCTCCGTCATCCTGAGGTGCTCGCGAGAGCGAGCCTTGAAGGATGAACGGCCCCGCTGTCGCCATCCGGGCCGTCCCCTTTCGAGACGGCCGCGCCGCGGCCTCCTCAAGGTGACGGCACAGAGACCGAGCGTATAAATGGACCTGATCGCCAACCATATTTCCCATCGCTTCGGCGCGCTCGACGTGCTCGACGACGTATCCTTCACGGTGGGCGCAGGCGAGGTGGTAGCGGTCGTCGGGCCGTCCGGCTGCGGCAAGAGCACGCTGCTCTCGATTCTGGGCGGGCTGCTGCAGCCAACGAAGGGTGCGGCCGAATTGCGCGGCGCGCCGCCGGCCGACAGCTTCAATCCGCTGACCTTCGTATTCCAGGATTTTGCACTGTTGCCTTGGAGCACGGTGGCATCCAACGTCGAGTTTCCGTTGCTGCATACGGCGCTCTCCGTTGTCGAGCGCCGCGCCCTGGTCGACGACGCCCTGCGCCGCACCGGATTGACGGAGTTTCGCACCGCCTATCCGAAGCAGCTCTCGGGTGGCGTGCGCCAGCGCGTCGGCATTGCGCGTGCACTCGCGGTCAGGCCCGCGATGCTGTTGATGGACGAGCCGCTGTCGGCGCTGGATTCGCAGACGCGCGAGCTGTTGATGGAGGACTTCGTTCGCCTGCTCGCGGATGGCGCCATCGGCGCGGTCTATGTCACGCATAATCTCGAGGAGGCCGTGCGGCTGGCCGACCGTATCGTGGTGCTGTCGCGCCGTCCTGGTCGCATCCGTGAGGTCGTCACGATGCCCATGACGCGGAGCGAGCGTGGCGGCATCGAGATGCGCGGCGAACTGCTCGCGTTGCAAACAGACCTGTGGTCGCTGATTCGCAACGAAGCGATCGATGCCGAGCGCGAGGTGCAGGATGCTTGAGCGCACGATGCCGCCGGCCGAGGCACCAAATGGCACGACAGTCGAAACCAGGCCGGTGCAGTTTCGCGGCGCCGGTTTCGTGCCGGGAACGAGTCGTTATGCGGGCTGGATGGCGCTGTTCCTGATTATCGTCCTCTGGCAGCTCGCAGGCGCCGCGGGGCTCGTCAATCCGCTATTCCTGCCGACGCCGCTGGCGATCGGCCGCGCCATCGCTCGGCTCGCGCTGTCAGGGGCACTGTGGCACCACCTTTCCTATTCGGTGATGCGGATCGGCATCGGCTGGCTGTTCGGCACGGCGGCGGGTATTGCCGTCGGCTTCGCGATCGGGCTGTCGACGCTCGCTCGCAGCATCGGCATCACCTTCATCTCGGCGCTGTTTCCGATCCCGAAGATCGCGCTGTTGCCGCTTCTGATCCTGTGGCTCGGGATCGGCGAGGAACCGAAGATCGCGACCATTGCGCTCGGCGTGTTCTTCTCGACCGCGATTTCGGTCTATAGCGGCGTCGATGCCGTACCGCGCAACCTGATCCGGATGGCGCAGAGCTTCGACGTGCCTTTTTGGACCATCGTGCGCCGGGTGATCTGGCCGGGCGCGCTCCCCTCGATTCTCGCCGGCTTCCGCATCACCGCGTCGATCGCGCTGCTGCTCGTGGTCAGCGCCGAGATGATCGGTGCCGACTATGGCATCGGCGCCTTCGTGCTGCAGGCCGGCAATCTGATGCAGACCGATCAGCTGCTGGCCGGCGTCGTGATCCTGTCGCTGTTCGGCCTTGCCGTCGGCAAGCTGATCGGCTTCATGGAAGCGCGGCTCTTGCATTGGCGGTAGGTTGCCCCGTCGTTTCCGGAACGCCTCGCCAGAGGCGAACCCGGAACCTCGAGATTTCCGGGTTCGTCCTGCGGACCGCCCCGGAACGAGAGCGGCAAACCCTACGCGTTCCCCCGATCTTCCCGGAACAGATCCAGCTTCTGCTGCACCGGGCGATCGGAAAACGAAAACAGCACCGCGTCCTCGTCGGCTTCGTGCGTGACCCAGTGCCAGCTCGGCACCACGAAGAGGTCGCGCGGGCCCCACTCAAAACTGTGCTCGCCGATCCGCGTGCGGCCCTTGCCTTCGATTGCCGTGAACACGGTCGCATCGGTCGAACGGTAGCGTGCAGTCGTAAATCCCTTCGGCAGGAGCTGGATGAAGGTGCCGATCGTGGGCATGGCGAAGTCGCCGGTCTCGGGATTGGAGAATTTCAGCTTCAACCCGTGGCAGGCATCCCACTCGCTGCGCTTGCGCGCCTGCTCCAGCGCTTCGCGTGTGTAGCTGTAGGGATAATTGAAGATCGGCGAGGTTCTTGAGCTCCGCTTCTCGTCGACGGGCAGCAGGTTGCGGCCGTAGCGCGCAAAACTATCGCCGGCGGGCTTGGTGATCTTCTGCCGGTCCTCGGTGGCGCCCTCGGCAAAGGAGGCGTCGAAGAACTGCACCATGGGAATGTCGAGCCCGTCAAGCCAGAACATCGGCTCGCTGGTCTCGTTGCCGTGGTCGTGCCAGGTCATCGACGGCGTGATGACGAAGTCGCCGGGCTCCATGACAGTCTTTTCGCCGTCGACCGCGGTGAAGGCGCCCTTGCCTTCGAGGATGAAACGCAGCGCCGATTGGCTGTGCCGGTGCGCGGGCGCAACGTCACCGGGGATCACCATCTGGATGCCGGCAAACAGCGAGGTCGTCACCTTGGACTGGCCGCGCAGGCCGGGATTTTCCAGGACCAGGACCCGCCGCTCTGCTTCCTTCGCCGTGATCAGCTTGCCCGCTTCCATCATGTAAGAGCGGATGGCGTCGAACTTCCACAAATGCGGCCGGCAGGCGCTCTTCGGCTCGGCCGTGATCAAGTCGCCCATCACGTTCCAAAGCGCGGACAGGTTCTCGCCGTCGATCTTCTTGTAAAACGCCTCACGTTCCGGCGTCTTCGCCACGATTTCCATGGACGGCCTCCCGATCGATTTGCTTCCTTGATTGACAGCATACTGACAATATAGATTGCGTCAATTGCAACCATAAGGGAAGCGGGGAGGTTCCGATGAAGCTGCATGGCTATTTCCGTAGCAGCGCGTCCTACCGGGTCAGGATAGCCTTGAACCTGAAGGGCTTGCG
>JBLMWS010000054.1:0-3346 GCA_050257355.1 Gemmatimonas sp.
ACGTCATAGACGATCTTCAGCGCACCGCAGATGACAAGCGGCAGGCCGGAGAAGGCGGTCGAGAGCAGGGCACCGGCGAGTGTCGGGCTGATCGAGGAGGCGAGACTGCGAGGCACCGCAGTCACGCTGGCCGCGGCCGGACGCTCCGCAGGCCGGACAATCGCCATCACGTAGGAAGTCCGCGTCGGTACATCCATCTGCGACAACGCGGCACGGATCAACAGCAAGGTCAGCACACCGGTCAGGTCGGGAAGGAACGCCGCCAGGATCAGGCAGACGCTCGACGGAATGTGGGTGAAGACCATGGTGTTGACGAGCCCAAGGCGCTTCGCGAGCCGGGCAGCGACGGGAAAGGAAAAAGCGGCGAGCGTGTTTGACCAGAAAAAGAACACGCTCGCCGCGCCGAGCGACATATCAAAGCGCTCGAAGAGCCAAAGTGCGACGAGAGATTGAACGGCGAAGCCGCCGGCGAACGCATCCAGGCTGAACAATGCGGCGAGCCGGTAGACAATGCCGCGCGAGGGACCAAGCGGAGGCTGGACGTGTTGTTCGTCCGCGGTCGGAGTTTGGAGCTGCGGAAGCCGCCGGTACACAGCGAGCGCGACCAGGCCCAGCAAACCATACAAGTAGAACATCGCCTGCAGTGCGGCGAGCCGGCCCATGCCGGTTGCCGTCAGCAAACTCGGCATGGTTGCGCCCAACGCGCCGACAGCAGCCGACAACCCACCGACCAGACTATATCGCGCAAAGACCCGGGTGCGGTCGACGTCGGTCGCATCTCGTGCCAGCATGGCATGATCGAGCGGGACGAAGATGCCGATATCGCCGGAGGAGGGATTCGCGGTGCCGACGAATGCGATGGAGGCAAAGAGCGGAAGCAGGGCCACTCCCGCAGAGCCGATGGTTGCAAATACCGCGCCGGTTGCACTCATCACCCCTGCGCCGACCAACAGCAGGTTGCGGAGGTCATGACGCGAGGCGAGATAGCCGACGCCAAGCGTCATCACCGCCGTGCCGAGCAGGGCCGCAGTTGCGACGATGCCGACCTGAAACGGCGTGAAGCCCAGTTCCGTCAAATAGGCCGGTAGGATGATGACGGCAAAACCATCGGCTAATCCGCGAATGGCGCGCGCGGCATAGAGCAGCTTCGTGCTGGACGGCCTGCCGAGCATCCAATGCCTGATTTCGCTTGCCATTACCGCTTCGGCGGTCATGCCGTTCGTCCGTAATGCACCAACTTCAGAGACGCGACAAGAAGTGAGCCAACGCCAATATGTCCGCGTCGCTCAGCGAATAAGCCACGTCCGCCATGGCGGCGACGCCACCGCCGACGCGCGCGCCGGACTTGTAATCATGCAGCGCCTTCACGATGTAATCCTCGCGCTGCCCGGCAATGCGCGCGACCGCCTTGCTGCCGGCGAAATTGTCGCCATGACATGACGTGCATCTTCCAACGGAGACAGCTCTCTTGCCCGCCGCCGTCAAATCGGGCCGGTCGTCAGGCGCTTTGCCGGCAGCATTCGGCGGTCTGAGAGAGCTGAAATAGCCAGCGAGATCGCGAATGTCCTCATTGCTCAACTGCTCCGTGATCGGCGCCATGACCTCGCTCTTGCGGGCACCGCTGCGGAAGAACACCAACTGCCATTGCAGGAATTGATCGGGCTGCCCCGCCAGTGACGGTGTCTTGTCAGTCTGCGAGATGCCGCTTTCGCCGTGGCAAGCAAGGCAGGATTGAGCTTTGCCGTCGCCCGCGGTATCCGCCGCGAGGACGGCAGGACCAGCTGCAATTGCGCATAGGCCGGCAACCAATGGCAATAGCGTGCGCCGCAAGCGCATTCTTCCGGACCGGAGCTGCGCGGCCGAGAAAGCCGCCGCGCCCTTGCCGACCATCGGCACCAAGGCAAGCAGGTAGGCCCCCGAGGTCGGGCGAGCGCGTTCAATGCGGCTTGGGAGGTCAACGGCAAACATGCGGCGTCCTTTGTCGAAACCGGACGCGATACTTCGGCATGTCGCCTCGTGGGGAGATCGCTGTCCCCAGGCCGCGGATACTGCCAAAGGGAGCTTGCTTGTCAATCGGAAAGCGGGTTCCCCAAAACGGCGCCTCTCAATTGCGTTTGAACGGCCCGGCAGACTGAGCTGTCAGCAAGAGAATGCATCGGCAGGCGAGGACCACTTCCCGCGCCGTAAAATATTGCGGCGGATCATGACGCCGCAGCGAGCCGGGTTATAGAAACAGGGCGGCCAGCAGCGCGCCAATGGCGCGGTGCTCATGGAGGCAGGGATGCTGTACTTCATCTTCAAAGCGGCACTTTCGGGATTGATCATCGCCGTGGTTTCCGAGGTCGCCAGGCGCAGCACCGCGTTTGGCGCGCTGGTCGCATCGCTGCCGCTGATTTCGATCATGGCCGTGATCTGGCTGTGGCGCGACACCGGCGACGAAGCCCGGATCGCCTCGCAGTTGGAGACGACATTCTGGTATGTGCTGCCGTCGCTGCCGATGTTCCTGCTGGTGCCGGCACTCTTGCGCGGCGGCATCGGCTTCTGGCCCGCACTCGGTGCCGGCTGCCTTCTGACTTTCGTTCTCTACCTGGTCACGGCCTGGGCCCTGGCGCGCTTCGGCATTCAGCTATGAGCCCTGCGGTGCCTCACAATGCCGGCGCAAACGATTCGGGCCGGGCCATCGCCCAGGCATCGCGAAAGCGCGGATCGTCGGTGCCGTCGAGCAGTTCGCCCGGACGCAGCGACGGATAGAGTTTGGCGAAGGAGGATACTTCCGTCGTCGAGCTGCGCTGCGAGAAATGAATCGGCCGCAGCTCCTTGGGATGTTCGAGACCGGCGGCGGCGAGCAATTCGGCCAACGCCAGCAGGGTCGCGTGGTGATAATTATAGACGCGGTCGATCTTGTGCGGGACGTAGAGCGCGCGATTGCGGGTCGGGTCCTGCGTGGTGACGCCGGTCGGACAACGGTCGGTGTGGCAACTCAAGGATTGGATGCAGCCGAGCGCAAACATGAAGCCGCGCGCGGAATTGCACCAGTCGGCGCCGATCGCCATCGCGCGCGCCATATCGAAGGCGGTTGCGATCTTGCCGGAGGCGCCGAGCTTGATGCGGTCGCGCGCATTGATGCCGACCAGCGCATTGTGAACGAAGCTGACGCCCTCGCGCATCGGCATGCCCAGATGGTCCATGAACTCCAGCGGCGCCGCGCCGGTACCGCCCTCATTGCCGTCGACGACGATGAAATCCGGATAGATGCCGGTCTCGCGCATCGCCTTGCAGATCGCCAGGAATTCCCAGGGATGGCCGATACACATCTTGAAACCGGCGGGCTTGCCGCCGGACAGCC
>JBLMWS010000055.1:0-4144 GCA_050257355.1 Gemmatimonas sp.
GGGGAATTTGCCCGGCTGGTCTATGCCAAGATCGAGAAACTGATCGGTGGAGTGTTCGTTGCGTCGCTGGAGCGTGCCATTGCGGCGGGCGACGCCGCCCGTGTCGGGGCCGAGCCGCTCAGTCTGTTCTGGTTCGCCCACCACACCGTGCTGTCGGCGGCGCTGATGGAGCTTCCTGCCATACCCTGCCTCGCCTACGGCGATGCCGATGGACTGGAGCGCCAGCTCTGCGAATTTCTCCTCAGGGGAGTAGGACTTAACCAGGCCGCAATTGCCACTCATTTGGACCGCTCGTTGGAGCCGGAAGCGGCTCAATCGGCGATTGCAGAAAGCGCATAAGCCATGAATATCGCGACTGAATCCAAAATCTCCGGCAAGCCGATCGAGGAGAAGCCGCGCGCCCGGCCGGTACGGATGGTGCGCTGGTTTGCGATTGTCGGTTTGCTGCTGCTGCTGCTCGTCGGCGGACTGGTCGGCTTCAATGCCTTCCGCAGCCACATGATCGCGCAGTTCTTCGCCAACAATAAGCCGCCCCCGTTCAGCGTTTCGGTGGCCGAGGCGAAGTCGGAGGTGATACCGAACCTGCTGACTGCCGTGGGTGAGCTCGCGGCCGTGCATCAGGTCAATGTGACCTCCGATGTCAGCGGCCGCGTCACGCAGATCATGTTTACGCCGGGAGCGCATGTGACGTCGGGCACGCCGCTGGTGCAGCTGTTCGATGGGCCCGACCAGGGCGACCTTGCCAACTACAAGGCGCAGGCCACGGTGGCGCGGCTTTCGCTGGATCGCGCCAAGCAGCTCGCCGAGCGCCAGTTCGGTCCGCAGGCGACCGTCGACCAGGCGCAGGCTGCCTATGACCAGGCGCTCGCAGGCATCGCCAAAACGGAAGCGATCATTTCGCAGAAGCTGGTGCGGGCGCCGTTCGACGGCGAACTCGGCGTTCGCCACGTCGAGGTTGGGCAGTACCTCACTGCCGGGACTGCGATCGTGTCGCTGACCGACCTGTCCGAGCTCTATGCCAACTTCACGGTGCCCGAGAAGGACAGCGGCCAACTGAAAGTCGGGCAAACGGTTCGCCTCGGCGTCGACGCCTATCCGGGCCGGACTTTCGAAGGCAAGATCACGACCATCGAGCCGCAGGTGGCCACCGACACCCGCAACATCCGCGTGCAGGCAACAATCGCCAACCCGGATCACATCCTGAAGCCCGGCATGTTCGTCACGACTACGGTCGTGCTGCCGGACAAGCCGCCGGTGGTCACCGTTCCGGAAACTGCCGTCGACTATACGCTATATGGAGACTCCGTCTTCCTGATCACCGAGAAGAAGGAGAAAGACGGCAAGACCAGCCTGACCGCGGTGCGCACCTTCGTGCAGGCCGGTGACCGCATGAACGGTCGTGCAGCGATCCTCAAGGGCTTGAAGCCGGGTGATCGGGTCGTCGCCGTCGGTCAGCTCAAGCTGCAATCGGGCGCGGCCGTTGCGATCTCGACCGATCCGCCGCCGCCGATTCCGGCGCAGCCGCCGCGTTACTGAGCAGCGCGCAAGACGCGCAAAGGGACTGCGCGCAAGAGCAGCATGGCCCGTCCTGTTTCGGGTCATGCGCGAGTTTTTCAGGGGAACGAGACCGTCGCGATGGCTTTGACCGATATCTTCATCAAGCGTCCGGTATTGTCGGTGGTGGTCAGCCTGCTGATCCTACTGCTTGGCCTGCGCGCGGCCAGCGTCCTGCCGATCCGGCAATATCCGAAACTATCGAACACCGTCGTCAACATCACGACCGTCTATCCGGGCGCGTCCGCCGACATGATCCAGGGTTTTATCACGACCCCGATCGAACAGGCCGTCGCTTCGGCCGAGGGCGTCGACTACATGACGTCGTCCTCGGTGCTCGGCACCTCGACGATCCAGGTCTACATCAAGCTCAATTTCGATCCGAACCAGGCGCTGACCGAAGTGCTCGCCAAGGTGAACTCGGTCAAATACCTGATCCCGAAGGAATCCAACGATCCGGTCGTCACCAAGACCACCGGCCAGACCACGGCGGTGATGTATATCGGCTTCTCCAGCGAGGAACTGACGGGAAGCGCGATTTCCGACTATCTGACCCGTGTCGTGCAACCCGTGCTGTCGACCGTCGATGGCGTGGCGTCGGCTGACATCCTGGGCGGCCAGACGTTTGCGATGCGGCTGTGGCTCGATCCCGTGAAGATGGCCGGGCGCGGCGTGTCGCCGGCCGACGTGTCGGCCGCGATCGCCGCCAACAACTTCCAGGCCGCGGCGGGCCAGGCCAAGGGCTACTACATCGTCTCCAACGTTTCGGCCAATACCGACCTGGAGAGTGTCGACCAGTTCAAGCGCATGATCGTCAAGGCCAAGAACGGCGGCTTCGTGCGAATGGAGGATATCGCGACCGTCGAACTCGCGGCGCAGAGCACGGATGCGAGCGTCGCCTTCAACGGCGAGCATGCGATTTTCATCGGCGTGCAGGCGACCCCGCAAGGCAACCCGCTGAACATTGTGAGAGGCGTTCGCGCGCTATTTCCCGAGATCGAGCGCAATCTGCCGCCCTCGCTGAAGATGAAAGTGGCCTACGATTCCACCAAGTTCATCCAGTCGTCGATCGACGAGGTCGAGAAGACGCTGGGCGAAGCCGTGGTGATCGTGGTGGTGGTGATCTTCCTGTTCCTGGCATCGCTGCGCTCGGTGGTCATTCCCGTCATCACCATTCCGTTGTCGTTGATCGGCGTCTGCAGCGCGATGCTCGCACTGGGGTTCTCCTTCAACCTGCTGACGTTGCTCGCCATGGTGCTGGCGATCGGCCTCGTGGTCGATGACGCGATCGTCGTCGTCGAGAACATCCATCGCCACCTGGAAGAAGGCCTGGCGCCGGTGCAGGCGGCCATGAAGGGCGCGCGCGAAATCGTCGGGCCGGTCATCTCGATGACGATCACGCTCGCCGCCGTCTATGCGCCGATCGGCTTCCTCGGCGGGTTGACCGGCGCGCTGTTCCGCGAATTCGCCTTCACGCTCGCTGGCTCGGTGATCGTCTCGGGCGTGATCGCGCTGACGCTGTCACCGATGATGTGCTCGGTGTTCCTCAAGAGCGCCGAGGAGGGGCGGTTTGCAAAGCTCGTGAACAGGGTGTTCGGTGCGATAACCCGCTGGTACGGCCGCAGGCTCGACCGCACGCTGGACTATCGCCCGGTCACCGGTCTCTTCGCGCTGACGATCCTCGGCCTGGTCGGCTTCCTCTATATGCACACTTCGAAAGAGCTGGCGCCCGAGGAGGACCAGGGCATCGTCTTCGCCGTGACCAAGGCGCCGAAATACGCCAACATCGATTACCTCGATTATTACGGCGACAAGCTCGACAAGGCGTTCCAGAAATTCCCCGAGACCGACCTGCGCTTCGTGCTCAACGGCATTAACGGTCCGCAGGGCGGCATCGCCGGCATGCTGCTGAAGCCCTGGGACGAACGCAAACGTTCGTCGATCGCGTTGAAGCCGCTGGTGCAGGCGGAACTGTCCAAGATCGAAGGTATCAACGCCTTTGCTTTCAACCTGCCGCCGCTGCCGGGCGGCCCGGGCGGCCTGCCCGTGCAGATGGTCATCAACTCGACCCAGGGCTTCCAGGCCGTCTATGAACAGATGCAGAAGCTCAAGGAGGCCGCGCGCAAGAGCGGACTGTTCATCGTCAGCGACAGCGATCTCGAGTTCAACCAGCCGGTGGTGCGCATCAAGGTCGACCGCTCGAAGGCGAGCGACCTCGGCATTACCATGCAGAACATCGGCAGTGCGCTGGCGACCCTGCTCGGCGGCAATTATGTCAACCGCTTCAATCTCGAGGGCCGCTCCTATCAGGTCATCCCGCAGGTCCCGCGCGTGAAGCGCCTGACGCCGGAATCGCTCGGGAATTACTATGTCACGACCGCCACCGGCCAGCAGCTGCCGCTGTCGACGGTGGTATCGATCGCGACCGGGACCGATCCCAATGCGTTGACTCACTATAATCAGCTGAACTCGGCCACCTTCCAGGCCGTGCCGATGCCCGGCGTCACCGTTGGACAGGCGGTGGACTTCCTGGAGAGCCAGGCCAAGAAGCTGCCGGCCGGATTCAGTCATGATTACCTTGCTGACGCGC